>RHBS01000005.1 GCA_010030895.1 Actinomycetota bacterium | reverse complement strand
TGTTGGTGGAGCGGACGACCGGGTTCGAACCGGCGACCTGAACCTTGGCAAGGTTCCGCGCTACCAACTGCGCTACGTCCGCATATTACAGAGGGTGAAATCTATCGCATTATGCCACTGTGCGCACAATTGTAATTTATTTAACCTAAAACTGCCGTTGGCGGTAGCGTTCAAACATGGACAACTTCAACTCAACCTTTTGGATGGCAGGTCGGCTAGCAACAGAGTGTGTTGAGATTTCAAATGATCCAAGCTGCCTAGATCAAGGTGGGTTTTGGGCGGTAGTAAATACCTTTGAAGGTAAATGGATTTGTGCAAGATTTGAAACCGTAATTGATAGTAAGTTGCCTCTTAGTAATTGGCAGGGCGTAAGTCAGAGTTGGCAATCATCACAATCTCAATCAGTCTTTGAAAATAATGTTAATTTAATAAGAGAGAAGATTGCCCTTGGCGATATTTATCAGGTAAATCTATGCCGGGTCTTAACATCTAGCTCAAATCAATCTCTACTTGGGCTTGCCGGCAAATTACAAAAATCTAATCCCGCACCCTTCGCCTCTTACCTAAGTGTTCCTGGACTTGAGATTGCATCTGCATCTCCGGAGTTATTTTTAGAGCGCAAAGGCGAGGTTATAAAAACAACGCCAATCAAAGGCACCTCAAAATCCGATGATTTTGGTGAGAAGGATCGTGCCGAGAATGTGATGATTGTAGATTTAATGCGAAATGATTTTGGTGCAATTTGTGTTCCTGGCAGTGTTGATGTGCCTAGATTATTAGCAAGTGAATCACATCCGGGGTTGTATCACTTAGTTTCTGATATCACCGGAAGATTAAAATCCGGATTAAAGTGGAGCGAGTTACTCTCTTGCTTACTACCGGCAGGCTCAATTAGTGGTGCGCCGAAGTCAGCAGCATTAAAGGTAATCAAGGAGGTAGAAAAAATTGATAGAGGGCCATACTGTGGAGTAATTGGTTGGGTTGATAATGATCAGGCACTTCTATCTGTTGGGATTCGTATCTTCTGGTCGAATAATGATGGCAAGATAAACTTTGGTACTGGTGCTGGAATTACTTGGCAAAGTGATGCAAATAGTGAGTGGGAAGAGACGCAGTTGAAGGCTAATAGATTAATCTCAATCGCATCTGGAGCATTAGTTTGAAGCTATTAATAAATGGTCAGATTAAATCTGAGGTCGATAAACTACCTTACTCAGAGGCACTAATTCGCGGTGATGGATTATTTGAAAGTATTTTAGCGTTAGATGATAAGCCAATTGCTCTAGAGCGCCACCTATCTCGCCTTGAAAACTCAGCTTCAAAATTACAAATTGTTTTACCTGCAATTATTGATATTAAAGTAGGGATCACAAAATTATTGCAGGGTGAAATTGGCCAAGCAAAACTTCGACTAGTTGTATTAAGTGATGGTAATTGGTTTGTGAGCTTAGAGCCACTTTCACCAGCTTTAACATCAATCTCACTTACAAAATTTGAAGCACCAATTTTTACTAAGGCTGGGTTGGTAGGAAATAAATCAACCTCCTATGGGTTATCGATGCTGGCGATAAGAACAGCAAAAGCACTTGGTTTTGACGACTCAATTTTTGTAAATGAGGATGGCTTTGTGGTTGAGACTGGATTTTCCAATCTCTTAATTCTAAAAGGCTCAAATTGGCAAACTCCAGCACTTAAAACAGGATGTCTACCCGGTGTAATAAGGGAGCTACTCATCAAGTGGTTTGATATTTCCGAGTGTGAAATTACATATAACCAGCTCTTAGCATCTGATGCACTCTATGTAACCTCATCATTACGGTTGATTCAACCAGTCAGAAGAGTTGATGATAAGTTGTTTGATGAGAATCTACTAGGAAATGAGTTAATTAATCGGTTTAAAGCAAAGTTATTTAGTAACATAAACCCATGAGTCCAATTATAAAAAGAGTATTAATTGGCATCGTTGGCGGGTTAATTACCTTAGTTGGAGTTGTAGCTTTAATTGCACCAGGGCCTGGTTGGTTGATTATTTTTACGGGGCTTGGAATATTAGCTACAGAGTTTGCATGGGCTGCTCGGGTTCTTACATCTGCCAAAGGCGTTGCATCCCGCGCAGCGGATGCTGCAAAAATTCAAAAAAAGCATCAACTCCTGCTTTTTGCTGGGTTATCAGTAGCCTCTTTGATTTTTCTAGTAATTTGGTATGAATACCTTCGTTAATAACACCTCTTTATCCTCTGCTTTGCTAACCTAGTGTTGTGTCAGGCCAAATTAAAGTTACTGTTGATGGCAAATCAACCTCTATAGATCCTGATAAAAGGCCCACACACCTATTTGAGGAACGTAGCGATGTAGTAGTTTGCCGAATTAATGGTCAACTTCAAGATTTGTGGAGTCCATTAAAAGATTTAGATGTTGTTGAATCTGTGAGCATTGATTCACCAGATGGCCTAAATGTGTTGCGCCATTCAACTGCACATGTTTTAGCTCAAGCGGTCCAGGAGGTATTTCCTGAGACTAAATTAGGAATTGGACCTCCGATTAGGGATGGTTTTTACTACGACTTTGATCCAAAAAATCCGTTTACGCCATCTGATTTAGAAAAATTAGAAAGTGCCATGCGTAAAATCATTAAGGCAGGCCAAAGATTTCGCAGACGTGTGGTTACTGAGAAAGATGCCTTAGCTGAGTTAAAGGCTGAACCATATAAATGTGAATTAATTGGTTTGAAGTCGGTAGCTATTGAGGGTGACTCTTCAGTCGAAGTTGGTGGTGCTGAACTAACTATTTATGACAATTTAGGTAGAGATGGAAATCCAGTTTGGAGTGATCTATGCCGAGGCCCCCACCTACCTTCTACAAAACACATTCCAGCATTTAAGTTAATGCGCTCAGCAGGTGCTTATTGGCGTGGATCTGAAAAAAATCCAATGTTGCAAAGAATTTATGGGACTGCATGGCCTACTCAACAGGCGCAAGATGATTACCTTCACCTACTTGAAGAGGCTGAAAAGCGTGATCACCGAAAATTAGGAGCTGAGTTAGATCTATTTTCATTTCCAGAGGAGATCGGTTCTGGATTAGCAGTCTTTCATCCCAAGGGTGGAATCATCCGTAGAGCGATGGAGGATTACTCGAGAATGCGGCATGAAGAAGAGGATTACCAATTTGTTTATTCGCCTCATCTAACAAAGGCAGCACTATTTGAAACTAGCGGACATTTGCAATGGTATGCCGAGGGTATGTATCCGCCAATGGAGATGGATGAAGAGTTACATGCTGATGGCACGATTAAAAAAGCGGGCCAAAAGTATTACATGAAGCCTATGAATTGTCCTTTTCATAATTTAATCTATAAATCTTCCTCTAAGTCATATCGCGACTTACCACTTAGATTATTTGAATTTGGAACTGTTTATAGATACGAAAAATCTGGCGTAGTGCATGGCATAACTAGAGCTCGAGGATTTACTCAAGATGATGCACATATTTATTGCACTAAAGAGCAGATGGCAGATGAGTTAGATTCACTACTTACTTTTGTGCTTAATTTATTGAGAGATTACGGATTAACCGATTTTTACTTAGAGCTATCGACAAAAAATCCTGAAAAATCAGTGGGTGATGATAAAGACTGGGAGAGTGCAACTGAGGCGTTGCGCCAAGCAGCTGCCAAACAAAAACTTGAGCTAGTTTTAGATCCGGGTGGTGCAGCATTTTACGGACCGAAGATTTCAGTTCAAGCCAAGGATGCGATTGGCCGCACCTGGCAGATGTCGACAATTCAAGTAGATTTCCAACTACCACAACGATTTAATTTAGGTTATGCCGCATCTGATGGCACCATTAAACAACCAGTAATGATTCATCGCGCGCTATTTGGCTCAATCGAACGATTTTTTGGTGTGCTCACAGAGCATTATGCCGGAGCATTCCCACCGTGGTTAGCACCGGTACAGGTCAGAGCAATTCCAGTTGCAGACTCCTTCACGCCCTATTTATCAGATGTAGTAAAACAGTTTAGGCAAGCTGGAATAAGAGTAGACATAGACACCTCTGATGATCGGATGCAAAAAAAGGTTAGAAATGCTCAGTTGGAGAAGGTGCCATTTATGATGATTGCCGGAGAGGAAGATCAGAAAGTAAATGCAGTTTCATTTAGGTATCGAAATGGTGAGCAAAAGAATCAGATTCCAATCAAGGATGCTATTTCAGAGGTTTTGATCGCAATTAAAGATCGTAAGCAAATATAAATATGTCAGATAAATCTATTTCTGGTGGCGCAGGAATGCCTGATAATTGGCAGCGACTTTGGGCACCACATCGAATGTCATATTTAGAGGGAGAAAATAGGCCGCTTCCTGGAAATGAAATTGAATGCCCATTTTGTCGAATTCCAAATTTAGATGATGAAGAGGCTTTGATAGTTTTTCGAGGCAAAGAGGCTTATGTTGTCATGAATCTCTACCCTTATAACGCAGGGCATCTTTTAATTTGTACCAACCGACATGTGGCTGAGTTACCAGAACTAACTACATCAGAGCAAAATGAGGTTACCGCACTTACCGCACATGCCATGAAAGTATTGAGAAAGGTTAGTAATGCGATTGGATTTAATGTTGGCATAAATCAAGGAAGTGTCTCCGGTGCTGGTATTGCTGGCCACTTTCACCAACATGTGGTTCCAAGGTGGGCGGGTGATTCAAATTTTATGCCGATAATTGGAAAGACTAAGGTACTTCCGCAATTACTTCAGGATAGTAGGGCGCTACTGGCCTCTGGTTGGAATCATATTTAAAAATCGCTTTACTTCAGCAATACCCAAATTATTTTTGAAAATAAGTGGAATTGCTGGGATGAGCAATCCTTGAACAAACTGATCCCAACCACCTTCACTTAGAGCTGCTGATAACTCCTCTTTAAAATCTAAAACTAATTCGCGATGTTCTTTTTCACTCGGAATATGTGAAGCCTTACCAGCTGAGTAATCTGTAATCATTTGATCCTCAAGATTTATTACGGCGGTTGGCTGGCCATCATCTGCATGAAGGACTAAATAGGGAGTTAAAACCGGTTCTAGCATCCTTCCCACAATTGCGCACATATCTTCAAAATCAACGTCACCATCCTCAAAATCAATCACTATTACAATCGTTGGAATATATAACTCACGAAATGTGGGCCAATTATTTAGAATCTTTGAATCAATTCCAGTTTTCGCACTTGCGACCACTACAACTACATCAGCTGTAATTAAAGTTGGATCTTGGATATCTGCTACTGGCAACCCTAAAGCGGTAGCGATTTGCTGATTCTCAGGAGAAATTCCGAGTATGAACCGAGCGTTAATTAGGTTACTCATCGGTGGTAAGCCTACGATGGGAATTATGTTGCAGCGTTCATTACGCGATCCAGTCGCCAAAATTATCTCTCCGGTCGTAAAGAAATTGGTCAATTTAGGCGTGAGCGCAAATACGATCTCGACAATTGGCGGTTTTGGAACGATATTTTGCGCCTTATATTTTTTCCCGAAAGGTGAGTTTTTTATTGGGGTGGTTTTCGTCTGTCTGTTTGTGCTCTCAGATCTCTTTGATGGCGCAGTGGCAAGGGCATCAAACAAGGGAGAAAACGCATGGGGTGCGTTATTGGATTCCACTTTAGATCGTGCAAGTGATGCGGCCATCTTTTTTGGCGGTTTTCTCTTTTTCAATCAAACTTCAGATCCACTCGTAGTTCTATTTTTAATTGCAGTTTCAGCCTCCTTTCTTGTCTCCTACATCAGAGCTCGAGCAGAATCGCTATCGATTTCTTGTACTGGAGGATTAGCGGAGAGAAGTGAGCGATTAATAATCGTGCTTGCGGCTTACGGACTTCACGGCTTAGGTGTTGATTATGCGATGGCTATTGGATTATGGATTGTTACTTTGATTTCTCTCTTTACTGTGTATCAAAGAATGATGATTGTGTACAAAGCGGTGAAGTAGTGTATTTAGTATATCTTCTTGCTTGGAAAATAATATCGTTACTGCCTGAAAAAACTGCTTATCAAGTAGCAAATTTAGTTGCAGATTATTTTTTCAAGCGGAATGGAAAAGGAATCAAGCGCCTTCGTAGTAATTACCGAAAAGTTCTTCCTGAAATTTCAAATAGTGAACTTGAAAATTTGACCAAATTAGGAATGAGATCATATTTGAGATACTGGTTTGATACCTTTCGGTTAAATACCTGGAGTAAATCAAAGATTATTGATAGCACAACTGTTAAAAGAGAGAACTTGCTTCGAGACCCAATTGCATTAAAGCAAGGATGCATCGTAGCCCTACCACATGCTGGAAATTGGGATCATGCTGCAGCATATTTCTGTTCAACAGGAATAACATTGACTGCGGTAGTGGAAAAGTTAAAGCCCGAAGCGATATTTAGGAAGTTTTTGGAGTATCGATCAAGTATTGGGATTGAGCCGATTAGTCACAAAGAAAAAACTATCCCAATTCTTTTAGAAAGATTGGCGGCCGGTAAATTAGTAGCGCTTGTTGCTGATAGGGACATGTCAAGAAATGGAATTGAAGTAGATTTCATGGGTGGTATTGCAAAAATGCCTTCGGGTCCTGCGATTTTAGCTTTAAAAAGTGGATCCCCATTACTTACTGCATATATACGTTACTTAAGTAATGGGATCGAAATAACCTTTGATGAAACGATAAAATTGCCAATATCTGGAAGTCAAGAGGAGCAAATTAAGATTGTGACCCAATCAATGGCGGATAACTTTGCCAAGCGAATAAAGGAGTCTCCAGTTGATTGGCATATGTTGCAGCGGATATGGATAAATGAAGAAAATTAGAATTGGAATGGTTTGTCCATATGGCTGGGATACTCCTGGCGGTGTGCAAACACATATGAAAGATTTGGCAGAGTATTTAATTAGTGAGGGCCATTATGTATCTGTCCTGGCCCCTGTAAGTGATGACTCAATTAGAGTTGAAGATTATGTAGTAAATGCGGGAAAGCCAATTTCAATCCCAGTTAATGGCTCAGTTGCACGAGTCTTATTTGGACCACTTGCTAGCTCGCGGGCTAAACAATGGATTGCCGCCGGAGATTTTGATCTGCTGCACCTACATGAACCAGCAATACCATCGTTATCACTATTGGCATGTTCAGCTGCCGAAGGGCCAATAGTTGGAACTTTTCACGTTTCAACGCCAAAGAAGAAGGCAATTTATGCAATCGGTCCGATACTAGAACCTATTGTAGAAAAACTAACTGCTCGAATAGCAGTTAGTGAGTTAGCTAGGTCAACACTTAAAGCCCATTTTGATACTGATGCGGTTGTAATACCAAATGGAATTGATGGACAAAAATACGCGAATGCCAAAGTGAATCCAGAATATAGTGGTCCAAATTCCATAGGTTTTATGGGCAGGTTTGAAGAGCCAAGAAAGGGTTTACAAGTATTAATTGATTCGCTTGCGATTGTTGCTCGATTTATACCAAATGTTAAGTATTTGATTGCAGGTCCTGGAGATAGTGAAGAATTTTTGAAGCAATTAAACCCTCAGCTACAAAGTCGGATTGAATTCTTAGGAAGATTAAGTGATCAAGAAAAGGAGAGTTTTCTAAAATCGGTAGATGTCTATGTCGCCCCAAATACAGGTGGGGAGTCTTTTGGAATAATTCTTACCGAAGCTTTATCGGCTGGAACAGCAGTGGTTGCAAGTGATATTCCTGCATTTAAAGCGGTTTTGGAAAATGGTGAGGTCGGAGCGTTATTTAAGAATCAAGATTCTGCAGATTTAGCAAAGGTAATTGTCGGTTTACTACGCGATGATGAAAGGCGAAAAAAACTGGCTAACAATGGAAAGTTAAGTGCTCAAAAATATGATTGGCAGGTTATTGCAGAGCAGATTGAAAGTGTGTACGAGATGGCAATTGCTGGTGGCCAACGCGTAACACTCTCATCTGAGAATAGATTTTGGAGCCGGCGATGAATCTCGAGAGCTTAATTGCGCTGTTACTGGTGGTATTAATTGGGTGGTATCTATCCTTCTCCGCCTCGCGCCTAGATAGATTGCACCATCGAGTTGAGACCTCATGGGCAACTCTTGATTCACTACTACAAAAAAGAGCTGCTCTAGCTCAAGAGATTGTGGTTAAATCGAATTTAGATCCAGCAACTGCATATCTCATCTCAACCTCTGCAACAGCAGCACGGGATGCAAATCTAGTCGAACGATCATCTGCTGAAAGTATTTTATCTGAGTCTCTTAAATTAGTTCAGAATGCGGCTCTGGATAATGCTTTAGAACTTCCATCTGAATTATTAGTTGAGTTATCGGATTTAACGAGCAAAGTTAAATTAGCGATCAATATTCATCTAGAGGCTGTTCATGCAACCAGAAATGTCAGGTCTAAGTTGATAATTCGGCTCTTTAGATTAGCTGGAAAAGCACCATTGCCGGTGCGATATAAATTTGAAGATGACGCATTATGAAAATGTTAAAAAGAGGTCTGTTAGTTATTTCTCTAGCAATAATTTTTATATCCATATTTAGCCTTACAAACATCAGTGAGATTGTCTCTAGGCCTGAAGTTGAAAAAAATCTTTTCAATGGTGTGTCCGGAGAAAATAATCAAATATTGGTTGTGAAAGTCGATGACACTAAACCAGCTCATCCACAGATAGGTATTGAAGATGCAGATGTGGTCTATGTTGAACAGGTTGAATCTGGCCTGACACGCTTGGCAACTATTTATTCATCAAAGTTACCACCACTAATCGGGCCAGTTAGAAGTGCCCGAATATCTGATATCGAACTGCTTGCTCAGTATGGTCGAGTTGGTTTTGCCTATAGTGGAGCTCAATCCAAACTTCGCCCAGTATTGGCAGCAGCAAATTTAGAGAATTTATCTGCTGAGAGAAATCCACCAAGTATTTATGGAAAAGATCCAAACAGATCAGCTCCAGTCAACATGATTCTAAAGCCAGAGCTACTTCTGGAGCGCGCAAATGAACGGGCAGATACTGTAATTGATAAACCAATTCGATCACCATGGGTTTTTGGAGATTTGAAAGAAACCAAGAACACAGCTTCATCAATTCAAATTAAGTGGCCAAATGCTAGATATGAATTGCGTTGGGATAAGAGTCAGCAGAGGTATTTAATCTACTTTGCTGGAGAGGCAAATTTGGCAGCTTCTGGAGAACATCTTTATGCAGATACAGCCATAGTTCAATTGGTTTCAATTACACCATCGAATTATGGAGATAAGTTTGGGGGAGTAACTCCCTTTAGTAAGACCACTGGAAGTGGTAAGGCAATTATGTTTCGAGATGGCATGAGTTTTGAGCTAAATTGGCAAAGAGATAGGCCTGAGGATGTAACTACTTGGCGCTACTTAGATGGAGAGGTAGCGAAATTCAAAGCTGGAAGGATTTGGGTTTTTTTAACCGACCAGCAACCGGTGATTACCCCGTAATACGCGTAGTACTGTGAGCAGGGCTTCACCATTATTGTCCTTACCTCTCTCTATTAATTAGTACACTTAGCGACTACAGAATTTCAAGGAGTGGTGATGGCCAAGGAAACAGGAACGGCACGAGTAAAACGCGGCATGGCAGAGATGCTAAAGGGCGGCGTAATTATGGATGTTGTTAATGTCGAGCAAGCAAAGATTGCCGAAGATTCAGGTGCAGTTGCGGTAATGGCGCTAGAGCGCGTGCCAGCAGATATTCGTGCCCAAGGTGGAGTGGCTCGAATGTCTGATCCAGATATGATCGCAGCGATTCAAGAGGCGGTTTCTATTCCAGTAATGGCTAAGGCTCGAATTGGCCATTTTGTTGAGGCACAAGTTTTGCAATCACTTGGCGTGGATTACATTGATGAATCAGAAGTTTTAACACCTGCAGATTATTCAAATCATATTGATAAGTGGAATTTCACTATTCCATTTGTTTGTGGTGCAACTAATTTAGGCGAAGCACTTCGCCGTATTAATGAGGGTGCCGCCATGATTAGATCAAAGGGTGAGGCTGGAACAGGAGATGTTTCAAACGCAACTACACACATGCGTTCAATCTCTTCCGAGATTCGTCGACTAACCTCAATGCGTGAGGATGAGTTGTTTGTTGCGGCTAAGGATATGCAAGCTCCGTATGAGTTGGTAAAACAGCGTCAGATGTGTATAAAGAGACAGAACAAAGAGCGATATACAAAGCATCTCAGCTTTGGTAATTCCTGGCGGAGAGTCAACAACAATTGCCAAATTGGCTCGATCATTTGATTTATTTGATTTAATCTCAGATCGAATAATCAGTGGTATGCCTACCTATGGTTCGTGTGCTGGAATGATCTTATTAGCAAATAAAATTAAGGATGCAGCAGAGGGTCAAGAAAGTTTTGGTGGAATTGATATGGTTGTAAGAAGAAATGCATTTGGAAGGCAAATAGATTCATTTGAAACCGATCTAAAGTTCAAGGGAATTACAGAACCCAAGATCCGTGCAGTATTTATTCGCGCACCATGGGTGGAATCAGTTGGAAATGAGGTAGAGGTACTTGCTGAAGTATCTGATCCCTCTGGTGTAATTCACCCAGTTGCGGTGCGTCAAGGAAATTTGCTAGCAACCTCATTTCATCCTGAATTAACCGGAGATAATAGGGTGCACAAATATTTTGTTGAGAATATCTGTCGTCAATTGGCAACTTTCTAAGGGATAAATTATGAGTGGTCATTCCAAGTGGGCAACAACTAAACATAAGAAAGCCATTATTGATTCCAGGAGAGCAAAAAATTTTGCTAAATTGATCAAGGCGATAGAGGTTTCAGCTAGAGCAGGTGGAGCTGATATTTCTGGTAATCCGACATTGTTTGACGCGATTGCAAAAGCAAAAAAGAATTCTGTGCCAGCAGACAATATTGATCGTGCAGTAAAGCGTGGAGCCGGACTTGAAACTGGCGGTAAAGAGTGGGAAACAATTATGTATGAAGGCTATGCAGCAGGCGGAGTCGCTTTATTAATCGAATGCCTATCTGATAATCGAAATCGTGCAGCATCGGAGGTTCGTGTTGCTGTCACACGTAATGGTGGAAATATGGCAGATCCAGGATCAGTTTCCTATCTGTTTAATCGCAAAGGAGTTTTAATAGTTTCAAAACAAAGCGGGAAAGTCACCGAGGATAAACTTCTAGAGGTAGTGCTAGATGCTGGCGCTGAAGAGGTTAATGATCTTGGTGATTCATTTGAAATAGTTTCTGCTCCCTCTGATTTAGTTGCGGTGCGTACGTCATTACAAAAATCAGGTATTGATTATGATTCAGCGGAGACATCATTTTTACCTACTATGTCCATTCCGATCGATGGTGAAACAGCAAAAAAGGTTTTTGAATTAATTGAGGCAATTGAAGAGCTAGATGATGTGCAAAACGTTTATGGTAATTTTGATGTTTCAGATGAGGTAATGGCGAGCCTTAGTTAAGAAGCATTTTCCGCTGATTAGGCTTACCCCATGCGAGTATTGGGAATTGACCCTGGATTAACTAGATGTGGCATTGGGATTGTTGATTCCATCGGTCCTCAAAATCTTAAAATGATAGGTGTTGGAGTCATAAAGACTGATCCAAATGCCGAGTTGGAATATCGATTGCTTGAGTTGGAAAAAGAGATTTCCAACTGGATAATCAAATTTAATCCAGATGTGATAGCTGTTGAACGGGTCTTCTCACAGTTAAATGTCAGGACCGCAATGGCAACAGGACAAGCTGCCGGAGTCGCTTTGTTGCTGGCAGCTAAAAATGGTATTCAAGTAGGAATTCATACGCCAAGTGAGGTTAAAGCGGCGGTAACTGGATCGGGTAGGGCTGATAAAAAACAGGTGGCTCAAATGGTTAAGCGATTGCTTAAGTTAAAAGAAATTCCCAAACCGGTAGATAGTACCGATGCTTTAGCTCTTGCCATCTGCCATCATTGGCGTGGTGAAGGAAATGCCCGTTTGGCCAAAGCTAAGAAGAAGGCACTAAAGAAAAAATGATTAGCTCAATAACAGGGATGATTAAGTCGGCAACTTCAAACACTATAGTGGTTGAAGTTGGTGGCATTGGAGTTTTAATTCAGGTGCCCAATCGAATTGCATCCGGGGTCAAAATAGGCAGTATTGAGAGTTTTTATACATATTTAGTTGTCCGCGAGGATGCGTTAACACTTTTTGGATTTACAGATATAACTGATCGAGATTTTTTTGAATTACTTCTATCTGTGACTGGAATTGGACCAAAGGTTGCCCAATCAATACTTTCAACATCAGACTCAGAAGTTGTTGCAGCCGCTATATCTAATGGAAATCTAAAAACTTTGGAATCATTTCCAGGTCTTGGCAAAAAAGGGGCACAGCGCTTGGTACTTGAGCTAAAAGATAAAGCTGCATTATTTTCCAAGGGCCACTCCGGAAAAGAACATGCAATTAAGAATCAGGTAGAAAATGCACTTCAAGGTTTAGGTTATTCAGCAAAAGATGCCGCAAATATGGTTTCAGAGGTTTCCAACGGTTTAAAAATTGATGATTTATCTGCAGCAGAGATTCTAAAATTGGCCTTAAAAACAACTGGAAGTAAGTAATGAGTGAGCGAATTATGAACAATGATGCCGATGAAGCAGAGCGAATTGCTGAACTTGCCTTACGCCCAAAAACACTTAGAGAGTTTGTTGGTCAATTTAGGGTTAGAGAGCAGTTAGATCTTCTTCTAACTGCTGCTAAAGAAAGAGATATGGTTGCAGACCACATTCTTTTTTCTGGTCCGCCGGGTCTTGGTAAAACAACTTTGGCCATGATTGTTTCATCTGAGATGAATACACCAATAAGAATTACATCTGGTCCTGCCATCCAACATGCTGGGGATTTGGCTTCAATTCTTTCATCTTTAACAGAAGGTGAAATCCTGTTTATTGATGAGATTCACCGAATGTCAAGACCAGCAGAAGAAATGTTATATATGGCTATGGAGGATTTTCGAGTTGATGTGATTGTTGGTAAAGGTGCCGGAGCAACATCGATACCACTTGATTTACCGCATTTTACTTTGGTGGGTGCCACCACAAGAGCGGGACTTTTGCCTAGTCCGTTAAGGGATCGTTTTGGTTTTACAGCCCAACTAGATTTTTATGACTCTAAGGAATTGGCTCAAATTATTGATCGAAGCGCTGAATTATTGGAAATATCAATTGATGATTCTGCGGTTTTAGAAATTGCATCTAGATCACGCGGCACTCCTAGGGTTGCAAATCGCCTACTAAGAAGGGTACGCGATTATGCCCAAGTTAATAAGGAAAAATTAATACAGGTAAATCATGCTCAAGTGGCACTAAAGATTTATGAGGTAGATGAGATTGGAATGGATAGATTGGATACTGCTGTGTTAACTGCACTGGTTAAGCACTTTAATGGCGGACCGGTTGGAGTTTCAACTTTGGCGATGTCTGTTGGTGAAGAGATCGAAACAATCGAATCACTTGCTGAACCATTTTTAGTTCGTATGGGATTTATTGCAAGAACACCTAGGGGCAGAATTGCAACTGCTGCAGGTTGGATGCACCTTGGAATTAAGCCACCGCTTTCAGCTCAGATTGGTACTGATGCCACACTCTTTGACCAAGATCCTGATATTGCGCAGTGAGTGAAAAAATCTCGATAATTTAGGCATAAATCTGAATTGCTCAGCAGGATTTCTCAATAAAGTGTTGAGCGCATAGAATCAGACCCCATGTCCACTAATAAAATAGCGAATTCCCAATCACGCGCGCTCAGGACTATCTCTATTTTGCTCTTGAGTATTTTGGCATTTTCAGGAATTGCATTTGCTATTGGTGCTACTTCTTTCAAATTAGGATTAGATCTGCAGGGTGGAACTAGCGTTACTTTGCAGCCTAGAATCGAGACTGGCTTAAGTGGCAGTGTCACCACTGAATCTATTGATCAAGCAGTAGCGATTATTCGTCAACGTGTTAACTCATTAGGTGTTGCTGAATCCGAGGTAGCTGCTCAAGGTACTGGAGCAAATCGGCAGATTGTAATTTCAGTTCCAGGTGAAACTGGAAGGCGAATTGTTGATTTAGTAGGTCAAACAGCTGAGTTGAGATTTAGGCCAGTATTAGTTGAAGGTGCCGCAAATGCAACCACAGTAAGTAGCGATCCTGCTGCTCTTCCATCAGGCGTCACTCCTGAATTGAGTGCCCAATTTGCCAGCCTTGATTGCACCTTGCCAAAGAATAGACAAGGCGGAACTAGTGGTAATGAATCTCAAGCAGTCGTAAGTTGTGATCGGGGTGGAACTGCAAAATATATTCTCGCCCCCGCAGAGGTATTAGGAAAGCAAGTCACAAAAGCAACCTCCTTAATAGATCCGCAAGGAGCATCTGGTTGGTATGTAACTTTAGAGTTTGATAGTGAAGGTACAAGCAAATTTGGAGCTATGACATCTAGGCTAACTTCGCTGCCTGCCCCACAAAATCAAGCAGCCATAGTTTTAGACGGTTTAGTTTATTCAGCACCTAGAATTAATGAAGCTATTAACACTGGAACTGCTCAAATTACTGGAAATTTTTCTCAATTAGATGCGCAAGATTTAGCAAATGTTTTGAAATATGGAGCCTTGCCTCTGGCTTTTGATCGCGGTGAAGTACAACAAGTCTCACCTACTTTAGGTGCTGAGCAATTAAAGGGTGGTTTGACCGCTGGTATCCTTGGGTTACTTCTAGTATTCATCTATTCAATTCTTTACTATCGTGGCCTTGGACTGGTATCAGTCAGCTCATTAATAGTTGCAACTACTATCACTTTACTTTCCTTCCTACTTTTGGGTGAGTGGATTGGGTTCACACTTACGCTGGCTGGTATTGCCGGAGCTATTGTGGCAATCGGAATTACAGCTGACTCATTTATTGTCTATTTTGAACGCGTAAGAGATGAAATTCGAGATGGAAAATCCATTAAGTCAGCAGTTGAAACTGGGTGGATTCGGGCTCGTCGTACAGTAATTGTTGCTGACGTAGTTTCGATGATTGCTGCAATAATTCTTTACTTTTTTGCAGTTGGTGGTGTTAGAGGATTCGCTTTCACACTTGGACTCACAACTATTATTGATTTAATTGTCGTCTTTTTCTTCACTAAACCGCTAGTAACTTATCTAGCAAAGTACTCATTTTTCAACGAGGGCCATTCACTTTCAGGATTTTCATCTAAATCAACTGGATTAGTTAAAAAATCCACCGAAGGTCTGGAGGTCAAATAATGGCTAAATTATCTGGATTAGGTGGTCGTTTATATCGTGGCGAAACCTCAATTAATTTCATTGGAAGTCGCAAGATTTGGTACTCCTTTAGTTCGCTCTTAATTATTTTATCTGCAGTCACAATTTTTACTCAAGGGTTACACCTTGGCATTGAGTTTAAAGGTGGATCCTCTTTTACTGTGAACTCAAGTTCGGCATCAATTCCAGGTGCTGATGCGGCGGTAAAGAGTGCTGGAATTGATTCGCAAACAATTATCCAAAAAATTGGTAATGATAAAGTAAGAGTTCAAACAGATGCACTTTCAGCAGCTGAACAAACTGCAGTAGAAAATGCGTTAGCAGCTAAATTCAATGTATCTGTAGACTCTATTGACTCACAGATAATTGGGCCATCATGGGGCGAGGAGATTACCCGTAAGGCAATTCAAGGATTACTTGGATTTCTTCTGGTAGTTATGATTTATCTGGCAATGGTTCTTGAGGGCAAGATGGCACTAGCTGCAATTATCGCGGTAGTACATGATGTTTTTATCACAGTAGGTATATATGCGCTTGTTGGCTTTGAGGTAACACCAGCTACAGTGATTGGGTTTTTAACGATTCTAGGTTATTCATTGTATGACACCGTAGTTGTATTTGATAAAGTTCGCGAAAACACCAAAGGTATAGCAGCGAGTGGAAGAAGCACATACTCAGCGGCTGCGAATCTTGCAGTAAATCAGACTATTGTGAGATCGTTTAATACTTCATTGGTTGCGTTATTACCAGTAGGTTCAATTTTGTTTGTGGGTGCGGGATTGCTGGGCGCTGGAACATTGAAGGATTTATCACTTGCACTGTTTATTGGTCTTGCAACTGGAACATACTCTTCACTTTGTATTGCTACGCCAATTCTTGCTGCACTGCGCGAGCGTGAACCGGCAATGAAAGCGTTAGCTAAGCGAGTAGGTAATCGCGCAGATAAGCCAGTCGTAAGTAGTGTTGGTATTGTTGATCCAAAGATTCAGCGTGGACCAAGAAATCAACCAAAGCGCGATCGTCGTCGATAAAATCTTGAATTACTAATTAGGTCAGCGCGCTATGACAACTACACAATTGTTAAAGCCGCTAATTGATGGGCTAACTAAATCTCACCCTGGAGTATCAGCAGGGGAGCTTGAGCGAGCATTTATTGCAGCTGAAAAAGCACACACTGGACAGGTCAGAAAATCTGGTGAAGATTACATAACTCATCCAGTTGCGGTAGCACAGATTTTGATTGAGCTGGGTATGGATCTACCTACTATTATGGCTGCGCTTCTTCATGACACGGTTGAAGATACTTCCTACTCTATTGAGCAAATTAGGGATCAATTTGGCGACGAAGTTACATCGTTAGTAGACGGTGTTACAAAATTAGACAAATTAACTTATGGACCTACCGCTGAGGCTGAAACTCTAAGAAAAATGGTAGTAGCGATGTCCCGAGATATTCGGGTATTAGTAATTAAATTAGCTGATCGCCTTCACAATGCTAGAACCTGGGACTTCATCGATATCGAAAAAGCTAAACGCAAAGCACGGGAAACTATTGATATCTATGCTCCACTAGCTCACCGCCTTGGAATGAATGCCATTAAGTGGGAGTTGGAAGACTTATCATTTAAAGTTTTAGAGCCTAAAAAATTTGAAGAGATTGAACGATTGGTTGGAGAAAGATCTCCAGCGCGAGACCTATTAACAAATGAGGTGGTTTCAGCTATAAATTCCGATTTAATCTCTGAGGGTATTACGGCACAGGTCACTGGAAGAAAGAAGCATTTCTATAGTGTTTATCAAAAAATGGTTGTTCGTGGCAGAGAATTCAATGAAATTTACGATTTGGTAGGCATTCGAATACTTGTAGATTCGGTGAGAGATTGTTACGGAGTGCTTGGCTCAATTCACGCTAGATGGAGCCCAGTTCCTGGAAGATTCAAAGATTACATAGCAATGCCAAAATTTAATCTTTACCAATCACTTCATACCACAGTGATTGGACCAGGCGGTAAAGCAGTCGAGATTCAGATAAGAACTTTTGATATGCACGCAAGAGCAGAGTTTGGTATTGCTGCACACTGGAAGTACAAGATGAAAAACAAGGAATCAGGCTCTGCTCCTGATGTTATGTGGTTGCGTCAACTTCATGAGTGGCAACAAGAAAGTGAAGATGTTTCTGATTTTCTTGAGACTCTTCGATATGACTTACGAACTCCAGAGGTATTTGTGTTTACGCCGAAGGGAAGTGTCATTGCTTTACCTTCCGGCTCTACCCCAGTGGATTTTGCCTATGCAGTACATACTGAGGTTGGGAACAAGTGTGTAGGCGCAAAAGTTAATGGAAAATTAGTCCCACTTGAGTCTCACTTGGTAAATGGGGATGTAGTTGAAATTGTTACCAATAAAGGTCTTAATGCGGCCCCAAGTCATGATTGGCTAAATTTTGTTACTTCATCTAGGGCTCGTTCGAAAATCAAAGCATGGTTTTCAAAAGAGAGAAAAGAAGAGGCAATCGAAGCTGGGCAAGAATCAATAGCTAGACAAATGCGCAAAGCTGGTCTTCCAATTCAGAAGATTTTAGGTGGCCACGCACTTTTGGAATTAGCTCACGAGTTAAGGTTTGAAGATATCGAAAGCATGTACGAGGCTGTAGGAAATGGTCATGTATCAGCACACTCGGTGATCGAAAAGCTAATGGTTTTAATTGGAACAGTTGATGCGCATCCAGAAAATGACTTATCCCCATTAATTGCACCGATAAAACGTGAGCGAAAGAGTGTTACCGGTATCGATGTTGAGGGCGCAGAAGATGTTTTGGTAAAACTTGCAAGATGTTGTGCGCCTGTACCTGGCGATCAAATTACTGGATTTATAACCCGTGGAAGTGGGGTCTCCGTGCACCGAAGTGACTGCATCAATATGGCAGATCTTAAGGTGCATCAAGGGGATCGAATCGTCACAGTCAAGTGGAATAACTCAGCAAAAAGTACATTTCTCGTTAATATTCAAGTTGAGGCTTTGGATAGAGCGAGATTACTCTCCGATGTGACAAAGGCCCTTTCCGATCAGCATGTAAACATACTCAGTGCATCAGTTGTAACCAATAAAGATCAAACAGCTATCAGCAAGTTCTTATTTGAAATGGCGGATGCTTCTCATCTGGATACAGTCTTAACTGCGGTCAGATCTGTTGAGGGTGTTTATGATGTAAATAGAGTATTCAATAACTAAGAGGTAAATTCAGTTAAACCCTTTTGAGCTTGCTCTAGCCAAGCCCTTCTTGCCGCTGCAGCCTCACGCGCAACCATTGCTTTGGCAATTTGGCCAGCCGCCTCGGCTTTTTCAGCTTGTTTTTCATAGTTCTCAATTGCTTCAGCCAAACCTTGAACAACTTTGTTTGCTTGTGCTTTTGCGGTTGGATCACTTTTACGTTGGAAGTTTCTTTCAACTTCATTAATTTCTTCTTCAATTCTCTTAATTTTGCTTTCAAATGCAGCTCTCTTTTTACGATCAGTCATACCAATTTTTTGCCATTTGGCCATAAGATCAAAAAACTTTTTCTTAGCTGACTTGAAATCAGATATTGGAAGTAGTGCCTCAAACTCAACCATCATCGCCTCGCGCTTAGTTAAGTTTTCAGCCATTGAGCCTTTCCGCTTTTCCATATCTGCATTTTTGGCGGTAAAGAATCTGTCTTGAGCAGCTTTGAATCTACTCCAAAGTGCAGCATCTGTTGATTTCTTACCTCTACCCGAAGCTTTCCATTTGTCCATGAGTACCTTGTATTGCTTTGCCGTATTAACCCAATCCTTAGAGTTGGAAATCCTTTCGGCTTCATTGACAATAATCTCTTTGGTTGCTGCCACCTTTTTATGCTCAGCTTCTAAACCTGCAAAATGGGTTCGTCTCCTCTTATCAAACTTATTTCGTGAAGATGAAAATCTCTTCCATAGCGCAGTATCAACTTTTTTGTCTAGACGAGGAGCCTTTTTCCAATCATCAAGTAATTCCTTTAACCGAGCGGTGGTTGCTTTCCATGCTACTGAGTCAACGAGAGACTCTGCTTCAGTAACAATTTTCTCCTTAATTGCAGTTGCTTCAGCTTTTCTAGCTTCTTTTTCAGCAGCTTGAGCAGCCTTTTTGGCTTGATAAGTTGACTCATGTTCAACGATCAAGGCAGGAATTTTTTCAAGAGAATTTGCAAGATTTACCAGATCGCCAACTCCATTTAAATCCTTAATCTGATTACGTAACTTATTTACCGCATCGAGGGCATCGCTTGGAACCATGGCGCCAGATCTAATCCTGGCTGCAAGAAGTGCTACCTCTGATGCAACCATTTCAAACTTTTTTACAAAGTAGGCAAGAGCCTCATCTGAATTTTTTCCCGGATATGAACCAACTACGCGGTCACCCTCTGGAGTTATTACATAAACAGTGCCATCTTCACCAACACGGCCAAATTTTGAAGGATCTCCAATTAATACTGACGCAGCCCCTGTGCTTGAAAGGTTTAATGACTCTTGATTACTCATACATGTTTACCTTTCATTGCGCGATTGCTCTTGTGAGCTTTCGTTATGGGGTGGCGTTATATTTAAAAGCCTTACAGCCCTTAAATACGTGTTTCTATCTGGCTAAAAGATAGCCTAGTCACCTGATATTTGTGAAATTCTATGCGTATTGTGCGATGAGAAAGCAGGGGTGATGATGCTAATTGATCGGGTAGTCGCTGATTACTTTGAGACCAACTGCTGGATTATTGCTGCAGAGCCAGGCCAAGAGTGCGTAATTGTT
The DNA here is from genome assembly GCA_010030895.1 of Actinomycetota bacterium. Lineage (GTDB taxonomy): Bacteria > Actinomycetota > Actinomycetes > Nanopelagicales > Nanopelagicaceae > Nanopelagicus. The sequence continues at coordinate 17,592 of RHBS01000005.1, read as the reverse complement.
GATCCAGGAATAGGCAATCCAGACTTAGTAAGTCAAATTAGTTTAAAGGTTACTAAATACAAATTAAAGCCGGTGGCAGTTTTAATTACTCATGGGCATCTAGACCATTTTTTTTCGGTACTTCCGTTGACTAAATCTACTCCAATGCGAACTTTTATTTCCAAGGAAGATCGCTTTCTCTTGGAAAATCCATTTGGAGCCCTAAAAAGTGGTGGTGAAAGTGAACAGCTTTTAAGGGCGTTTGGTATTACTAAGTTTAAAGAGCCATCCGAAATTATTGAGTTACAAGATTTTTCTGTTTTTGAATTAGCAGGTCTAAATTTTGAATCAATTTTTGCTCCAGGCCACACAAAAGGTTCAGTAGTTTTCACCGTAAATAATGAGCAACTTATTTCAGGTGACGTTTTGTTTGCAGGTAGCATTGGACGAACAGATTTACCCACTGGGTCCGCAGTAGATATGAAAAGGACCTTAAAAGAGCGAATTTTGACTCTCTCTGATGAGTTAAATGTCCTACCTGGACATGGGGAGCAAACTACAATTGGCATAGAGCGAGTAAGAAATCCCTACTTGCAAGGTGATTTCCTAGATCAGATTGGGCGGTGAAGTTGAGTAAGTTTCAAGCCCCCAAAGGTGTTAGTGAGTATTTTCCACCTTCATCTATTCAATTTGAATATGTCAGAGACCTATTACTTCAAAAGGCTAAGAATGCTGGATATTCATTAATTGAGCTACCAGTTTTTGAAGAGACTGAGGTTTTTACTAGAGGTGTTGGTGAATCGACTGATGTAGTTAGCAAAGAGATGTATACCTTTGAGGATCGAGGTGGCAGATCAATTACGTTGCGTCCTGAAGGAACTGCCGGTGTTATGCGCGCGGTAATTGAACACAATTTAGATAAGGGGCAGTTGCCGGTAAAACTATTTTATTCGGGTGCTTTCTTCAGAGCTGAAAGACCCCAAGCTGGACGGTATCGGCAGTTTTATCAGGTGGGAATTGAGGCAATTGGGTATGACGATCCAGAAATAGATGTTGAAGTAATCGCAGTTGCAGAGAATGCATTTAGAGAATTAGGACTTAAGCAATTTACTTTGAATATTACTTCACTTGGCGATAGCAAAAGCCGAGAGGCTCATCGGAAAGATCTTGTAAAATTTATTAGCAATTTGAATTTAGATGAGGCTACAGCTCAACGAGCAAGACTTAATCCGCTTAGACTATTTGACGATAAGCGAGAAGAGATCAAGTCACTGATGAGTGATGCACCATTGTTGATGGATTATTTAAGTGATGAGAGCGCAAACCACTTTAATAAAGTTAAGAGCTTGCTAGATTCACTAAATATCTCATACCAGGTAAACCCGAGAATGGTTAGAGGTTTGGATTATTACACAGGTACTACTTTTGAATTTGACCATCCACTGTTAGGAGCGCAATCTGGAATCGGTGGCGGAGGCCGATACGACGGATTAATGGGCTCTCTTGGCGGATCTGATCTAAGTGGAATTGGTTTTGGACTTGGCGTGGATCGAGTTTTGATGGCTTGCAACGCTGAAAAATGCCTGCCAACTGTAATTGATCCAATTAATCTGTTTATAGCTCCGATAACTCAAGCTGCAAAATCATTTAGTTTCAAACTAATATCCGAGTTAAGAAACTCTGGCATTAGGTGTGACATGGCCTATGGTGATCGAGGGCTAAAAGGAGCGATGAAGGCCGCAGATAAAAGTGGTGCAATTTTTGCTTTAGTAATTGGTGATGATGAAATAACAACAGGTAAATGTGAGATTAAAGAGATGAGTAGTGGAAATATTATTTCTAGTAAGCTAGATGTATCGGATTTAATTAGTAAACTAGGGAATTCAAATTAATGTTGCGCTCTCATGATGCAGGTAAATTAAATTCAAAAAATATAGATACAAAGGTAGTTCTAGCAGGCTGGGTTGCACGTCGGCGAGATCACGGTGGTGTTGCTTTTATTGATTTACGGGATTCAACAGGCTCCGTACAAGTTGTAATCAATGATGAGAAGATTGCCGGTGAATTAAGAGCTGAGTGGTGTGTCTTGATAACAGGAACAGTAAAATTAAGACCAGCTGGAAATGAAAATAAGGAAATTCCAACTGGTGAAGTTGAAGTTGTATGCGAAAAATTAGAGGTTTTAAGTGAGGCAGCCGCACTACCTTTTCCGGTTGATAGTGGCGATATTGCAAATATATCGGAGGAGGTAAGGCTTAAGTATCGGTATCTGGATTTAAGGAGGGAAGGTCCAGCTAAGAACTTAAGGTTGCGTTCAAAAGTTACAACTGCTATTCGAGAAGTAATGGCTGAAAGTGAATTTTTAGAGATCGAAACCCCCTATTTAACCCGTTCAACTCCGGAAGGTGCTAGAGATTTCTTGGTACCTGTTCGACTCCAACCTGGATCTTGGTATGCACTTCCGCAATCACCTCAACTTTTTAAGCAATTGTTAATGGTCGCTGGGATGGAACGTTACTATCAAATTGCAAGATGCTTTAGAGATGAAGATTTTAGAGCTGACCGACAACCTGAATTTACCCAATTAGATATTGAAATCTCATTTGCCGATCAATCAGATGTGATCTCAATAGCAGAAAAAGTACTGTCTAATGTCTTTGAGAAAGTTTTAAATTATAGGATTCCGACTCCAATTCCTCATATGAGTTACAAAGATGCTATGAGAGATTATGGATCTGATAAACCAGATTTAAGATTTGGAAATAAGATCGTTGAGGTGACCGAGTTTTTTAAGGAGACTAGTTTTAGAGTCTTTCAGGCTGAGTATGTTGGTGCAGTTGTTATGCCTGCAGGTGCTAACTCACCTCGAAGAGAGTTGGATGCTTGGCAGGAGTGGGCTAAAGCCAGAGGTGCTAAAGGTTTGGCTTACATATTAGTTGGGTCGGATGGCGTACTTTCAGGTCCAGTAGCAAAAAATCTCTCTGAAAGAGAAAGTGCTGAAATAGCCTCTTTTGTAGGAGCAAAAAATGGCGATGCAATATTTTTTGCCGCTGGCTCTACTGTTTCATCTCAAAACTTATTGGGTGCGGTTAGATTAGAGATAGGAGCCAGATGTAATTTGATAGATTCAAATGCCTGGAAATTTGTTTGGATCGTAGATGCTCCTATGTTTGAGCCAGTTGATGCTGACAATCCATCAGCAGGCTGGACTGCAGTTCACCACCCATTTACTGGTCCTAAGCCAGAGTTTGCAGATTCTTTTGATAAGAATCCAAGCGAGGCATTGGCTTATGCCTACGATATTGTCTTGAATGGAAATGAAATTGGCGGTGGATCAATTCGAATTCATCAACGAGATGTACAACAACGAGTCTTCAAAACTATTGGACTTAGCAGTGCAGAGGCGGAAAGCAAATTTGGCTTTTTGCTAGAAGCATTTAACTACGGTCCACCACCACATGGTGGAATTGCACTTGGGTTAGATCGTCTATGTGCATTGCTAGCTGGTGCTCAGTCAATTCGTGAGGTGATTGCATTTCCAAAGACTGCAAGCGGTGGTGATCCTCTAACAGGTGCACCGACACCTATTACACCTGCGCAACGCAAAGAGACAGGGGTAGATACACCGCTAGATGTTAAATAGTCACCTGCCAATCAGGTATTCTTCCTAATATGGGTCCAGGTGGTATTGCAACAATAATCGCGGCGTCTTCATTGGCGGTAATTGCAGTTGCCATTTCTTACACAGTAATTCGGGCATCTAGGTTAATTGATGAGATTACTAAAACTGTTTCCATGATCAATGGTCCGCTTCAGAATATTAGTAACGCTGGTAAGTCGATTGAACAGATAACTAAGAAAGTAACCAGAGCTGCCGAAGACTTTCTTGATGATAATCCGATTGCAATGAAGGCTGCTGCTGCAGTTATTTCAGCCGCAAAGTTGAAAAAAAAGAGTAAGAAAAAAAGTAAAGCTAGGGAGTAGCAATTGAACTCCGCTGATATTCGCTCGCGTTGGTTGAATTTCTTTGAATCAAGCAATTCACAAAAACTGACCCATACAGTTGTTCCTTCTGCATCACTGATTGCAGATGATCCAAATTTACTACTAGTAAATGCAGGCATGGTTCCCTTTAAACCCTACTTTTTAGGCGAGGTGAAGCCGCCATACAAGCGTGCTACTTCTGTGCAAAAGTGTGTGAGAACTTTAGATATAGACGAAGTCGGCAAAACAACTAGGCACGCTTCTTTTTTCCAAATGTGTGGCAATTTCTCTTTTGGCGATTATTTTAAGGAGGGTGCTATCGCTCTAGCTTGGGAATTACTTACTAGATCTGTAGCAGATGGTGGCTATGGATTTGCTGAGAATAAATTATGGGTAACGGTGTTTGAGAATGATGATGAAGCTGCGCAAATTTGGGAAAAACAGATTGGAATTCCGAAAAATCGAATCCAACGCAGAGGTATGGCAGATAATTTTTGGTCGATGGGTATACCTGGTCCATGTGGACCATGCTCTGAGATTTATTTCGATCGAGGTAAAGAATACGGTAAAGAGGGCGGACCGGTTGCAGATGAAGATCGTTATCTAGAAATTTGGAATTTAGTATTTATGCAAAACATCCGCGGTGAAGGTGGGGATAAAAACTCTTTTCCAATAGTCGGAGAATTGCCAGCAAAAAATATTGATACCGGATTGGGGTTGGAGCGGACTGCAGCACTTCTGCAGGGTGTTGAGAACATCTATGAGATTGATACTACGAGGATAATTTTAGATAAGGCATCCGAACTAACCAAAGTTAAGTACGGTAGTAATGAACAAATGGATGTTTCTTTAAGAGTTGTTGCAGATCATGCTAGAACTGCCATGATGTTAATTGGAGATGGTGTTACTCCAGGAAATGAAGGTCGCGGATATGTTCTTCGCAGAATGATGCGTAGAGCTATAAGAAATATGAGAATCTTAGGTTCGCAAGATTTGGTCATTACAGAGTTAATACAAAGTGCTATTTCTGCTATGGGACCTCAGTATCCAGAGCTAGTAACTGGTGGTGAAAGAATTCTTGCAGTAGCTCAAGCAGAAGAAGATAGCTTTGCTCAAACTCTAAAGAGTGGTACCAGCATCTTTGACATAGCAGCCACTGAATTAAAAAACACTAAACAGAAGTCACTATCTGCCGATACCGTTTTTAGATTACATGACACCTATGGGTTCCCTTTTGATTTAACCCTAGAGATGGCTAGAGAAAAGGGGTTGGAAGTAGATGAGGCTGGATTTAGAAAGCTAATGAATCAACAGCGAGATAGAGCGAAAGCAGATGCTAAGGCTAAAAAAAGTGGCCATACAGATCTTTCTGAATATCGGTCGATTGTTGATAAATCCGGTTTGTCGAAATTTATCGGATATGAAGATACGGTCGCCGAAGCCAAACTCACCGGAATTTTAGTGGATGGAAAATTAGTCTCTGAGGCAATTGCTGGATCTGAAATTGAATTGGTTCTAGATAGAACTCCTTTTTATGCTGAAGGAGGTGGGCAATTAGCAGATGCCGGTGAAATTAAATTAGCTAATGGTGCGGTAATTGAAATTACTGATGTCCAATCCCCATTACCCGGATTAATTGTCCACAGAGGAGTCGTCAAATCTGGCTTAGTAAAGAGTACTGAGCAAGCAATCGCAGAAATAGATTTGCAGAGAAGACTTGCAATCTCTAGAGCACATACTGCAACACATATGGTGCACAAGGCCTTTAGAGAAGCACTAGGTGAAACCGCTACTCAAGCTGGTTCAGAAAATGCTCCTGGTCGATTTAGATTTGATTTTCCTTCCACAAGTGCAGTGCCAGTTTCGGTTTTAAATGATGTGGAAAGTCGTGTGAACTCATTATTGATTTCCAATCTTCCAGTTCATGCAGAGGTTATGTCTCAATCTGAAGCTAAAGCAGTAGGAGCCATGGCGCTTTTTGGTGAAAAATATGGCGATCAGGTAAGAGTTGTGAGTGTGGGTGATTGGGCTAAAGAACTTTGCGGAGGCACACATGTTAAAGGTTCAGGTGAATTAGGTTTAGTAAAACTATTAAGCGAATCCTCTATCGGAGCTGGCGTAAGAAGAGTAGAGGCACTTGTTGGTCATGATGCTTATGCCTATCTAGCTAAGGAGCATTTACTTATTAACTCATTAACTGAAATACTCAAGGGAAGTAAAGCCGAGGATCTTCCACAAAGAATTTCAGAGCTTCTCGACAAAGTTAAGAGTATGGAAAAGGAAATTGCCTCCGCTCGATCAGCAAAGGCAATGGCCTCAATCGGTGATTTGGCAAAAAAGGTTAAGAAAATTAATCAGAGTAACTTGGTAATAGAAAAATTAGAGGATGAAATCTCAGTTGATGATTTAAGAACTTTGGCGATCAATTTGAGAGCAAAGATTGAATCCTCGATCGTAGTTCTTGCCACAATAAACTCTGGAAAACCTATAATCGTTGCCGCAGTTTCTGCTGAGGCAATTAAAATTGGGGTAAAGGCAGGAAGCCTGATAAAGCTTGGTTCTGAAATTTTAGGCGGTGGTGGTGGCGGTAAGGATGATTTCGCTCAAGGAGGGGGAAGTGATAGCAATCTAATTCCTAAGGCTCTAAATGAGATAACCAGTTTCATAGCGGAAAAATCTAAATAGGAGTGTTAGATGGTTGAGCCAATACCACTTGGTACGAGAGTTGGCTTTGACTACGGAGAGAAGCGAATTGGAGTTGCCACAAGCGATCGAGAGTCGATCTTGGTTTCGCCACACTCGACACTTCTAAATGATGACAAGATTGGAATTAAACTGAAGGAGATAATCCTCAATTTCGATCCAATTTATATAGTAGTGGGTAATCCAAGACATCTTTCTGGCACTCTTAGCAAAACATCCCAATCTGCTATCGATTTTGCACACTTAATCAAATCATTGTTTGATCGTCCAATTTATTTAGTGGATGAGCGTTTTTCAACAATTACATCAAATCGAAAACTACGCGAAGTAGGCATTAATGAACGTAAAGGAAAATCCATAATCGATCAAATAGCCGCAATCGGTATTTTAGAGAGTGCGATAGAAAACGAAAGATCTAATCGAACCATAGGTGATTTAATTTGAAAAAGTACTTCGGATTAATATTTGGTTTGGTAGTAGCAACCTTTTTGGCGGTGTTAATTCATAACACATTTCTACTTAATGACTATAGGGCGGTTTCTACTTCTGAGAAGGTACAAATTGTTATCGAATCCGGTGAAACTGGATTTGAAATTGCTCAAAAACTTTCAGACGCAGGTGTAATTAAGGCAGCAAAAGTCTTTTATAAATTAGCGCTTAACGACTCCAGATCTAAATCTATCGCTGCAGGAATTCATGAACTTGATCGGGGAATTTCATCTGCCGCAGCACTTGATCAATTGTTAGATTCCAAGCGCATAATTGGAATTTTTGGATTTTCAGAGGGTTTACGAAAGAGAGAAATTCTTAACTTGTTAGATAAATCTGGGCTAGTGGATGGCAAACTTTCAGGAAGAATTGTCCCTAGCAAGCTTTATAAAACTAACGAAATTGAAGGGTTTCTTTTTCCAGCACAGTACTCCTTCTCACCTGGCACTACTTTCGATCAGGCAGTGGCTCTAATGATTGATAGGTATTATTTGGCCGCAAACAAGAGTGAGTTGGATAAAGGCAAATTTGGTTTTACTCCTTATCAATTATTGATTATTGCTTCTATGGTCCAATCTGAAGGAGATCCAGTGGATTTTCCAAAGATTTCACGGGTAATTTACAACAGATTAAGAATTGGTATGCCTCTGCAGATTAATGCCACAATTGATTATGCTCTTAATTTACGTGGAAACATCAGACTGCCATATAAAAGATTAGAAATAGATTCGAAGTTCAATACTTATAAATATCGGGGCTTACCTCCGACCCCGATAAGTAATCCAGGACAAGAGGCTATGGTTGCTACCGTAAATCCTGTGGCGGGTGATTGGCTCTACTATGTTACTGTCAAACCGGGTGATACTAGATTTACGAAATCGTATGATGAGTTTTTAGTTTGGGCAAATGAATTTCGTAAAAATGAGAAAGCAGGATTGTTTGAATGATTAAGTTAGCCGTTGCAGGAAGTCCGATTTCTCATTCACTCTCACCATTGCTGCACACAACTGCATATGAGTTACTAGGAGTGCAGGCAACATTTTCGACCAAAGAGCTTACCGATTTGGATTTCGGAGAATTCTATTTCAAAGCTAAAGCTTCAGGTTACAGAGGACTGGCTTTGACCATGCCACTAAAGGAGATTTCAATTGGATTTGTTGATCGGGTAGATCCAGTAGCGAAACAAATATCTTCAATAAATACCATTATTTTTGAGTCAACTGGAAGTATTGGCTTGTCAACTGACTTGATGGCATTTAAAAGTTTATTGAAACCATATTTTGGAAAAAGAATTGGAATTCTAGGTGCTGGTGGCACAGCGAGAGCGGCAATTGGAGCACTTAAGGGAACAGGTTCCGAGGTAACAGTTTTAACTAGATCTATGACTAGACACGATCAACTTCATGCTGCAGCAGTTGATCTAGAGTTAAGTTTTCTGGACTGGCACAACTTTGAGGAGATACAAGATCGAGATTTGATAATCTCAACTACACCGGCTGGTGCAACTGATGGACTGTCTGTAATCTCTAGCAAGGCTGATTTCTTTGAAGTTATATATCATCCTTGGCCAACCGAGTTAGCAAAGAGGTATCAAAACTTAGGAAAGTCAGTAATCGGTGGATTATCACTCTTGGTTGAACAAGCTTTATTTCAGATTAAATACTTCTCACAAAAAGATTTTGACTTTGATCAAATGCGCCAAACTCTCTTAAAAGTAGGGTATGAATCTATAAGAAAGTAATCCACAGGCAAACCACGACTAATAGTGGTTTTCTACGATAAGCAGGTGTGGGGTAATTTACTAGTACTAGGAGTCTTTATTTGGATTGCGTATTACGACGTAAAATTTCATCTCATTAGAAATGTTGATCTTTTATTGCTATTTGTAGTTCAGAGTTTTTTCTATATTGAGAATTTTCTAAATGCACTGGTGGCCGTTTTGGTCTATACAGCCTTGAATTTTATAGCTAAGGGAAAAATTGGATCAGGTGATGTAAAACTCTCATTCCTTTGTGCAGCTCCATTAAGTTCGGTAAATGAGATATTGAATTCAATCTCGATTACGTGGATTACTGGAGGTGCCTTTGCTCTGTTTAGTAGGACATCTGCCATACCGTTTGCGCCATTTATGATCATTGGAACCTATATAGTGAAAATTTGGTGACTAATCCCTTTAATTACGGGCAAGATCTCTTATTGATCTGAGAGAATGGGTTACTCAAATTTACGGAGGATAAATGCTTAGATGGCTTACGGCTGGCGAGTCTCATGGTCCAGCACTTTCGGCAATTATCGAAGGCATTCCGGCACATGTTCTAATTACGAGTAAGGATATTGATAAGGATTTAGAAAGAAGGAGACTTGGTTTTGGCAGAGGTGCTCGACAGAATTTTGAAGCGGACAAAATTACGATCACTGGTGGAATTAGATTGGGAGTTACTCAAGGTGGTCCAATTGCAATCCAGGTAGCTAACTCTGAATGGCCAAAATGGGAAAAGGTTATGAGTGCCGATCCAGTGGCTGAATCTGAGATTAAGGATTTAGCGAGAAATGCACCGTTAACTAGGCCAAGACCTGGTCACGCTGACTTGGTAGGAATGCAAAAGTTTAATTTTTCAGATGCGAGGCCGATTCTAGAGCGCGCAAGTGCGCGCGAAACAGCTGCAAGGGTTGCTTTGGGGGCAGTGGCACGGGCTTTCTTAAGGCAAAGTGTAGGAATAGAAGTTTTAAGCCACGTGTTATCTATTGGAAAAATTTCGGTTCCAGATAATTATGATCTACCAAAATCTAGCGACCGATCGATAATTGATGAAGATCCTGTGAGATGTTTTGATAAGAAAATAAGTGAGAAAATTGTTTCCGAGATTGAAGCAGCTCATCGAGACGGAGATACATTAGGCGGAGTTGTTGAAGTGCTTGCCTACAACTTACCACCAGGTCTTGGATCACATACTCATTGGGATAAGAGGTTGGATGCCAGATTGGCCGGTGCAATGATGGGAATTCAAGCAATTAAGGGAGTTGAGATTGGTGATGGTTTCGAAACAGCAAAGCGTAGAGGCTCGGTCGCTCATGATGAAATTGAAAAAAATAGTAAAGGAGCAATCGCTCGTCGTACAGATAGAGCTGGTGGTACTGAAGGCGGTATGAGCAACGGTGAAATTTTGCGCATCAAAGTTGCAATGAAGCCAATCTCAACTGTTCCTAAGGCATTAGACACGATTGATGTATCTACAGGACAGCCTGCTAAAGCTATTAATCAAAGGTCGGATGTTTGCGCTGTACCGGCAGCTGGCATAGTCGCCGAAGCAATGGCCGCCTTAGTGCTTGCTGATGCGGTGTTAGAAAAATTTGGCGGAGATAGCGTTCAAGAGACCAAACGTAACTTTGAAAATTACATCAATACGCTCGAAATTAAGTAATGTTCAACAAAATAGTCCTAATCGGACCTCCCGGTGCGGGAAAAACTAGTATTGGTAAAGCATTGTCAAAGGAGCTAAGTATGGCTTTTGCTGATAGTGATTCTGAAATAGAGCGAAGTGTCAATAAGAAAATCTCAGATATCTTTGTAGATGAAGGTGAAGAAGTATTTCGAAAAATTGAGGTTGATGTGGTTAGTAAATTATTGTCTCAATTTGATGGAGTGATCGCTTTAGGTGGGGGAGCTCCAATTAATCCAGAAATTCAAGAACTCCTAGGTAGCGCTCAATATCCAGTAATTTTTATAGATGTTTCTATCTCTCAGGCAGCAATTAGAATTGGATTTAATAAAGATCGGCCCTTGCTATTAATCAATCCGAGACAACAGTGGTTGCATTTAATGAGTGAGCGCCGACCAATCTATGAAAAGTTGGCCTCGGTTACCGTTTCATCAGATAGTCAAAAACCTAGTGAAGTTGCCAGGTCGATTACCGAGAGAATTAAGAGCAAAATATGAAGATAATTGAAATAGTCGCTGATAGAAATTACCGAGTAGTAGTAGGGGCGAATGCCCTCGATGAGATTAAAGCCATCACCGCTTTACATAGAAGGGTATTACTGATCGCACCCTCAAACTTAATCAAGTCATTTAAGATTAAGGAATCTAAGAATTTATCAATCATTGGTACACCATCAGGTGAAAGTCAGAAAAATATAAGGGTATTAGAGAGTGTTTGGCGAAAGTGTTCGGCTATTGGTTTGGAAAGATCCGACGCAATCATAGGATTTGGTGGTGGGGCAACTACAGATTTAGCAGGTTTTGCAGCTGCTACCTGGTTGCGTGGAGTTGATTGGTATGCAATACCAACCTCATTAGCTGGAATGGTAGATGCTGCTATAGGCGGTAAGACAGGTATCAATGCCCAAAGTGGGAAAAATTTAATTGGTTCTTTCTATTCTCCAAGTGGTGTATTTATTGATATTAAATACCTTTCAAAATTGCCAAACAGAGATTTATCTGCTGGATTAGCCGAGGTGATTAAGTGCGGATTTATTTCAGATTACAAAATTTTGAATTTAGTTCAAGATGATGTATTAGATTTTGAAAAACTTATCTCTCGTGCCGTAAAGGTCAAAGCAAATGTGGTCGCAAAGGATTTTAAAGAAAGCAGAATCCGCGAAGTTTTGAATTATGGTCACACCCTTGGACACGCAATTGAAAAGGATAGTAAATATAAATTACGGCATGGTGAGGCGGTTTCAATTGGTATGGTTTATGCGGCTGAATTAAGTCGCGAGCTACTTGGTTTAGCAGATGAGATTGTTGAACTGCACCGAGTACTTTTAGGAAATCTTAACCTTCCTACTTCCTATCCAAAATCTAGGTGGAGCTCATTGGTTGATCTTTTACTGAAAGATAAAAAGGTGAAGCAGGGAAAAGTCAGATTTATAGGGTTAAGCAAGATTGGCAAACCCGTATGGTTGGAAGATGTGCCGTCCAGCACCCTTACTAAGGTATATGAGAGAATTACGAAGTGAAAATTCTCATTCTTAATGGGCCAAATTTATCAAGACTTGATCTTCGTGAGAAAAATTATTATGGAGATTTAACTTATAAAGATTTAGCAGAAGCGATTTCAACTAAAGCTGATGCAATGGGTGTTGAGATAGAGATTAAACAAAGTGACAGTGAGAGTGAATTAATCTCTTGGATCCATGAGGCGGCCGACAAGAGGCAACCACTTATAATTAATCCGGCAGCGTTTACACATTATTCCTACGCCCTGCGAGATGCAATTAGTATGTTGAAAGCTCCCGCCATAGAGGTACACCTTTCTAATCCGTTATCACGTGAAGAATTTAGGCATACCTCGGTAGTGAGTGGAGTTGTTCAAGGAACTATCGCTGGATTTGGAGTGGATAGCTACCTACTGGCGTTAACAGCAATGCAAAATCTTGCAAAGTAGCAAGGTAGACTTCGACTAGGATTTATTTTACTTTGTAATCGCTAAAGGGAAGATTGGAAAATAATGGCAACAACAAATGACCTTAAGAATGGTATGACCTTAAATCTTGATGGACAGTTGTGGAATGTCATTGAGTTCCAACATGTTAAACCTGGTAAAGGCGGAGCTTTTGTTAGAACAAAGATGCGCTCTGTGCTTTCTGGAAAAGTGGTCGAGAAAACTTTTAATGCGGGAGTAAAGGTTGAAGTTGCATCGGTTGAGAAACGGGATATGCAGTTTTTGTATCGTGATGGAGAAGATTTCATTTTTATGGACTCTACTAATTATGATCAAATTTCAATAAGTAAGCAGACAGTAGGCGATGCAGTTAACTATATGCTTGAGAATTCAGATGCCATAGTGGCAATGCATGAAGGTAATCCATTGTTTATAGAGTTACCAGCATCGGTTGAGCTACTAGTTACCTATACCGAACCTGGATTACAAGGTGATAGATCTTCTGGTGGCACTAAACCTGCCACAGTAGAAACTGGGATCACAGTCCAAGTACCACTATTTATCAAGCAGGATGAAAAAATTCTGGTCGATACTCGCACAGGTGCATACCTAGGGCGAGCCAACTAATAGTGCCTGCTCGTAGTAAAGCTAGAAAGCGGGCTTTAGATTATCTATATGAGGCTGAGATCAAAAAAGCAAAGGCCTTAGATTTATTGCAGTTACGAGGAGCTACTGAATTATCTGAGTCTGCATATGTTGAAAAATTACTTTCAGGGGTAGCAGACCACTTAATCAAAATCGATGAGTTAATCACTACCTACGCCCAAGATTGGGATATGGATAGAATGCCAGCAATTGACAGAAATATCTTGAGAATAGCAATCTTTGAAATTCTTTGGGTGAGCGAAGTCGATCTTAAAGTAGCATGTGATGAAGCGGTAGAGCTTGCAAAATCACTTTCGACCGATGAATCAGCTAGTTATATTAATGGTGTACTAGGAAGAATTGTCAAAGTAAAAGATTCAATCGCAATTTAAAGATGAATCAGCTCAGATTCGATTAACCAATCCAAGGTGTCAGACTCACTCTTATCAACTTGCAGCGCCAAAAATTGAAGATCATTTGCTCGGATAGTCAATATCTGACCATTCCAATCCCGTCGTCGATTAATAATACTTTTTGTAAACCGCTGTAAAACCTGAGATTTGACCTCACTACTGGTAGTTAACTTGTTAAGGTTTACACTTATACTTCTAACACTTACCTGTGTAGTAACATCTGGAAAAAGCTCAGTAATAGGCACTTGATAGAACTGCATCAGGGAGATCGCTTTTTTAAGTGAAATCGCTCGATCGCCTCTTTCATAAGAGCCAATCACTACCGCTTTCCATTTTCCATTTGAGTGGTGCTCAACATCTTGCAGGCTCCACCCTTTTGATTTTCTGATATCTCGTAGGCGTTGTGCTGGATTGTTTGTATTCATAATCGTAGATTAGCCACACCCAAAAATTGATGATTTTATTTATCCACACTCTCTCTGCTACCATTCGGGCGTTCCTTTAACGATCCGTCCAGAGAGGCGGCGAAGGAGAAGTAAATGGGCATTTTGTTATCTGGTAGCGATATAGAGCGCGCTGGACGAACTATAAGAGCAGCTCTCGATGCAATTGGAGAATTGGGTCGACCAAGAACTGTTCAGTTAGCGGTTTTAGTCGACCGAGGTCATCGTGAGTTACCCATCCGGGCAGATTATGTAGGTAAAAATATCCCCACCTCAATAAGTGAGAGTGTAAGGGTTCATCTTACTGAGCTAGATGATGAAGATTTAGTGGAGTTAATTAAATGAAAAGCGCCCACCTATTATCTGCTGAGGATTTGAGTAAGGATGACGCTTTAAAGTTATTAGCTACTGCAAAGGAGTTAGCAACTATTACCGATGGTCCTAACAAAAAACTTCCCACATTGCGTGGAAAGACCGTAGTGAATCTGTTTTTTGAGGATTCAACTAGGACCAGAATTAGCTTTGAAACAGCTGCAAAGAGATTATCAGCAGATGTAATTAATTTTTCAGCAAAGGGTTCTTCGGTAAGTAAGGGAGAGAGTCTAAAAGATACGGCCCAAACGCTTCAAGCAATGGGAGCAGACGCTGTTGTAATTCGCCATGGCAGTAGCGGCGCGGCCCAACGATTGGCCGATTCCAAATGGATACAAGCAACCGTCATTAATGCAGGTGATGGAACACATGAACATCCAACTCAAGCACTACTGGATGCGTTTACAATAAAACAGCACCTGCGAGCAAATGAAAGCGATCTAAGCGGACTTAAAGTTTTGATAGTTGGCGATATTCTGCACTCAAGGGTTGCGCGGAGTAATGTCATACTTCTTAATAAATTAGGAGCGAGGGTGACCTTAGTAGCGCCTCCAACTCTTCTGCCAGTTGGAGTTGAAAAATGGCCAGTGGAAATTTCCTATGATTTAGACAAAGAGTTACCTCAGTGTGATGTGGTTATGATGCTTCGCATTCAACAAGAGAGAATGGCTGATTCATTTTTTCCGACTGAACGCGAGTACTCCAGAGGGTATGGATTGAATTCATATCGCCTAGCCCAACTGCAAAAATCAGCCATCGTCATGCACCCAGGTCCCATGAATCGTGGACTTGAGATTTCTGCAGATAGTGCCGATGATGTTAAATCTGTGATTATTGATCAGGTTAAAAATGGCGTTGCAATAAGAATGGCTGTGTTATATCAATTATTAGGTGGTGCACCAATCGGAGCCCGCAATGATTAAATTAAGTAATGCAAAATTAGTTGATGGAAGTTTGGTCAATGTAGAAATTGATCAGGGAGTAATTAAATCAATCGTAAAATCGAGTGGTAAAGACAAGGTTGAAGGGATTGATGGTTCTGGAAAAATTCTTATGCCTGGTTTAGTTGACCTACATACCCATCTACGCGAACCGGGCAGAGAAGACTCAGAGACCGTTCTTACTGGATCCCAATCAGCAGTTAATGGTGGATATACAGCAATTTCGGCGATGGCAAATACAAATCCAGTAGCTGATACAGCAGGAGTAGTTGAACAAATCTTTAGATTAGGTAAAAGTGCAGGCATATGTGATGTGTACCCAATTGGCGCAGTAACAAAGGGATTAAATGGTGATCAGTTGGCTGAGATTGGTGCGATGGCCGAATCAATTGCTCGAGTACGTATTTTTAGCGATGATGGCAACTGCGTTGCTGATCCATTAATTATGCGTAGGGCACTTGAGTATGTGAAAACTTATGATGGAATCATTGCCCAACATGCGCAGGAGCCTAAGTTAACAATTAATGCGCAAATGAACGAAGGAATTGTTTCAGCAAGAATTGGGCTTAAAGGTTGGCCAGCAGTTGCTGAGGAGGCGATCATCGCTCGGGATATATTGCTTACCGACCATGTTCAATCCCGATTACATATCTGCCATGTAACAACTGCAGGGGGTGTTGAATTAATACGTTGGGCAAAACAACGCGGGATAGCGGTAACCGCTGAGGTAACTCCACATCACTTACTACTTACCGATGACTTGGTAGAAAATTATGACCCGATATACAAAGTTAATCCACCACTTCGGACCGAAAGAGATGTTATGGCGCTAAGGCAGGGCTTAGCTGAGGGAGTAATTGATATTGTCGCTACCGATCACGCACCGCATTCAGCTGAGCTCAAAGATTGCGAATGGCAATCTGCCGCCTTTGGAATGCTTGGGCTTGAGAGTGCATTATCAGTCGTAATTAAAACTATGGTTGAAACAAAATTAATGACCTGGGAAGATCTATCTGCTCGTATGTCTATTAGGCCCGCACAGATTGCCGGATATGAGAATCAGGGTAGGCAGATTATTGAAGGAGCCCCAGCTAACTTAATTCTTGTAGATCCAAACGCCAGTTGGACAGTAAATAGAGATAACCTTAAATCAAAAAGTAGAAATACTCCGTTCCATCAAATGCAGCTTCCTGGAGTGATTAGTGATGTAATTTACTCCGGAAATTTGGTGATGAAATCAGGCAAATTAACTGTTGTGAATGCAGAACTCAATGATTAAACCAACCACCGCCTATTTAGTATTAGATGATGGAAGAATTTTTGAAGGAAAATCATGGGCAAAAACTGGTGAAACATTTGGTGAAGCAGTATTTTCAACTGGAATGACTGGATATCAAGAAACTCTCACTGACCCTTCGTATCACAAGCAAATTGTGGTTATGACTGCCCCTCATATTGGAAACACTGGAATAAATGATCTTGATAAAGAGTCTCGAAAAATTTGGGTTGCCGGGTTTGTGGTTAGAAATCCATCTCCAGTAACTAGCAATTGGCGCAGTAACAAATCGCTGGAGGAGGAACTAATCGATTCTGGGGTAGTCGGAATTCAAGGTATTGATACGCGTGCCTTAACTCGACACCTTCGGGAGCGGGGGGCAATGCGCGTTGGAATTTTTAGTGACACAAATTTAAGTAGGGAAGAGATGGTAGTAAAAGTAAGAAAAACATCTCCAATGAGTGGTGCCTACCTGGCAAAAGATGTGACGACGGAAAAATCCTACGTTGTTTCACCACCAGCTGGGACTCCGACTAGATTTAAAGTTGCAGCAATTGATCTTGGAATTAAGGGCGCAACTCCTAAAGCTATGGCAAATCTCGGTATTGAGGTCCATGTCTTACCACTAACGACTTCATTTGAAGATATTAAAAAATTGAATCCGGATGGAGTGTTTCTTTCAAACGGACCTGGAGATCCAGCGGCAATGACAGATATTGTTGAATTGGTAAGAAATGTGCTGCTAGATGAAATCCCGTTTTTTGGTATCTGTTTTGGTCACCAAATTCTTGGACGGGCACTTGGATTTGAAACTTATAAATTGCCATTTGGGCACCGTGGAATTAACCAACCAGTAATAGACCTGACAACAGGAAAGGTTGAGATTACGGCTCATAATCACGGCTTTGCGGTGGCAGCACCTCAGGAAAAAGAGTTTAAAACCGTCTATGGAAAAGGCCGCGT
>RHBS01000040.1 GCA_010030895.1 Actinomycetota bacterium | reverse complement strand
GTGATCGATAAAAAATCTACGACCTATTTTGGCAGCGGGGTGAATTTCAATCCCAGTTACCGCTCTAATCCAATTGGAGTAGATGCGGGCTAGAAGTTTGAGTTTTATCCGCCACAAAAAGTGCGCAATTCGATAACCCCAAACTGCATGCACACCTGGATAGGAAAGGAGCACCTCCAGCCAATTTCTAGCAGCTGGATCCTGACGTAGTGCAGCTTGGATATCTTCGCGAATATGAGTTATCAAATTAATCCATCAAATCTTGAAAGAGGATAGTTGATAGGTATCGCTCACCAAATGATGGAATGATTACCACAATAGTTTTACCAGCAAACTCTGGCCGTTGTGCTACTTGATGTGCTGCCCAAAGCGCAGCCCCAGATGAGATACCGGCCAAGATTCCCTCTTGAGTACCGGCAGCTCTTGCATACTTAACTGCATCATCAGCTGTGGCATCTAAAATTTCATCATAGATTGTGCGATCTAATATTTGGGGCACAAAGTTTGGTCCAATTCCTTGAATTGGATGTGGACCAGGGTTACCACCATTTAATATTGGTGAGGCCGCAGGCTCTACACCAAATATCTTGATCGCAGGATTTTTTGATTTAAGTAATTGACCAACTCCAGTAATAGTGCCACCAGTGCCAATACCTGAGATCACTGCATCCACAGTGCCATCGGTATCGCGCCATATCTCCTCCCCTGTAGTTCTACGGTGAATATCAGGGCCGGCCTCATTTTCAAATTGGCGCACCATTACTGCACCGGTATCTTTTAAGGATTCAGCTTTTGCCACCGCACCCTTCATACCTTCAGCTGCTGGCGTTAAAATTAACTCTGCCCCAAATGCTCTTAGCAAGGCACGTCTTTCCTTAGACATCGACTCTGGCATAGTCAAAATTGTTTTATAACCACGGGCTGCTCCCACCATCGCCAAGGCAATTCCAGTATTTCCACTAGTTGCCTCAACAATTGTTCCCCCTGGCTTTAGCGCACCTGATTTTTCAGCAGCATCAACCATCGCAATTGAAAGTCGATCTTTAACCGTTGAGGTTGGGTTATAAAACTCAAGCTTGGCTAGCACCTTAGCGGTTGAGTTTGTCATAATCTTGTTTAACTTAACCAATGGGGTATTTCCATAGACCTCAGTTATGTTGTTATAAACCTTCATTTTCTTGCCTTCCTTTTTTGTTAGTTTTATAGTTTTTTTAAAAAGCAGATTTAGCCTTGGCATAGATATGCCAGATGGAGTTGAATTAAAATTTAAATTAGCAACAACAGGCGGTTATGCGGCCAAAATCAACTACCCGACGACGGGTGAAGTACCAGCGATTAATTCCAGTGGTAGTCGTTGAATTTGTCATGGGTAAATAATGGCAAAGTATCTAATTAAAGACTAATTGCAAGGTGTTTGCGTGTTTTCAATTTTACGCCTAAAAAATTCTTAAGACTCATTCCAATGTGAGGTAATAGGCAATCTTCGATCCTTACCAAAGGCCCTACTTGAGATCTTAGTTCCGGGTGGATACTGCCGCCTTTTATACTCGGCGCGATCGACCAATCTAACGACCTTATCAACTAGATCTGGATTAAATCCGGCAGCGAGCGCCTTAGGTCGGCCACCATCTTGATCAATATAGATATTTAAAATTTTATCTAAAATCTCATAGGGTGGTAGTGAATCTGAATCCTTTTGATTTGGCGCAAGCTCAGCACTTGGCTCCTTAGTAATTGAGTTAACTGGGATTGGTGGCGTCTCTCCCTGCAGGATCGCCAACTCATTACGCCAGGTGGCTAGATGCCAAACTTGAGTTTTATACAGATCCTTAATTGGTGCAAAGCCACCTACTGCATCGCCATACAAGGTGGAGTAGCCAACTGCTAACTCAGATTTATTTCCAGTTGCTAAGACTAAATGTCCCTCTTGATTTGATAATCCCATCAAGGTAATACCTCGAACTCTGGCCTGCAGATTCTCCTCAGCAACTCCATCTAATCTTAAATTCTCTAAAAGGTTAGCAACCATCGGAGTGATCTCAATAATCCGATAATTTAAACCGATATTTTCAGCTAACTGCTTGGCATCGGTTAAGGAGTGCTCCGATGAGTACTTACTTGGCATTGCCACCCCATAGACCCGATCTGCCCCAATTGCATCTGCTGCCAAGGTGGCAACTAAGGCTGAATCAATGCCACCAGATAAGCCAATTAATACTGATTTAAAATTATTTTTCTCCACATAATCCTTTAACCCTAAAACTAACCCCTCCCAGATCTCCTCACTCTCTCCTAATCTGCGAGCAATACCGGCTTGAATTTTTTTGTATTTAAGTATTGGTGGATTTGAAATTACTAAATCTGGATCACTTGAGGCTAGGGCGACATCTAAATCAATAATCATTAACCCCTCTTCAAATTGTGGGGCGCGGGCAATTACCTCACCAGATTTACCCACCACAATTGTGTCGCCATCAAAAACTAAATCATCCTGACCACCCACCATATTTACATATGCCAGCGGGGCGCCGACCTCAAGGGCGCGTTGCTTTACTAATTCCAATCTGGCATCATCTTTATTGACCTCATATGGGGAGCCATTTGGGACAAGTAGTAAGCCAATATTTCGCTTAGCTAGCTCTGCAACCGGTCCACCGGTTTTCCAAATATCCTCACAGATTGCAATCCCAATATCTACCCCACATACTCGAATCACTAGCGAGTGATTTCCCGCAACAAAGTTTCGATACTCATCAAAGACCCCATAATTTGGCAGGTGGTGTTTGATATAGGTGGCAACAATCTCACCTCGATAAATCACCGCTACACAATTTTGGGGTTTAGCTGACTCACTTTGACCGAGGTAGCCAACCAATAAGGTGAGATCCCCATTTCCTTCATCATTTATTCGCTTAGCCAGAGATTCAACTGCGGCAATTGATGCACTTTGAAAGGAGGGGCGATTTGCTAGATCCTCTACTGGATATCCAGTAAGAATCATCTCTGGATAAACCACCACCACAGCACCTGCATTTGCCGCATCAAAGGCGTACTTAGATATTAGATCAGCATTTTTACTCAGATCACCAACTGTTGGATTGATCTGGGCTAGCGCTACTCTGATCTGGCCTGAGTTACTCACTTTTCAAGAGTACATCAGGTAGCGCACAAGATGACAGGTGAGTTAAAGTTTGCCTACCTAGAAAAGACAGGGACCTAATTAGGCCTTGATCTTAAGGAGTGAAAAAAATGAGCAATGCTCAAAGTAGGCGAATCTCAACCCTAGATCTAGCTGCCAAAAAAGCTGCTGGTCAAAAATGGGCGATGCTGACCTGCTATGAGCAGATGACCGCCACAATATTTGATCAAGCAGAGATTCCAGTTTTATTGGTGGGAGATTCAGCAGGTAATAATTTTTTAGCATATGAAAATACCATCCCAGTTACCGTAGATGAGTTGATCCCCTTAGCAAGAGCGGTAGTTAATGCCACTAGCAAGGCGATGGTAGTTGTTGATTTTCCCTTTGGTTCATATGAGAACTCAGCTGAACAAGCATTGGTTACGGGGGTTAGATTTTTTAAAGAGGCAAAGGTGCAGGCGGTAAAGCTAGAGGGTGGTAAAAAAATTGTGCCCCAGGTTGAAAAATTAATTCAAGCTGGTATTCCAGTGATGGGACACCTTGGACTTACCCCACAATCAGTTCACACCTTAGGGGGGTTTAAGGTACAGGGGCGTGGTGAAGATGGTGAGCGAATTAAATCTGATGCCAAAGCATTAGCGGCAGCTGGAGTATTTGCCCTGGTCCTAGAAGCAGTACCGGCAGCACTTGCTAAAGAGATAAGTAGTGAGTTAAAGATTCCAATTATTGGTATTGGGGCGGGTAAGGATTGTGATGCTCAGGTATTAGTCTGGACAGATCTCATGGGCATTACTGAAAATCCACCCAAACTTGCTAAGGCATACCGGAATTTGCGTAAAGAGATCACTGATGCGGCCAAAGAGTTTGCAAGTGATGTGGCTACTGGCACCTTCCCTACTACTGAGCAGAGTTTTAATTAAGTATCTACCCCGTTCTGGCAGGATATTGGCCAAAAAAGGGTCAAAAAATCGCTAGAAATTCTCAAAATAATTGCAATTTTTAATATTTTTCCCAACTTTGGGGTAAAAAATGAAAAAAATAACCAAAAAATTAACTCACCAGTAGATTTTTGGTAATTGTTGGCACAAATTTGGCTAATTTTTAGAAAAAAATGGTTAAAAAATTTAAAAAATAAAGTTGCGACACGCTTTGTAATTTTTGCCAAATAAGTGGAAAGTTTTGCCATTTAGTGACACGCTTATCCATGAAACAGGTTCGGTGACGGATCGAACCACTTTGATAGGAGATCTACGTGGCTGCAAAGCGTCGTAAGAAAGCAGCAAAGGCTGCTCCAAAGCGTCGTCGTCGTAAGAAAGCTTCAAAGTAAGTTATTAACTAAAAAACCCCGCCAATTAAATGGCGGGGTTTTTTATTGCCCTAAAACTTTTTATTACTAGGTAGGCTTGCCCCATAATGCGAAGCGGTCTTGACCTTACCCATATTGATCCATCAATTAGAGCCCAAGATGATCTATTTAGATTTATGAATGGCAAGTGGCTGAAAGAATCGGTGATTCCAGAGGATCGAGCTAGCGATGGTGCTTTTTATCGCCTCTACGAGGAGGCGGAAAAACAGGTCAAAGAGATTATTTTGGAGCAAGCTGCAAGCAACGGGGCAACTGGCAGTAATGCTCAAAAAATAGGTGATTTATATAGCTCATTTATGGATGAGGTGCGGGCGGAGAGTTTAGGGGTATCACCGATTAAGGGTGATTTAGATAAGGTGAAATCAATAAAAAATAAAAAGGATTTCATCAAGTTATTAGGTGATCAGGAGCGATGCGGTTTAGGTGGATTGTTTTACTCATTTGTAAGTACTGATCATAAGGATTCAACTCAAAATATTATCTACCTTGGTCAAAGTGGGTTATCACTACCCGATGAGGCGTATTACCGCGAGGATGAGTATGCGCCAATTAGGCAGGCCTTTTTATTACATATGGAGAGGATGTTTTTACTTGCTCAAATTGAGGATGGAAAAGCCAAGGCTGAGCAGGTCTTAGAGCTTGAAGGGCAAATTGCTAGCTCCCATTGGGATCAGGTAAAGGATCGAGATGCCACTCTTACCTACAATAAAAAAAGCTTTGCGCAATTAACCAAGCTCTGCCCAGAGTTTGAATGGCAGGAGTGGATTACAACCAGTCAGACCCCACCACATGTCTTAGAGCAGGTGGTAGTTCGCCAACCCTCCTACTTTGAAGGATTATCTAAGCTATTGGGTAATTTTGAATTGGAAAAATGGCAAGCATGGCTTACCTGGCACATTCTCTCTGCCAGCGCCCCATATCTAAACAAGGCGTTGGTCGATGAAAACTTTAACTTTTATGGCACCACCCTCTCCGGTATTCCGCAGTTAAAGCAACGTTGGAAACGGGGCGTGGCATTAGTTGAGGCGGCCTTAGGTGAGGCGGTTGGGCAGATCTACGTCGAGCGCCACTTTGGGCAGGCAGCAAAGGCGCGGATGCAGCAGTTAGTCGCCAACTTAATTCAAGCTTATCGAGAGGATATTGCAGCCCTAACTTGGATGGGGGCAGAGACTAAAGCTAAGGCCTTTGTGAAGTTAGATAAGTTCATACCCAAAATTGGCTACCCAGATAAGTGGCGCGATTACAGCAAGTTGCAGATTAACTCTGATGATCTCATTGGAAATCTAGCCAGGATAGCGAGATTTGCAGCTGAGTATGAGTTTGAAAAGATCGGCAAACCGGTTGATAAATCTGAGTGGTATATGACCCCACAAACTGTTAATGCTTACTACAACCCCGGAATGAATGAGATTGTATTTCCCGCTGCAATTTTGCAGCCACCATTTTTTGATGTGTTAGCCGATGATGATGCTGCAAATTATGGCGGTATTGGTGCAGTTATTGGCCATGAGATTGGCCACGGATTTGATGATCAAGGCTCAAAGTATGATGGTGATGGAAATTTAGCCAATTGGTGGAGTGATGCCGATCGTGCTGAGTTTGAAAAACTTACTCAAAAATTAATTACACAGTATGACCAATTATCACCAACCGATGCTCCTGATGTGAAGGTAAATGGTGCACTTACGATCGGGGAAAATATTGGCGACCTAGGTGGCTTAACCATTGCTTACAAGGCCTATCAAATATCCCTTGCAGGTAAGAAAGCCCCGGTAATTGATGGTTACACCGGTGAGCAGAGATTTTTTATGGGCTGGGCTCAATCTTGGCGGGGAAAGTATCGATCAGAGGAGGTTAGAAGACGGATTGCAACCGATCCTCACTCCCCTGATGAGTTTAGATGTAACCAGGTAGTTTCAAATTTAGATGAGTT
>RHBS01000039.1 GCA_010030895.1 Actinomycetota bacterium | reverse complement strand
CTTAAGCAACAAGGCGAGTGCGACGCGGTGAGGCATACTTCTTTTCAATATCTGTTAGCTCCTCGGACACTTTAGCTTTGATGCTCTCCTCAGTTTTTAGGATTGCAGTTAAGGTGGCGATTGTAGCCTTTAATTCTTTCGCCTCATTCTCAAGTTCAATTTTGCTCATTTTAGTTAATCTACGAAGTGGCATATCTAAAATATAGGTGGCTTGTTCATCACTTAACTTAAATGTCTTAATTAATCCAGCTTTGGCTACAGTTGCATCCTCGCTGGATCTAATCAATTTAATTACCTTATCAATGTCAACAATTGCCTTTAATAATCCATCAACTAGATTTAAACGACTTTGTGCCTTTGCTTTCCTAAAGATGGATCTACGCCTTACCACCTCGATTCGGTGATCAATAAATACCTGTAATAGATCCTTTAGTCCTAAGGTCAACGGCTTGCCATCAACTAATGCCACTGCATTTATGGAAAACGCATCCTCCATTGGTGTTAACCGGTAAAGATGCTCTAATACTTCAGCTGGTTCATAACCATTTTTTATTTCAACTACAACTTTGGTACCAGATTGTCCATCTGATAGATCCACAATATCTGAAATGCCTTGAATCTTTTTAGCCTTAACTAAATCTGCAATTTTCTCCACAATTTTCTCAGGACCTATGTTGTAAGGAAGTTCGGTAATAACAATTCCTTGCTTTCTAGCGGAAATTTTTTCAATTACAGTTGTGGCCCTTACTTTAAATGAGCCACGACCATTTGCGTAAGCATCAGCAATTCCTTCAGTAGCAACTAAATAACCGCCAGTTGGAAAATCAGGGCCGGGCACGATCTTCATTAATTGTTTTAATGTGGCTTTAGGATTTTCCATTAAGAACTTTGCTGCTGAAATTACCTCACCTAAATTGTGGGGTGCCATATTTGTAGCCATACCAACTGCAATTCCAGTTGCGCCATTTACCAATAAATTAGGAAATGCAGCTGGAAGTACCTGTGGCTCTAAAATCTGCCCATCATAATTTGCGCCAAAGTTGACGGTATCTTCATCTGATTCATCAACCATCATCATCGCACTTGGTGCTAATCGAGATTCGGTGTAACGCATCGCAGCTGGTCCAGAATCTAGGGAGCCAAAGTTTCCATGACCATCAATTAATGGCAATCGCATGGAAAAACTTTGTGCCATACGGACCATGGCATCATAGATTGCACCATCACCATGTGGGTGAAGCTTTCCCATTACATCGCCAACAACACGGGCACACTTAACATGTCCCTTATCTGGACGTAATCCCATTTCATTCATCTGATGCAATATTCGACGCTGAACTGGTTTTAATCCATCTCTAGCATCTGGTAGTGCTCTGGAGTAAATAACTGAGTAGGCATACTCCAGAAAGGATTCTGACATTTCAGATGCAACATCGATATCAATTATTCGCCCTGGGTTTTCACCAGCTTTAGGAGTTGCAACCTTTGGAAGTTTGGCCATAAGCCGTATCTTGCCAATAGAAATCACAATTCCCAGTTGCGACAAGCCATAATCTCGATACTTTTCCCAAAATGCTAACCTTTAGGCATGGTTACAAATAATTTTTATGCCAATGTGGCCGAAAGCTGTGGAGCAACGAGTTTGTTGGGAATGAATTCAAATTGGGAAATTAGCTAATTGAGTGAGAAAAAATTTGGGTTAGCTGATCTAACAAACTCAATCTTTAACTCATTAGCACTGCCAAATACCATCGATACCCTAAATCTAGGCCGCGGGGAAATGCGCGAATGTCTGGTATTGATAGATGGTATGGGTCAAGATGTAGTTAAAAGGTATTCAGATCAGTTTGAAGTTTTTAATCAGGTAAAATTTATTAAGAAATTACAAACAAATTTTCCATCTACTACTGCAACTAGCTTATCTACTTTAGGTACTGGAGTTCTGCCTGGCATACATGGCATGCTTGGATACACCGTAAGAGTTCCAAGAAGTGATAATCGTTTACTTAACGCCTTAAAGTGGGATGAGCGGGTAGATCCGCTAATGTGGCAAAAAACTCCAACCTTATTTGAGCGAGCTGCTAATAATTCAATCTCAGTAACTCATGTTGCAGCAAAAAGATATGAAGGAAGTGGCTTTACCCAAGCCGCACTTAGGGGCGCTAAGTATGTTGGTGCAAATGGTATTGATGAGATGGTTTCTGCAGTTGCACTTGCCTTAAAACCACAACCAGCATTTGTTTACACTTATTTAAACAATCTAGATTCTGCAGGCCATAGTGATGGCGTTGGCTCAGATAAGTGGTTGACCGCCTTACAACTCGTTGCTGAATTTATCGGTAAGGTTATTGAATCAGTACCAATTGGAACTAGAGTTTGGGTGACATCAGATCATGGCATGGTAAATAGCACCCAGCAGGTTGTGCTGGGGGTAGATAACAAATTACTTGAAAATGTAAGTTTAATTGGGGGAGAGCCGAGAGCTCGACATATTTATTTAACTGCCGGCGCTGAGGCTGAAGTAATTGCGCAGTGGCGAGAGTTTTTTGGTACTAAGGTCAATGTTCTAAGTAAAGCTGAAGCTATAACCTCAGGTTTATTTGGTGAGCAGGTAAGTGAGGATGCAACTGATCGAATAGGAGATCTAATTGCAATTCCAAATAATGATTTAATTCTTATCGACCCAGCAAGAGTTAGAGAGGAAAGCTCAATGGTGGGCCATCATGGTGGGCTAACTAATACTGAGGTTGAAATTCCTTTACTACTTGCTTAATCCTCATCCTTTTTGCCAAACATAATGTCATCCCAAGATGGAATCTTAATTCTTCTAGTAACACCATCCTTCTTTGCTTCTTCATCAACCTCATCAACTACAGATAATGGCGTTGGTGAGTAAGGTGCAACATCTTCCTTAATTGAGACTAATCTTGGCGCCTCAGTCTGTGGAATACTTCCATAAGTTTGAACTGGTTGTTTTGGTTTTGCCTCACCGCCAATCCATCTGGCACCATCATCATGAGCAGTTAAAGCTCTTCGACCTAAATTAAATAACCAGACCGCTTCACCCTTTGGATCTCCAGGTGAGCCATCGCGAAGTGGATAGTAAAGAGTTAGATGCCAATTTCCATCTGGCTGGCGGTATGTATTCCACTCAACTGAGGCCATATCAACTCCCCGTGGAGCTAATTGATTTGCAACTGCAGTCTCTAGGTAAGGTGCATGAGGTTCACGGCGGATTTGTGTTGCTAAAGCTTGTGAAATTATAAATGCTCGCTCTTGCAGGATTGGTCCGGCATAATTTTCAATCTTTTCAATTGACCAATCAGTAGTTCTTGAGATGGCATCAATTGATTCACCAGCACGCAATCTAGCCTGCACCTCTTTGACCGTTGTACTTACCACTTCATTGATATCCGAAACTGCAGCAAGTCTTGGTTGATTAACATTGGCGCGAAGTGAATCACTAATTCTTAAATTAAATTTATTGCCAGATTGATCAACCAATTCAAGCTCAGTGCCATCGGCAGAACGGCCTACTAGCCGAAGATCGGTTGATTCACTCATGAGAGTAGATTGCCACAGTTAACTGATGAGATAAATATGCCACACACGTAAAGGTGTTGGCATTCTCATGATTAGATAACCTAGTGGGCACAGAACTATTAAAATTGGCTGAATCAGTTGCTCGGGCGACTGGTACCCTGCTGATGAACCGGCCCGAAAGCTTTACCCTAACTGAGAAAAGTTCAGCAGTTGATTTTGCAACCCAAATGGACCAACAAGCTGAAGAGATGATCGTTAAACTTTTATTACAAGCGCGTCCTGATGATGGGATCATTGGCGAAGAGGGAGCTGCGCGAGAAAGTAAATCTGGAATAACTTGGGTAATTGATCCAATAGATGGCACAGTTAATTATCTATATAACTTGCCGGGTTGGAATGTTTCAATTGCCGCCAAAGATAATGATGGCGTGGTAGTTGGCGTGGTTTATGCGCCAACAATTAATGGATTTTGGAGTGCAATTAGATCCCAAGGTGCAACTTATAATGGCAAAAAAATAAAGTGTAATGATCCAGTTACTTTAGATCGAGCCTTAATCTCTACTGGGTTTGCGTATGATTTAGATTTAAGGCGTAATCAAGGTAAAACGATCGCTAATTTATTACCACTGATTAGAGATTTACGAAGAAATGGCGCAGCTGCTGTTGATCTATGTTATGTCGCAATGGGTGCGATAGATGGATACTTTGAATCCTCTCTTAAAGAGTGGGATTTAGTATTGATTGACATTAGATTTAGCGATTAGGACAAAACATGAACGTGTTAGATGTAGTTGATGCCGCCTCATTACGTAAAGACATCCCATCTTTTCGTTCTGGCGATGAGCTAAAGGTTCACGTTCGCGTTATTGAAGGTAATAAGAGTCGTATTCAGGTTTTTCAAGGTGTTGTAATTGCTAGGTCTGGTTCTGGAATCCGTGAATCATTTACGATTCGTAAAATTTCTTATGGTGTGGGTGTTGAGCGTACCTTTCCAGTACACACTCCAGTAATTGAGAGAATTGAAATTATCCGTCATGGATCTGCTCGTCGGGCAAAGCTTTACTACCTGCGCAAATTAACTGGTAAGGCCACAAAAATTAAAGAGCGTCGTGGTGCAGATGGTGAGATTATTGTTGAGCCAGAGTATGTACCACCAGTTGTAAGTAAAAAAGTTGAAGTACCAGTTGAGGGCGAAGCGGTTGAGCCAGTAGCTCAAGTTGTCGAAGCAGTTGTTGAAGCCAGCGCTGTGCCAGAAGCTGATCAAGCACAAGCAAGCACAGATGATTCTGATAAAAAAGAGTAGTAATGATTGACGAAGCCCTAGAGCATTTAGTTAAAGGTATTGTTGATAATCCAGAAGAGGTTGTCATTACTGAAAAAAACTCTCGTGGTGGAACCACATTAGAGGTAAGAGTTCACCCAGAGGATATTGGCAAGGTTATTGGTCGCAATGGCAGAACTGCCAAAGCATTACGTACTGTAGTTAGCGCACTTGCTGGCCGATCAGTTCGTGTTGATCTAATTGAGGCAGACGAGGTTCGTTAATTTGCAACTTGTCGTAGGTCGAATCGGCCGCGCACATGGAGTTGTAGGTGAAGCAACAATTGAGGTTCGAACCGATAATCCTGAGCAGAGATTTTCAGCCGGCAACAAATTAACTTTAGAAAATGGTCAGCAGTTAATTATTAAATCATCCCGCTGGCACAATCAAGTACTACTTTTAGCATTTGAGGGCATTACCGATCGCAATCAAATAGAGAAGTTAAGGGATCAACTCATATCAGCTGAGGTTGATACTAAAGATTTAGCACCGGGAGAGTATCACTACCAACAATTAATTGGCTCAAATGTTTTTTTACAATCAGGAGAAAATCTAGGTGCTGTTAGTGAAATTGTGGCACTTCCAGGACAGGATCTGCTTGGAGTTGATTATCAGGGACGGCAGCTATTAATTCCTATGGTTAAGGCGATAATTAAATCTATTGACATCGAAAATAAGAAGATTGTGGTTGATCCACCCGAGGGGCTACTAGATGTTGCGCTTTGATTTAATATCTATATTTCCAGAGTATCTAGCCCCACTAAAATTATCCTTATTAGGTAAGGCGCAGGAAAAGGGAGTTATCTCGATAAATGTTCATGATCTTCGAGATCAAACTACCGATGCCCACCACTCAGTTGATGACACACCTTATGGCGGTGGAGCTGGAATGGTTATGTCTGCGGTGGTCTGGGGCGATGCGATTGATCAGGTAAGTAAGAATTCATCTAATGTTGATTTAGTTATTTTAACGCCAGCGGGAAAAAAATTTGATCAGAGGATGGCTGAGCAATTTTCAAAAAGCCAACAAATAATCTTTGCCTGTGGTCGGTATGAAGGAATTGATGCCAGAGTAGGTAAGTACTACCGCCAACAGAAAAACTTTAGAGTGCATGAGGTATCAATTGGTGATTATGTTTTAGGTGGTGGTGAGGTAGCTGCTATGGTAATTATTGAGGCAACTGCCAGATTAATTCCTGGTGTCTTAGGCAATCCAGAGTCATTAAAAGAGGAGTCACACTCACTTGCCACAGATTCAAGTGAGAGCTTGGTTGAGTATCCTAATTACACAAAGCCAGCATCTTGGCGTGGATTAGATGTTCCTGAGATCTTGCTATCTGGAAATCATGGTGAGATTGCAAAGTGGCGCAGGGCTGAATCTGAGCGTCGCACCCAAGAGTTAGAGACGGAATAATTCCGACACGCCCAGTGTTGATTAGGTACATACCTAAGTTATAGGGGATTATCCGCCCAGTTGGGATAAAGATCCTAAGTTGGAAGTTTTTGAGAGTTATTAAGGAGGGCGATGATGGCAACCGATTATGACACCCCCCGAAAAACCGATGAAGAGTTACATGAAGAATCTCTGGAAGAGTTAAAAGCTAGAAGAGCTGATGCGCAATCTGGACAGGTTGATATTGATGAAGCCGAGGCTGCTGAAAACTTAGAGTTACCAGGAGCTGATCTATCTGGTGAAGAGTTAGCGGTAAAGGTTGTGCCAAAGCAAGAGGATGAAT
>RHBS01000038.1 GCA_010030895.1 Actinomycetota bacterium | reverse complement strand
CTCGCCAACCAATTACTTGGCGAATAAAGCCTTCAGCAGAGGCAATATCAACTACTCCTTTTTTATAGGCAGTAAGGGCAGCGGTTAATACCTCACCTGGATGCAGCAGGCCATTATTTAGATAGGGGCTAAGCAGTGAGTGGTGCAGCGCCCAATTTTCATTAGTCATTGCATCCTCATATGGGCCAAAGTTTGCAAAGTGGTTATCGATAAAGTTTTTTAGCTGCGCCTTGGCTGCTTTTCTACTTGTTCCCCAAGCATCACAAGGGGTAATTCCCAACTCACCTGCAACCATCTGATCAATCTCATCTGGCTTATGTTTTAAGTATGGCGGGTACTTATAATTTTTAGGTGGGGGTAATCTATTCTCCTTATCAAAGTTCCACTTGCCACCAACAGGTTTACCATTTTCAACTAATACACCCAATCGATTACGTTGAGCGCGGTAGAAGCTCTCCATTAAAAAACTCTTTTGATTATCTGCCCAGGCAGTAAATAAATTACGCGGGGTAAGGAAAAAATCATTTTCAACAAAGCTGACCCCAAAATCAGCTAATTGTTTTGATTGCAGATGTGAGGATGGCTGGGCTGAGATTATTGGTAGTTTTGGATACTCCTTGAGTACCTGCTTAAGCCCATCAATTGTGGTATCAGCCTTTATATATTCAACCTTAAACCCTAATTGCTCAAGCTCTACCTTAAAATGCTTGGCGGAAGAGATAAGAAAATACAATCTCACCTTGTTCCAATTACCACCAGCTACCATGCGGGCTGATTCGATTAAAATTATTAGATCACTCTTTGGATCAGCACCTTTGAGTGCTCCATACTTAGGGTGTAGGTGGTCAAATGGGATATAAATTATCCGCTTCACTTAGCCAGCACACCTTTTACTGCAGTACTTAACATTTTGCCAATCCTTACCCCATTTTTTGCGCCACTCAAATGGCAACTTGCAGGTAATACAGATTTTAGGAGCGAAGCCATTTTTAACCTTGGCTACTCGCTTAGAGTTTTTCATACCTAACTATATGTCAGAACTACTTTCTTACCAGATTGATTAGATATAACAGGGCAAAGCTAAGTCCGATTGCAGCGTAGATAATTGAAAATGGGGTTAGCTCTGTCGGAATAAAGATTGTTAATACACCCAAAGCTAAGGCAGATATAAACATCAACCGGCCAACAAATTTAACACCAGCTGCACTGTTATTTAATTTAGAGTTTTGCCACATATTGCCAGCAAGTGCGATTAAGGTAATTGCAATCATCCGCATCGACCAGATTAACTCTGGGCTACTTTCAAAGCCCAGTAGATCTAAAAAAATCTCAGGTGCTATCAGTAAAAAGATGGCAGAGCCACCAAAAACTATCGCCCCACCCTTAAGGGTGTTTTTAACTCCGTGCTGATACATCTATTAAGGCTAGACCTCAATTAATTTGGAATCAATAGTTATTAATCCACTTATTTTAAATACTACCCCTGATTGGAGAGCGTAAGTATCCCCCACCGTTGGAAGGGTAACGGTGGGGGATACTTATCCCTGTAATTACTTCCACCACATTAGAAGTAATTTTTATTGATCAGCTATCTTAGGAGTAGATACCTGACCAACTACTTACCTTCATTACATACCATTGTCCACCCTCAACTGCATCATCTATATTTGCAGGTTTAGGGTCTAAATCAGGTCGTGATTTAGTTGGCGTGGCATGAATTTGCGCATTCAACATGTAGTACTTAGCTTTATCTGTTTTGCTGCTTCTTAAGAATTCAGTGACATCAATAATTCCACTGGACTCTTCATCACGAGTAATAAACTCAGCACCACCTTCAGCAAAGTATTGATCTTTAAACTTAGCAATAACTGCTAATTTGCCATCTGAGATTCGATAGGAAATTACGCGAGAGACTGCCGCATTATTACCTGGATCCTCTTGAATCAGGATGTTACCCAGATCATCAACCACAATATTGTCAGGCTTAGCAAGGTATGGGGCCTCAGAGCCATCTAACAACATAGTTAAGGAGCCACCCTTAAGTGGATCATTAACATCCTTTAATGATAATCGCCATAATGCGCCACCATCTCGAGAAACAGTTGGGGTAGCTGGATTTGGTGCAGTAGCACCTGGATCCTTATTTGATTCAGTGGTTACAAAGTAGTAATCATTTGGCTTTCTTGGATCAAAATGACCATCCTCAACCCGAGCTAGGGTCATACCACCAGTTCTAGCTTGGGCATTTTGGACAGCACCATTTACTTTCCAATCAACCTTTGCAAATGAGATATTGGCTGGCTTATTTTTGCCATACTTTGCACGGAACTCATTATCATTCTTAACATCAGTAGCTAAGACATAGAGTGAGCCATTAGTTAGCCCAGCATTCTCATACCAGGTGCCATCTTTTTGCTTAGTTCCCTTATACATCCATAGTTGGCTATCGGTGGCAGAGCCATCCTCATTTCCAAAAACTACAGTTGTCTTTCCGGTAGTTGGAGCTGGCTTAAAGTTTTCCCAAGCCGCAAGGCCAAGGCCAGGGATCTGAGCGCCATCACCATCTTGGTCAAAGGCAAATGCACGGCTCTCATCCGAGCCCTCTTCACCAGTTAAGTAAACTGCGCCCTCATACCCGGTGCCAGATTTTTTATCAAAAAATGTGCCAGCTGGGGCAAGAGTTGCCGAGCAGAATCTATTTAGAAGTCGACCATGATTTACTGAGCCATATTGATCAGTTGGTGCAGCACCCTTTGGCGCTACCGGTTCATATGTGTAATCAAGAGTTGTGTAATCAAACCAATCTATGTACTGCATAAAATCCTTAGCAGCGACAATACTCTTGCTGTTCAAGTCATAATGCATCTCACTGATATATGAGGCTGAAGTTAATTTGCCGGTAGATGATCTTTCTTGAGCTGTCTTATTTGAGCTACTCCACTCATGGTTTGTAATAATTCTTAATTTGTTGCCACTTTTAATAACACCCATACCATCTGGGATGCCACCTATTAGGTATGAGCCAACTCGGTCACCTGAGGTAGCGATATCAGTTAGTGAAACACCACTTGCTACCGGCTCCATATAAACAATTCCAGCAGCTGAAGCTGTCGGAATACCGCTTATAACTAGGCAGGTTGTGGTGATCGCTAATACAAGTCTTTTTGCACTTAGCATTGATCTCCCTAATTTGTAATTTAAGTTGCTTGAGTTGGGGAAGTGGGCTCATCCTCTACAGGCAAGGTGAATTAAGATTTAAGGCAAAGCGCTAACTTAAATAACTTTAGGTGAAGATAAACCTTAAAAAGAGGTTAAAGTAAACTTAAATTAAACCCATAGTTAATGGGGGTATTCCCATCCACCTACTGATGGTGGGAATTTTTTTAAATCCAGCTTGGTTAAGGCCAGTGAGATCTGCCGAACGGGGATCTCAGCGAAGAAAACTTCTCGCTTAATATATAAGGAGAAATAAGCATGACCACATTAACAAAACGTGAATACCCAACTACCGGTATTTCCCTAGCTAACTTCTTTCCAAACTTAGAGTCTTGGGCAGTTGGCTTTGATCGACCAATGCGCTTATTAGATGAGATGTCTAATGCCTTAATTGGCCGTAATACCTCATTTCCCCCATACAACATCAAGCAGGTAAATGATGATCACTATCAGATTGAGATGGCGGTTGCTGGCTTTAGCAAGAAGGATCTAAAGATTGAACTTGCTAACAATCAATTAACTGTTGAGGGCTCTCAATCAGCTAGTGAGGAATCATCTGAGGCTAACTACCTATATAAGGGAATAGCAGCTCGTCAATTTAGACAAAGCTTTGCTCTAGAAGATCATGTCAAAGTTCTAGGCTCTGAGTTAAAGGATGGTGTGCTAAAGATTGAGTTAGAGCGCCAGATCCCAGAGGAGAAAAAGCCTCGGGTAATCGAGATTAAGTAAAAAAGGTATGCAAACCAGCACTACCTTTAGTAAATAAGGTAGTGCTGGTTTTTTAGGTATTAATCAAAGGGATAACCTCAGCTCCAACCACTCCAAATTTATTCTCAACCTTGCTTAATCGATAATTTAGTAGGTATTGCCCAGCCATACTTTCAAAGTTAACCTCTTGATTAAATATTCCATCTTTTATAGCACAATTACTAAATGAGTAAGAATCATTAATAATTATCATCTGATATTGGCGTTGGATAATTCTGGCAAATTGATCAAGAGTAACTCCATCCCTAAAGGATTGAGCAGCAAATGTGTATGCTTTTTCCCAATCTAATCTAGCAATTGCCTCAATTTGATTTGAGATATGTGATTTAACCTCATCTTTTTCAACAACAGTACATGATCGATTTGCCTGATTAATGGGTTTAGCAGCTGATCCACAAGCTGTAATTGGCAGTAAAGCTATAAGTAGAAAATAGATCTTATTGTTAACCCTCACCTTAAGTATGCCATCTAATTTATCGCGGTAGGTTTTTACTTAACAGTTATAAAGTAGATGCTGCTTGGGGGTTTGAAAAAGTGCTTTAGGGTCATAGGCCATAAAACTATTATTACTGGTATTAAGGTAAAAACAAGGGCAAGCTCACTTATTGTGGCCTCTGGTTTAGATCAAAGCTAAACCTTAGTAAACTGCTGTGGTGAGTGATCTTGAGTTAGCCCATCTGCTTGCCGATATGGCAGATCAGATCTCAATCTCTAGATTTAGATCAACTGATTTACAAATCACAGAAAAACCAGATTTGACCCCAGTATCAGATGCTGATCGCAAAATTGAAGAGGTAATACGCCAACATCTAGCAAAAAGCAACCCAGGTGATGGGGTAATTGGTGAGGAGTTTGAAAATAAAATCTCAAGCAATAATAGAGAGTGGATCTTAGATCCAATTGATGGCACCAAAAATTACATCAGAGGAGTTCCAATTTGGGCTAGCTTAATTGCCCTTAGAGAAAATAATGAGTTCACCTGCACCGTGGTATCAGCACCTGCTATTAACCGTCGTTGGTATGCCACTAAAGGTAATGGCGCATTTGTAAGCGAAAACATTTTAGGAGATAAAAAAAGTAGAAGGCTAAGTGTAAGTGGGGTAAGTAAGATCGCTGATGCTAGCTTTGCATTTGCTGAGATAGTGAAAAAGGATCATTGGGAATCAAATTATGAACCCTTTTTAAAGTTAACAAATGAGGTTTGGCGCAGTAGAGGATTTGGTGATTTTTGGGCCCACATGTTGGTTGCTGAAGGGGCGGTTGATTTCACAATTGAACCTAAGTTAGCTCTCTGGGATATGGCAGCTTTATATCTAATAGTTAAAGAGGCAGGTGGATCATTTACCAATTTAGCTGGCGAAGATGGGGTGGCAGGGCCAGGTGCCATATCCTCAAATGGCAAATTACATGATGAGTTAGTAAAGCGGTTTAAGTAATAAAAATACCTTAATTACTCTTGGTTGCAACCTGGGTTAATGCCGATTTAAATTGGGTAGAAGTAAAATCTAAACAAGCTCGTTCATACTTTTGCATTCCCCAAGCCCAAAAATCAAAATCTATCTCAGAGATACTATTTTGAATTGAGGCCCATAAGCTCCAGCCATATCTAGCTAAAAGCGCAAATAACCAAGCTCTTGCAACCTTCTCTGGGCGATGTTTGCCGTAGTAATTATCAACTAACTCCACTAATTGCTCATAACTTAACTCAGACTCACTATAAATATTTCCTAACTCAAAGCAGGCATCATTATTGCCTGAGTACTCATAATCGATAAGCCAAATCTGATCGCCATCATCAATAAAATTTGCAGCTAATAAATCATTATTACAGGAGACCTTGCCCTCATCTAAAACCGCAAGGGCAGCCTTCATCTGGTTAAGATGCTCGGCATAATCTTGGTATTTTTCCGGTAATTTAAAACCACGCTGAGTAACTATATTTAGGTAATTTTGTTGGATCTCAAACATATCAAAATCTCTCACAAATGGTTTTGCCGAGTGGAGTTTTTTAACACTTTTAGCCACCCGAGCTAAATTTGTGGCCACATCTGAAGCGGTAAAGGTTTTGCCCGGTAGGTAGCCAATTACTAGTAGGCCAAAATCTGGTAGAAAATCATAAATTGGTGCACCAATTCCAATCTGCGCTGCGATCTTAGAGTTTTCAAACTCAGCTTGGCGATCAATTGAAAGTAGTGAGGATTTATTACTTGATATTCGAGCAACATAATCACCAGTTGGGGTTGAAACTTTAAGATTAATATTTGTTAAGCCACCAGATAACTCACTTACATTATCTCTTACTTGTAATCTTGGAACTAAGTTTAAAAGATCATTAAATCCATTGTTTGAGCCGGCCACAGATTAAGGATACAGTTGGTTTATGGCCACACAAGAGCTACCTAGTAGAGCAAAGATAGTAGTAATCGGCGGCGGTGTTGGCGGAACCTCAGTTGCATACCATCTAGCGCAATTAGGTGAAAAAGATGTAATACTGCTGGAGCGATCTGATTTAACTAGTGGTTCAACATTTCACTCAGCTGGCTTAGTTGGCCAACTTCGAGCTGATCCAACCCTAACCAAAATGAATATGTACTCAGTTGAGTTGTATCGAAAATTACAACAAAGTGATACCCCACCATCATGGCGTGAGTGTGGTTCAATAAAGATTGCCTCCAGTAAAGAGCGGATGGAGGAGATTAGAAGACAAATTGGTTGGGCTAAAACCTTTGGCTTAGATCTACAAGAGATCTCAACGCAGCAGGCAAAGGAGCTGTTTCCATTAATGGATACCACCGA
>RHBS01000037.1 GCA_010030895.1 Actinomycetota bacterium | reverse complement strand
TGTTAAGTACTTCAATTTGCTGATACTCTTTACTATTAAATTCAACCCTTAGGTTTAGTAGGTAAGTGATACCAAACTTAATTTATAAGTTTGGAGCCTTATATTAGTCGTAAAGTATTATTAACCCGGTTAGATTATGTAGCAGCCCTTATTGGCTGTTTGATATTTCTAGTCTTCTGGCTGGTAATTGCAACTTTTCCAAATTTTTTCTTTATAAATCCCCAAAATCAACTTGATCCACTGCGCAGAGCAGAGTTAATTTTTAGTTCAATTGGCTGGATCTTAATCTCAACCTTTGCTCCAATCTGCCTGCTTATCTACTCTCGAGGCCGACATGGTGCCATTAAATTTCTACCAGTTACAGCTTTAGTCTGGCCAATTAGTTTAGTAACAGCTCAAATTACCTCTTATGTGCAAACTGGTTACTTTTATCTTGAGTATCTGACTCAATTTCCAATATTTGTATTTACCGATATTGCGCTTCCAATTTTAATTTTAATTATTTGGGTTGATCTAAGAGAGCACCACTCAAAGCAGATGGAGTCTGCAAACGATACCATTGGGCAGATTTAGTCAACTATGAATAATATTTTCACT
The DNA here is from genome assembly GCA_010030895.1 of Actinomycetota bacterium. Taxonomy (GTDB): domain Bacteria; phylum Actinomycetota; class Actinomycetes; order Nanopelagicales; family Nanopelagicaceae; genus Nanopelagicus. The sequence goes on along the minus strand of RHBS01000037.1, from coordinate 6,542 downwards.
GTAATTATCCAACGTATTTTAGTTTTTATATTTATGGTTGCTGCCTTAACTCTTGCGATAAATAACTCAATTGCTAATGCTCTACAAAATCCGGCAATAGTTCAGATCGCTAAACAAAATGATATTGATATGGCAGTTGTTAATTTGATTTTAGGACCTCAAGGTCCGTTGATATCTCCAAATAGTTCAGCTAAATATTTAATGAAAAATGTTCGGGCTATGTTAAATGAACCATTGGATCCAATCGCTACTGCAGGTAGATCTGGAATTCCTGGTGATGTTGGCCCGCAAGGAGAGAGAGGATTTACTGGTGCAACTGGTCCCCAAGGAGTTCAAGGTGAAAAAGGCGATAAAGGCGATACTGGTGAAAAAGGGGATAAAGGAGATGTTGGCCCGCAAGGAGAAAAAGGTGATACCGGTCCGCAAGGTCCAGGTGGTTCATCTGGTCCACAAGGAGCTCAAGGTCCACAAGGACAAATGGGGCCACAAGGAGTTCCAGGAGCTGCCGGCTCGATTGCAGGTTATCGCGAGCAGGTTATATGCGATAAAAATGGAAATTTAAGTATGGGGCCATGTAGTAATAATGGAATTAATTTAACAATACTTGTAAAAAATTAAATATCTTTTTAATCTTTTGTTTATGCTTTAACTATGTGTGGCAGATACGCTCTTAATATCTCAGGAGAGGATTTAGCTCTTGAGTTTGCAGCTGGTATTAAGGATGCCTCATTTACCTCTCGAAATTGGAATATCTCACCTACTACCTCAATTCCATTTATAACTGCTAACGATAGTGCCGGGATAGATCGGAGTATAAGTACTGCAAGTTGGGGATTAATTCCCACTTGGGCAAAGGATGCAAGTAGGCAGAGCAATGCTATTAATGCCCGGGTTGAATCAGTGGCAGAAAAACCAAGCTTTAGAGCAGCATTTAGAGCTAGAAGATGTTTAATACCAGTATCTGGCTACTATGAGTGGGCAACTGAGTTTGGCGGTTACAAACCCAAGCAGCCCTTTTATATCTCAAATCAAGATGGCTCAACCTTAGCCATAGCTGGAATCTATGAGAGTTGGGTTAATCCAATAAGTAATCAGAAAATTACTACCACATCGATAATTACCAGATCAGCATTAGGCAAGTTAATTCCAATTCACAATCGGATGCCAGTTATTTTGCCACAGAGCTTATGGCCCACCTGGTTAAGTACTACTCAACTTGAAAAAGGTGAGGTTAATGATTATTTAAATATGATTGATCTACCCAATTCAGATCAGCAGTTAACCTTTTGGCCAGTTTCAGATCAGGTCAACAATGCTAGAAATAATGGTGAGCAATTAGCTAAGGCAATAGAGCTGCCGCCACCTGTCACACTTTTTTAGCGCAGCAAAAAACTACGGCCAAGCTTTTACTAATTGCCCTAGCTGCCCCACTTGCCAGTTGTCGGTGGGGTTTAGTATCTTATCGAACAAATGTTCGAACGCAAATTACCCCCCAAATCTACGCAAAATCTGCCTGCCCAAATCTGCCAGGTAGGTGAGCAGGGTGCACCAGTTGAGTTTATTTATCAGGGGATTAGATTTCATATTAACCAGGTATTAAGTAATTACCTGCAAACAAATCAATGGTGGAAAGAGATTGCTAGTAACTCCATTGATGATCAGGTAAGTGAGCAGGTAAGTAGGGTCTGGCAGGTAGAGGCAGCGCCAATTGGTGCAATTGCTACCTTTGAGATTGAGTACAACCAAAGTAGTAAGCAGTGGCAGATTAGATCTACCTCAAGAGGTAAGTAGTAGATGAAAAAACAATTTACTCATCTATCACTATCTAGTGGTTACTCCTTTAAGTACGGCACTAGCCACCCACAGGATTTAGTGGCTAAAGCTGCTGAGCTTGGGATGAGTAGATTGGCATTAACTGATAATGAAAATATGGCAGGTGCAGTTGTATTTGCTAAAGCTTGTGAACAATATGGCATAACTCCAATACTTGGAGTTAATTTAGGATTTATTCAAAAATCAGATCGCATTACCTTACTTGCGCAAAGTGGCAAATTATCCTCACTCTATCGATTATTAACTGCAGTAAATACCAATAATTGTGATGGGGTATTAAGTATTGAGATTTTAGAGCGATTTTATCAATACTCATCTGAGCTACTACTACTTCATGGACCTAGATCATCGGTATTAAAAAATCTAATAGCTAGAAAAGAAAAAGCGGCGTTAAATACCTTTAAGTTAAGTAGTAAGTACTTTGCCAATACTGCAATTGAGTGTGTTAGCCACTTAATGCGGCCAGATCACCCATACTCCACCGCAAATGCAGCTAGAGCTTATAGCTTTGCGGTAAATAACCAATTACCGGCTGTTTTAACAAATCAGGTAAGAATGAAGGAGGCTAGTGATGGCCCAATTGCTGATCTATTAGATGCTAGTAGAAAGTTAGTCTTATTAAGTGATGCCAGTGTGGAGCGGGGTAATAATCAGGGTTACTTAAAAGATAGTGATCAGATGTATCAGGTAGCACAGCAGATTGCGCAAGCAGCTGGGGCAATTAATGGCCAGCACCTATTAGAAACCACCGCCTTATGGGCAGATATGGCTAGCTTGTCGGTAAGAGATGAGATCGGAGTAGGCGGCATACATCTGCCAGAGCCAAAGTTATTTGGTGCAAATAATCAGCAGCAGTTAATAACTCAACTACAACAAAAAGCTAGTAATCAAATTGATTACTACTACCCACCTGCTATGTATAACCAGGTCTCAAATCGGCTAGCACAGGAGATTGAGATCATTAATAAATTAGGTTTTGCCTCCTACTTTTTAACGGTGGCAGATATTGTCGATGGTGCTAAGCAGTTAGGGATCAGAGTTGCAGCACGCGGTAGCGCAGCTGGATCACTAACCTGCCACCTACTTGGTATCTCTGAGGTAGATCCAATTAGTAATGATTTACTAATGGAGCGATTTTGCTCAGCTGAGCGAAATGAATTACCTGATATTGATATTGATGTGGAGTCAGATCGCAGGTATGAAATCTATGACTTAATCTTTAATCGGTATGGGGATAAGAGTTGGCATAATCCCAATAACTTATCTAGGTGTGGCACGGTAGCGATGGTGGAGAGATATCGCGCTCGCCATGCTATCCGGGATGTTGGCGCAGCACTTGGTGTTGATCCAACTCAAATTGATTTACTAGCAAAATCTATGCCCCATATCAGTGCAAGAAATATTGGTAATGCCATAAAGCAATTACCAGAGTTAAAGAGGTTAGATCTATCTGCTCCCAAAATTAAAGCCACAATTAATCTAGCTATGCGGTTAGATAAACTACCTAGACACCTATCAATGCATCCATGCGCGGTGGTGATATCAGATTTGAGTATGCAAAATTACACACCAATTACTATCAACCAAAGCAATTACCCAATGCTTACCTTTGATAAGGATGATGTTGAAGATCTTGGGTTTTTAAAGCTAGATGTATTGGGAGTAAGGATGCAATCTGCTATTGCTTACACCTTAAAGCAGGTGGCAGCAGTTGAAGAAAAAGAGTTAGATATAAATAAGATCCCATTAGATGATCCATTAACCTTTGATCTAATTAGATCAACTAGAACCATTGGTTTATTTCAGGTAGAAAGTCCAGGGCAGCGAGAGTTAGTTGGCAAGTTAGCCCCAGATCAATTTAGTGATTTAGTTATTGGTATCTCCCTATTTAGGCCAGGGCCAATTAAATCTGAGATGATCACACCATTTTTAAATGCAAGGCATGGCATAACTAAAGCCACATTTATTGATAAGGATTTAGCACCAATTCTTTCGCAAACTCAAGGGGTAGTGGTATTTCATGAACAGGTAATACAGATAATCTCAATAATGACTGGATCTAGTTATGGCGCAGCAGATCAGATGCGCAGAAATCTTGGTAATAAAGAGGGTGCGCAAAGAGTATGTGATTGGTTTTACTCACTTGCTGCCGCTCGTGGTTACAGCAAAAAAGTTGTGGATAGGTGTTGGCAGATTTTGGCAGATTTTGCCTCATTTGGTTTTTGTAAAGCACATGCATCAGCCTTTGCCTTAACTACATATCAATCGGCATATCTTAAAACTCATCACACTGCAGCTTTTTTAGCATCAGTTTTAACTCATGAGCCAGGGATGTATCCAAAGCGATTAATAATTGATGAAGCACGTCAATGGGGGATAAAAATACTGCCAGTTGATATTAATAAATCTAATTTAGGTTATCAGGTGGAAAAGGTTGATAAAGATATTAAGGCTTATCGCTACCGATCACCTAATACCAATTCAACTGGGAAGGTATTATCACTACCAGATGCTTTAGGTTATGCAATCAGAGTTGGCTTAGCTGATATTGCTGGTATTTCAAAAGATGAGATTAACTCCATAATTGCTAATCGACCTTACACAGATTTAGCAGATTTTACCTATCGCTCAGGAGCACATTGGCCAACTACTCAATTACTGGTAGAGATTGGGGCATTTGATCAATTACATAATATTGGTATGGATAGTAAGTTAAATCGAAGAGATTTATATATCCATCTAAGTGAGTTAAAGCAATTAAATGCTGGTAAATCTAACGCTGGTCAATTATCTCTAGCTCTATCACCTGGGCAGATAGATAGCTTAGGGCTACCTGATATCACAAAGGCTGAGCAGGTAAGTAGTGAATTAGCAGGTTTAGGTATTGATATTACTGAGCATCTACTAAAACAGTACGCACCATTTTTAGATGCAATGGGAGTTTGTAAATCAAGCAATTTAGTAAAGCTAAGATCAAATCAGCAGGTATTAGTAGTTGGGGCAAAGGTTGCACTTCAATCCCCACCAATTAGAAGTGGTAAAAGAGTTTTATTTCTAACCCTTGAAGATGGATTTGGCTGTAGTGATTTAACCTTTTTTGAAGATACCCAACAAAGTTATGCTCATATTATTAAAGGTAATAATTTAATTTTGGCAAAAGGGGTAGTACGTAGAACTGGAGCTCGGGGAGTATCAATTAGGGCAAGTGCTGCTTGGCCATTAGATCAGCTATATCAAGATTGGTTAAAACATCAGGTAGTAGGGCAGAGCACCTAATACCTGCCATAAAGCACAAATATTTGAAGGCCCAGAGCGCAAAAGGTATTCAAGTTCATAAAAACTTTAAGTAAATTTTAGAAACTAAGCCAAAAATACCTCTGGGCGTAACCTAAACTTGGCTACAGATAGGGATGACAACATCCAAAACAAAAGATGGAGAATCAAAATGAATGAAGAAGAGTTAATTGAAACCTGGAACCAGCAAAGAGCACAAATTATAAAAGCTCAAATGCAACCAGTATTAGTCTTAATTGCAACCTTTGTGCTTTCAGCCCTTGGTTACTTTGATAAGGCAAGTGATGAGGCTAAGTACTTCGCACTTGTGGTAGTTGCGGTGACTGGTGTATTAACTACCATAAACCAATATGCTGCAATTCGCGAAGGTGAAGCAGTATGTGATGATCTTGCTAAGGTTGCTAAAAAGAGCGCTTTAGCTACAAAAATTGCTAGCTCACGCTCCTTTGTATCAGCAACAGCTGCTTTGATCGTAATTCTAGATATCGCAGTATTTGTGGTTGCATATCTGGCCATCTTTGGTATGTAATTAAGCAATGAAGGAGTTTTTACTTACATTAGCACCTCTAGTGATATTGCTAGGGGTGTTTTTGTACAAATACGAAAAACCAAAGCCACCTAAAAATAAAACTACTGGCCGCGGTGGAGATTTCGCCGAGTAGTAGATCTGCAATATCTAATTAATCACTTAATTTAGACAGTAGTTATAAATGAGTAAGATTACCGTTATCTACGATGGCCAGTGTGAGTTTTGTAAACAATCTGTGCAGTGGGTAAGAGCAAAATTACCAATAGAAGCAGTTTCCTACCAAAGTGCAGATTTAAATAAATTTGGTCTAACTTATCAAGAGTGTGAACAATCAGTTCAAGTTTTATTTGAGAGTAAAATATATAAATCTGCTAAAGCAGTTGCATTATTACTCAAATTAAGGGGTAATAAATTTCTATCTCTGCTACTTAGCAGCTCAGGTAGGGTTGGTGATTACGCCTACTACTGGGTAGCAAAAAATAGATCATCAGTAGTAGTTAAAGTAATTGCCAGATTTATAAAGATTTAAGTGAAAACCACCGTCATATCCCTAAATATTTACACTCTACTTATATATTTAAACTATGGCTAAGGAGAGTAAATCAGAGCGGATTGAAACCTCAATTCTTCCAGTTAAGTATGTTGATTTAGTTGAGGATGTATTTCATGCAATTCTTGCAATCTCACTTTTTATAATTGGTTTAGGTGCCTTCTTTTACTCCATAAAGAGGTTAATTGAAACTACGCCCTTTTTCCCAAATGGCATGATCCAAGGTGTTAATGACATCTTATTTATAGTTATCATCTTAGAAATACTACGTACTGTGATCTCACGCTTTACCGATGGTGTTTATCAATTAGATAAGTTTTTAATTATTGGTGTAAT
>RHBS01000036.1 GCA_010030895.1 Actinomycetota bacterium | reverse complement strand
TGGACCTGGAACTACCTAACATTTGATCGTGGCAATCGCCATATTATGGATACATAAAATAACAATGGCAGCTGCGGTATATCGAAAATATATTGAGGTAGATGGTCACCAACTTTGGTGTATGAAGTGGAAGAAAAATGGTGAGCCAGTTGTGTTACTTCATGGCGGCTTAAGCCATACCCAAAAGTGGGAAAAACAAATACTGCCAGCGGTAGCTAAGACTCATGAACCATTTGCATATGACCGTACCGCACATGGAAGAACCAAAATTAGAAAAGGTTATATGCACTTTGATTTTCAAGTTGATGAGTTAATTAAGTATTTAAAGACGGTGGTAAAAAAGCCGGCTCATATTATCGGTTGGAGTGATGGTGGAAATATTGGCTTACTTGCTGCCATTAAGCGACCAGATTTAGTTAAATCATTAGTTGGCATAGGTATGAATTACACCTGGGATGCTGGACTTTCCTTTGATTTAGATAATATTTCAGTAAGTGATGAAGAAAAATTAAACTTTTCTAAACTCTCTAACCAGGATCCAGAGCTGCTTCCTGAAATTATTCGAAAAGCCTTTATGGTTTGGAAGAGTGAGCCAAATATTAAATTATCAAAATTAAAAAAGATTAAGTGCCCAGTCTTAGTATTAGCAGCAGATGATGAGCCATTTACAAGTCAGATGACCTGGCAGATGTATGAGGCTATTCCAAATGGGCGACTTGCGGTAATTCCAGGTGCAAGCCATAACTTAGTTAATGAGAAAACTAAGTTAATGCAGGAGATTATTAAGGACTTCTATAAGAGTTTAGATTTTCCAATTACAAAAATGCCAAACAGGCGAGCAAAGCGGCAAGCTAAAATTCTAAAAAACTCTTAACTCACCAGGTGCTCCAGCTGGCACAAATGGCTGCTTAGGAAATACTTGATCGACTTTTTTATAAGGTGAATTTTGCGCAGGGCGCAGATCTATCTCGCCCTTATTTGGCCACATAGAAAAGGCTCGCTCTGCTTGCGCAGTAATAGTTAGTGATGGATTTACCCCAAGATTTGCCGTAACACTTGCACCATCTACTACATGCAATGTTGGATAGTTATAAACCCGATGGTATGGATCGATGACACCAGTATTTATGGAATCTCCAATTACACAACCACCAACAAAGTGGGCGGTAAATGGGGCGTTAACTAAATCACCAATGTGACCGCCGGCAATACCGCCATTGTTTTCAGCAATTCTTCTAGCTACCTCATTAGCAGCTGGAATATAGGTTGCATTTGGAGTCTTTGAATCATTTTTAGAGGTTAATCTAAATCCAAATATGCCACGTTTACCAGTAACGCTAATTGCAGAATCCACATTTTGCATAATCAATGCCACTACAGTTCGCTGACTCCACTGCCTGACATCTAAAATTCTTAATACTAAAGATGGTTTGGTTACTACCTGACGTAACCATTGCTTACGGCGATCCCTAATGTTTTCACCATCAGTCATTACCGTCTGTAGTAATCCCATAAAGTTAGAGCCTTTGCCATATCTAACTGGTTCCACATGGGTGTGATCATCTGGGAAAAAAGATGAGGTAATAGCAGAGCCCTTACTAAAATCAGTACCGCCCTTTGGCATGATGCTGCCAGTCAATGCCTCACTATTTGTTCTAGATAATTTACCAAGTTGATCACTAATCTTTGGCAATACACCAGTTGATTTCATCTTATGTAATAACTTTTGGGTGTTGTAGGTACCAGCTGCTACTACTACCTGAGATGCGGTAAATTTTTTATATCCACCAAACCAAGCAGTACTTTTTCTAGCGGTAACTACCCAACTACCATCTGTTAATTGTTCAACCTTAGTAACAGTGTGCTCTGGAAAGACCTTTGCCCCTGCCTTTTCCGCCAAGCCTAAGTAATTCTTAGGTAAGGTATTTTTTGCATTGTGCCGACAACCTGTCATGCAGGCACCACATTGCAAACAACCAGATCGATCTGGGCCAACACCACCAAAAAATGGATCTTTTGATTTCACTCCAGCTCCATCACCAAAATAAACTCCAAGGGGAGCTAACTTAAATGTGTGGCCGACACCCATTTGATCTGCCACCTCTTTCATAGCTTGATCAGATGGTGAAAAGTATGGATTTTGAGCAACTCCTAACATCCTAGATGCCTGGTCATACCAGGGAGAGAGCTCTTGATCCCAATTAGTTATTTTGCTCCACTGCTTATCTTCAAAGTATGAAGCAGGTGGTTTATATAAGGTATTTGCATAAACTAAAGATCCACCACCAACACCTGCGCCAGCTAAAACTAATACATCAGGTAGTACGTGAATTCTTTGAATTCCAGTTAAACCTAATCTTGGTAAAAATAAAAATCTACGAAGGCGCCAAGAGGTTTTAGGAAAATCCTTATCGGTAAATCTCCTACCAGCCTCCAATACACAAACCTTGTAACCTTTTTCAATTAATCGAAGCGCTGCTACTGAGCCACCAAAGCCAGAGCCAATAACAACAACATCAAAATCATGGCTGGTCATAACAAAACTCTACTTTGATAGGAGAGAGATAGGTAGGAGTTGAAACTGGAGCCCCCCGTCAGGATTGAACTGACGACCTGCCGCTTACAAGGCGGCTGCTCTACCACTGAGCTAGAGAGGCGGGTTGAGGGCGTAATTATGCCATGAATAAATCACCATACTCACCGCAGCAATTTTCAGAAGTGAATCTAGTAGGTTGCCCGTATGCGTCTTGGTGTATTGGATGTGGGCTCAAATACTGTCCACCTGCAAGTAGTAGATACCTCACCAGGTGCACGTCCTAACCCCACCTTTAATTACAAGGAGGAGTTAAAGTTAACCCAATATATTTTAGAAAATAATCAGATTTCAGATGAGGGTGTAGAAAAATTAAGAAGCAGTATTAGTAGAGCCATCGCACAATCTGCATCAGTACAAACTCAAGAGCTTTTACCATTTGCAACTAGTGCCCTGCGCGAGGCTACTAATGGTGAGCAGATAATTAAAGCAATAAATAAAGATTTTCATATCGATCTTCAAGTTCTATCTGGTGAGGAGGAGGCTAAATTAACTTTTTTAGCAGCGCGTAGATGGTTTGGTTGGTCAAGTGGCAGATTATTGGTGATAGATATCGGCGGTGGCTCACTTGAGATGGCAGCTGGTGTAGATGAATCACCTGAGATTGCAACCTCACTGCCATTAGGAGCTGCTAGGTTAACAAAGGATTATTTACGAGATGATCCTTACTCTGATAAAAGTATTAGAGCACTTCGGGACTATATTGAAGAAAAATTGGAACAAATACTACCCTCACTTGTAAAACATCAAGATTCTGATCGAGCGATTGCAACTAGTAAAACATTAAGAACGCTGGCAAGACTTGCAGGAGATTGGTTTGATGGAAGTGGCAAGAATATAAAGGTTGAAGCAATAAGAAAAATTTCCTCAAAACTTTCAGAGATGACAACTGAGGAGCGAGCTAAATTACCTGGAGTATCTGAGAATCGTGCCTCGCAGATTGTTGCTGGTGCTTTTGTAGCAGAGAGTGTGATGCGCAATTTAGATTTAGATGAGTTAGAAATATGTCCTTGGGCACTTAGAGAAGGTGTAGTTTTAAAGTGGATGGATTGGATGGAGGCTTAATTCTTAGGTGCATCCATGCGATCTACCTGAATTATCTCCTTGCCTAATCTATGTATTACCCAACTCTGAGCAGGCTGTAACTTATCCTCATCGGTTTCAACCTCAGCTTTTTTAGTTAGCTTAGTTAGTAGTTTGGGTAAAATGGGGTTATGACTACAAATTAATATGTTTTTATTCTCTTTGATAACCTCCTTGCAATAATCAATCGCTTTATCTTTATCTTTTTTATATGTACTCTCACTTAATTTTCCACTCACCTCTAATTTAATTCCAAGTCTTCTAGCAAATTGATTCACCGTATCAAAACAACGAAGCGCATCTGAGGTATGCACCTCATCAATCTTGTAGGCTGAGTAAATTGGAATTAATCGATCTGCTTGAAATGTTCCCAGCGAGTCTAGGGGTCGGTCATCATCATCACCTTGCCATTCATCCCGAGTTATAGCTTTGGCATGGCGAAGTAATATAAAAGGCTTAGTATCTAAAGTTAACTTTGTAAAAACTTTTAAGATTTGTTTATCTGTCTCTAAGCTTAGCAATTTACTTGCACTCTTTACTGAGTGCCACTCTAATTTATCTACTTCACTATTTGGTGTAAATGGATACTCGTTAATTACTTTAGCCGACCAAAAAAATACTCTCTTAGCACCATCACTGGTCATATACTCGACATCACCCAAGTAAGGACCAAATTGAGTATCTAAATTGCTCTCTTCTAAGACCTCACGATGAGCACAGGCAATAACCTCTTCACTAATATCAGCTTTGCCTTTCGGAAAACTCCAATCATCATATTTTGGTCGATGAATTATTGCTATCTCAACTTCATCTGATTTATTTCTACGCCACACCACAGCACCTGCTGCAATGATTACTTGATTCACACTAATTCCTTATAAAAATTGATCATTGAAGAATGTAAATCTTCTAGTGGTTGCCCCTGCGCATCACGATTTATTCGATGCCAATTTCCATCAGATAATAGGTGCCAACTAGCAATAGCAGGATCTAAATACTTATCAAAGATTCTAATTAACTCTTCCTTGTGGACACTATCTTGAATTTGTACCAGCGATTCAACTCTGCGATTTAAATTGCGATCCATTAAATCAGCACTACCGATATAGATTTCATCATTTCCACCATTTGCGAAGTGAAAAATTCTTGAGTGCTCTAAGAAGCGCCCCAGTACCGATCTAACTCTAATATTTTCAGATAAATTCGAAATTCCTGGTCTTAGGGCACAAATTCCCCTAATAACTAAATCAATTTCAACACCAGCCAGTGAGGCTAAATAAAAAGCTTCGACAAACTCCTCATCAAGTAATGAGTTTAATTTCATCCTAATAAATGCAGGTTTGCCTAGTTTTTTATTTTCAATTTCTCGATTAATTTTAGCTAGCAAATCGGGCCTAATAGTTCTAGGAGCAACTAATAATCGATTATAGGAAGATTGTGGGGCAAATCCAGATAATTGATTAAACAATTTATTTAAATCTTCACCTAACTTCTCATCTGCACTTAATACTCCTAAATCTTCATAGATTTTGGCAGTTTTTGGATTGTAATTTCCGGTGCCAACGTGGCTGTATCTTCTAACTTTATTTTCCTCTTCTCTAACAACCAAAGAGAGCTTGGCATGGGTTTTAAAACCAACTAAGCCATAGACCACATGGACACCAACATCCTCTAATTTTCTAGCCCATCGAACATTTGCCTGTTCATCAAAACGAGCTCGAATTTCAATTACAGCAAGTACCTGCTTACCAGCCTCTGCTGCTTCAATTAATGCATCTACAATCGGTGAATCACCTGAGGTCCGATAAAGAGTTTGCTTGATCGCTAAAACATTAGGGTCACTCGCTGCAGCTTCTAAGAATCTAACAACGGATGAGTTAAAGGAATCATATGGATGGTGAAGCAAAATCTCACCCTTTTTAATTGTAGTAAAAAAATCCTCATTTGAATCTGGATCAATATCTCTAAACTCTTTCGCAATATGATTTCTAAATGGTAGAAACTTTAATTCAGGTCGATCTAAATCTGCGATTAAATTTAAACCCGTTAGATCTAGTGGCTCTTTATAACGGGAAATATCACCCTCTTTAATTGATAACTCAGATTTTAAACGGTCTACTAAATCAGATTTAATATCACTTGCCACCTCTAGCCTTACGGGTGGACCAAATTTCCTTCGTAATAACTCTTGCTCCATGGATTCAAGGAGATTTTCTGATTCTTCCTCCTCTAGCTCTAAATCTGCATTTCTAGTAATTCTAAATGTGTAGTGATCCTCAATCTCCATTCCTGGAAATAATTGATGCAAGTTAGCAATTATGACCTGCTCGATTGCGATGAATCGAGTCGCTGCAAATTCAGTGGTTTGCATAAATCTAGGAAGTGAGGCGGGCACCTTCACTCTGGCAAATAACTCCTCATGGGTATCTGGCTTTCTTACTAAAACGGCAAGATTTAGAGATAAACCTGAGATATAAGGAAAAGGATGAGATGGATCGACTGCTAATGGAGTTAGGACTGGAAATATTCGTTTATTAAATATTGAGTTAATAAATTCCATTTCTTCACCAGATAGCTGACCCCAATCAACCAGCTCGATACCATTGTCAGATAACTGAGGTAGTAGTTCGTCATGAAAACATTTAACCATTCGGTTGATTAGATTATTTGTCTTTTTTGAAATCTCAATCATAAGCTCAATAGGTGTATACCCCGCGGTATTTTTCTTTGTAATTGAGTTTGCAATTTTGCGCTTGGCAGTTGCGACTCGGATCATGTAAAAATCATCTAAATTTGAGGAAAATATTGCTAAGAAACGACACCGCTCCAGTAATGGGATATTTGGGTCCTCAGCTAACTGTAAAACTCTCTCATTAAAATCAAGCCAACTTAACTCTCTATCAATTAATCGCTCTCTAGGATTAATAGATATTAAGTGATTACTCATGAGCGTATTTTGCTTTATGAAGGTTAACAACAGGTAATCAGAGGGCTAACTCAGCGTGCAGACCAAAAAATCGGCTCAGAGTATTTAGCACTTCTGCCATCACCAGATGATTTTCCGCGAATCCTTCGCCAAATCCATGGGATCAAAAAAACCAATATCCAAGTAAGGTTGATTAGATACTTTTTAACTCTACGCTGCTTTGATTGTGGCGGTAATGGTATTTTCCAATTTGGATCAAATGGTAAAGCTAATCCCTCCAATACTGCATTAGCTAATCTTCGATGGCCCTCTGGATTCATATGTAATCGATCAAAAGCTAAAAATCTTCGATCATTTAAAAACTCTGCTTTTTTACCCTCAAATAAAATTGTTGGATACTTTTTAGCAACCATCCTTACATTTTCATTAAAGGCGCTAAATCTTTGATGCCACAAGGTTGCAGTCTTTCCCTTACCTTCAACCTTATCAACCACAGTAAAGACCATTACCGTAGCTCCAGCATCAATTAACTGCTTTATACCTCGCTCATACTCAGGTAGTGAAAGCTCTGGCTTGTAATTTGGTCTAAGTACATCATTTGCGCCAGCGTGAAATGAAACTAAGGTTTGTTTGCCTTCAATATATTTAAGTGCAATTGGTATCTGATCCTCAACTACCTGTTTAAGCAACTTTCCTCTGATTGCAAGATTCATGTAGGTAAAGTTTGGATCTTGTTGGGCTAAGACATCTGCAACTCGATCTGCCCAGCCACGGTATTTACCATCAACTAACTCATCACTCATGCCTTCAGTCATTGAATCACCAAGAGCAATAAAGCGGGTGTATTGCATATTACTTACTTCTTTCCGTCGCAACCCAATGCATAACTATTGCAGTTGCTACACTTGCATTAAGTGATTCAACTTGGGATTGCATTGGAATTGATATAACTAAATCACAATTTTCTCTAACTAATCTAGATAATCCTTTTCCTTCACTGCCAACAATTATAAATATGGATTCAGTTGCTAAACTCATTTGAGATAGCGGCTGATCACCTTGCGCATCTAGGCCAATTACAAAACAGCCAGCCTTCTTTACATCTTGAATTGTTCTTACCAAATTTGTAACCTGAGAAATTGGCATACGGGCGGCAGCGCCAGCAGATGCCTTCCAGGCTGAGCCGGTCATCGCGGCATTTCTACGCTCTGGAATTATTACCCCATCTGCACCAAAGGCAGCAGCAGATCTAACTACAGCTCCTAAATTATGTGGATCGGTTATGCCATCTAATCCAATTAGCATCATCGGCTTTTTTGCATTAGAGATTACTTTTGAAACTTCAGAGTAATTAAATGGCTTAATTACTAAGGCAACTCCTTGATGATTTGAACTACCAGTTAAATCATCTAGCGCTCTTCGTGGCAACTCTTTAATTGGTAGATCTTGATTTTTAGCTAATCTAATCGCCTCAGATATTTTTTCATCAATCTCAGTTTTTAATGCTACAACTAACTCCTTGGCCGGTATCTTGGCGCGAAGGGCTTCAACTACTGAATTTTTTCCAGCTACTGCATCCTGAGCAGATGTTTTTCGGTCAAATCTTTTTTCACCCCTAAACTCAGAGCCTTTAAACTCTTTTTTTCTAAATGGTTTACCAAAGCTCTTACGGTCATCT
>RHBS01000035.1 GCA_010030895.1 Actinomycetota bacterium | reverse complement strand
TTCGGCAGCGGTATGTGTGCTCACGTACCTAGATTACTCAGGAAGTAAGTGGAGTATTCACAGAATGCTCACACACTTTATGCTTACCTTTAAGAAGTACAGAAAGGTGCGCGCCATGGATCCAATGAATAAGCCTGAGTGGTTCCAAATTGCAGAAAATGACGGTGTTAAGCCACGCAAAACTGTAAAGCGTGGAGTTAGAGCATTCGCTCTATCACTGCCGTTACTTGCTATCGGAATCGGAGTCGTCGTTGCGCAATCAAGTGATGAGTCACCGGCAAATGCGGAATCCACTTCTGTAGCTGCCACTGCATCACCAAAAGTTTCAACTCCAACACCACCTGCCCAGTCACCTACTCCACCTGCAGTAGCCCCACAAGTTGTGCCTGCTCCAGTTATTCAACCACCGATTGTTCAAGCTCCAGTAGCACAAGTTGCAACTGCACAAATAAGAGCTGATGACTCATATGTCACGCCAATTGTTCGAAAACTTGCAGCTGAAGCTGGCGTAAATCTAGCTAACGTAAAGGGAACTGGTGTTGGTGGAAGAATTCGCAAAGAGGATATTTTGGCAGCAACACCTCGCGCTGCTGCCACTCCAACCGCTCAAGTTATGGCATCGACAAATACCACCGCAAAAGCTGTAGTGGCAGTTTCACCTCTTCGCGGCACAACTGTTGGAATGACCAGACTTAGAAAAGTAATTGCCGATCGAATGGTTGAATCGCTAAAAATTTCAGCCCAACTTACAACAGTAATTGAGGTTGATGTTACAAAAATTGACCGATTAAGAAATTCAGCCAAAGCCACTTTTGAGGCACGTGAAGGTGTTAAATTAACCTTTTTACCATTTTTTGCAGTGGCTGTTTGTGAAGCATTAAAGCAACATCCAGTTTTAAATTCATCAGTAGAAGGTGATCAAATTACCTACCATGCGGCTGAACATTTAGGAATTGCAGTTGATACTGAACGTGGTCTGTTAGTACCAGTCGTTAAAGATGCTGGTGATCTAAATATGGGCGGAATCGCTAGAAAGATTTCAGATGTAGCAGCACGCACCCGAGAAAATAAGATTACGCCAGATGAATTAGGTGGCGGAACATTTACCTTGACAAATACTGGTTCCCGCGGCGCACTCTTTGATACACCAATAATTAACCAACCACAGGTTGCGATATTAGGTCTAGGTGCAGTTGTTAAACGACCAATGGTGGTAAAGGGTGCTGATGGTGGTGAAACTATTGCAATTAGATCAATGGTTTATTTAGCTCTCTCATATGACCACCGAGTAGTAGATGGAGCCGATGCTGCTCGCTTCTTATCAACCTTAAAAGATAGGTTAGAAGAAGGTCGATTTGAATCAGATCTAGGCTTGTAATTTGCGTAGTATTAAACGCGTTGCAGTTACTGGTTCCTCTGGATTAATTGGAAGTGCATTAGTTGCTAAATTAAAATCTGATGGTTATCAGGTGCAAAAAATTGTCAGAAGACCAACTCGCAGTAGCGAGGAGGTCAAGTGGGATCCAATTAAAGGTGAAATTGATTTAAATGCATTAGATGGCGTTGATGCCGTATTTCACTTAGCTGGTGCTGGGGTTGGCGATAAAAGATGGAGCGCAGCATATCGTTCAGAGATTCTTAACTCCAGATTGCTCGGCACAACAACAATTGCAAATGCCTGTCAACAATTACAAACAAATGTATTCATTTCAGCAAGTGCTATTGGATATTATGGCGAAACCGGCAATAGGGCTGTTACTGAAGTAGATAAAGGTGGTAGTGATTTTCTCTCTGTTGTATGCCGAGAGTGGGAAGCAGTTGCAGATTTAGCTCCAAGTGTGAGAACTATCAAATTAAGAACTGGATTAGTTCTTGATCCAACTGGCGGTGCCCTTGCAAGAATGCTTCCAATTTTCAAATTTGGATTAGGTGGAAAACTCGGCTCAGGAAAGCAGTGGTGGTCTTGGATTACCTTGCACGATCAAATTCGAGCAATGATTTTTCTTATGAACTCAAAGTTGGAAGGTGCAGTGAATTTAACATCTCCAAACCCAGTTACAAATCAAGAATTCACTGCCGCTCTCGCCCGAGTTCTTAAGCGGCCTGCTTTATTCCCAGCCCCAGCATTTGCGCTAAAAGCTGTCCTTGGCGGATTTTCCAGCGAAGTCCTAGGCTCTAAAAAAGTAATTCCTAAAGTGTTAACGGAAGCAAAGTTTGAATTTGATTATCCATTTGTCTCTGCTGCACTTACTGCATTAATTGATTAATTTTAGCTGCAACTAACGCACCCGACTCCATTGCTCCTTGCTGTGATGGAATAGACATATGATCTCCAGCTGAAAAAATTGAATCAGCTAATTGCAAGTTTGGATACCTTTTTCTACCTGGGGTATGTAGCGGCAAGGAATTTTTAATCTCATACCGTGCTACTAATTCCCAATTATTTGCATTACTTCTCCATACCTTACTCAATTCAGATCTAAAATCATTCTCGCTCAGATTGGCAAGTGTTGTCGCTGAAATTAAAAATTTATTCTTAGGTGCATACTTATCTGAAACCTGACTGATGACAATGGAATTAACTAACTTAGAGGTATTTGAGATTACAAGATTATGACCATCTGGCAATAAATCATTAGTTGAAAAGTAATAAGTAGTGCTAGATAACATCTTTATTTGCTCTTGATTATTAAAAAGTTCGACGGAGGAAACTGGACCAGCCGCTAATACAATGTATCTGGCAGAATACTCACCTAAGTCGGAAATTACTTTGTTACCGATGATCCTTAAAACTTTCTCATTGAGATGTAGATTTCTAATTGGCTTTGCCAATGCTTTTGAAAATTCGCCTACTCCCCTTGCCGGTATACCCGGTAGTGACCTTATAAAACTTCTTAATATCTGTTGAGCCACATCAGCTGCAATCTCTCTTGGATCAGTTAGAAACACACCAGATAAAAATGGATTTAAGACAAGATTATAAAAATGGGGAAAATTTTTTGTATAAAAGCCAAAATTTCGTGAATTCAATACCTTTCTATTACAAATAAATTCAAGAAATCTTAACTTTTCTGCCAAGGGTCCGGATTTATTTGAGAGTGAACCTAATTCATAACCAATCTTGATATCTTGATCAAACAGGCGAATTGAGCCAGAGATTTTTTTAAAATCCAAATCCTTTAAAACACCACTTTTAGCAACTTGCGGATACTTTGGATTTATAACTTGAAATCCTCGGTCACAGATATAACCATCGATTTGGTCACTTCTAACTCTGCCACCAACATCGTCGCTAGATTCAATCAATAATACAGATCTACCTGCTCGCTCTAACTCTCTTGATGTCGTCAATCCCGATAGCCCGGCACCAATTACAATGCAATCAAACTCCATCTAGCGAAAAGAAATCTCTCTTGCTTCGTCAATGATTTTTGCAACCGCTAACGCCTCTTCGACTGAGACTGGCCATGGTCCACCATCTAATGCCTGCTTAACCTGTTCGTAAAACAAGGTGTAATTTCCATCTAGAGCTGGATAATCCTCACTCTGATCGCCCAAATGTAATGTTGCAGTGCTCTTTGTGCTCACTGGCCACTTGCCATTTGCTGGAAATACTCCATCTTTAAGCAACTTTTCCTGCGGATCAATATCATTTATTACTAATGAACCCTTGTCGCCAGTGATTCTAATTCTTGGTCCAGGTGCTCCATTAATTGAACTAACTGATAAGTAAGAGTCAACACCACTACTGTGCTTTAAAATTAAGGTTGAATCATCATCAGCTGCGCCTCTGATAGATCTAACTGAGGATGCAACTAACGAAGCAGGCCCAAACCAATCAAGCGCAGTTGATAGTAGGTGAGGCTGTAGGTCTAGTAAGTTTCCTCCGCCTTCAACATAGCTTTGATTTTCTCGCCAAGATTCGGTATTCAAATTTGGTCTAAATCTTTCAAATCTTGAATCCAACCTAAAAATATTTCCCAAGATGCCCTCTTTAATAACTTTTTTGATTGTTAAAGAGTCACTATCAAATTTGCGATTAAAATAAGTTGTCACCGGAACTTGCTTTTGCTGGGAAATGGTAATGATTTCCTCTGTCTGTTTTAGTGTCAGACCCATTGGCTTATCAACAACAACTGGTATGCCAGCATTTAGGCCAGCTATTGCTTGAGAGGCATGGACATTATTGGTCGAGGCCACAACTAGTAAATCTAAATCTAAAGTTATTAGCTCATCAATCTTTTCAACAACCTTAATCTTGGGAAAATCCAAGATCGCATCTGCCTTGCGTTGTGGCTTTGTTGTTAATGCACCCACTACCTCAAAGCCTGCAGCTTTAAGAAAGGGAGCGTGAAAGAAACGACCTGCAAGCCCATATCCAGCAATTGCTACCCGTGGGGACATAAGTTAGGCAATCTCTACTTATTCTCATACTGCATTTTTGATGGCCACCAAATCTTTGGACCTATCACATGGACTAATGCCGGTACTAACAATGATCGAACAATAATTGTATCTAGCAACACACCAAAGGCGACCGCAAATCCAAGTTGGGCTAAGAACACCAGAGGTAATACACCGAGTACTGCAAATGTGGCTGCCAAAACAATTCCAGCAGATGTAATTACGCCACCAGTAACCGTCAACCCCTTGATAACTCCCTTGCGAGTTCCAAGTTTTAAAGCCTCTTCACGCACTCTGGTCATTAAAAATATGTTGTAATCAATTCCCAGGGCTACGAGGAAAATAAAGGTAAAAAGTGGAAACGATGCATCGGCGCCTTTAAAGTTAAATACATTTTCAAAAACTAACTGACACACTCCAAGTGTTGCCATAAAAGAGAGTACGACAGTAAGTAGTAAAAGAGCTGCTGCCAAAATACTTCGTAATAGTAAGCCGAGAATAATGCCAATAATTACTAAAACCACTGGAATAATTATGCGGTTATCATGTCGAGAGGCCACATCGGTATCAAATTGAACTGCAGTACCACCACCTACCAGTATTTGCTTATCAATTGCATGAACTGCATCTCTTATTAATGGAATTGTATTTCTTGCCTCAACTGAATCTGGCGCTACCTTCAAAGTTGCCTTTAGCAATACTTGACCATCGACTACCTTAATCGGTGGCGTTGGGGCTCCTGGAATTTTCTGTCCAGCCACAACCGGTTCAACAAAGGCGACATTTTTTACAGTAAGTAAAGCAGTAGTAGCTTTTTCTACATCATTTTGCTTAACAATTATCTCCACTGGTGAACCTTCACCACTAGGAAAGTGATCGCCGAGTCTTTCTAACCCAACAACTGAATCAGTTCGCTTTGTGAAAGCTTCAGTATTGGCTAGACCATCTGCTTTTAATGTGAAAGAAAATCCAGCTAAAAATACTAGTAACAATGCGGTAGAAATCCAGATTCGCTTTGGATTTCTTTCAACTGCATTTCCAATTTTGGCCCAAGTTCCACTTAACTGTTCATCAACATCATCAAATCTTGGAATCTTTGGCCAAAATATCCATCTACCAAAAACAACTAGTAGAGCTGGTAAAAATGTTAAAACAGTAAGCATGGAGGCAGCCACACCAATTGCACCAACTGGACCTAAACCTCGATTTCCAGATAAATCACTAAGAAGTAATACAAGTAATCCAGCTATCACTGTAGATCCCGATGCCAAGATTGGTTCAATCACTCCCCTCAGCGAGATCTTCATAGCCTCATACCGTGATTCATGGTGGTGTAGCTCTTCTCGGTATCTAGAAATTAGTAGTAATGCGTAATCAGTGGCTGCGCCAAGCACTAACACCGATAAAATTCCCTGGGATTGACCATTTAAATCAAGTAACCCACCCTTTGCGGCATAGTAAACAATGGTGCCAGCAAGTGAAAGTGCAGTAATTGCTGAAAAAAGTGGCAAAATCCAAAGTAGTGGTGATCGATAGACAATAATTAAAATAATTGATACCACCAATAAAGTCGTGATTAGCAAAGTGGAGTCAATAGAACCAAAGGCACCAAATAAATCTGCGAATATTCCACCAAATCCAGTTACGTGAGTAGTTAAATCCTTGGCTTCAAAATTTTTCTTTAAATCTTCACGTAAAAAATCTACCAACAATGACAATGTTGGTTTTTCTTCAACTCGTTCCTCAATTATCTTGGAGTTAAGAGCAATATTAACTAAAGCTGCTTTCCCATCTGCTGAAGGAATGGCTTGGATTGGAAAGCCAGGAACGAAGTAAGAGTTTAGAGGTTTACCTGACTCTGGAAGTTTTTTATCACCAAGTTGATTTAGATAACTTTGAATTTGAGAGAGCTTTTCAGGATTTTTTGCCGGGTTTACATCACCTAAGAAAACAAGAAGCGTGGGAATTTGATCATTTGAGCTATCTGAAAATTTAACGGTAATTTTGCTGGCTAGGGTTGATTCGGCACTATCTGGTAAGAAAGCTGCATTGTCATTTTCCTGGACTGTAGAAAGCTTGCCAAAGGTGGGACCTGCAACTGATGAGATTATGAGCCAAGCGATAATGGTAATTATGGCAATCCAAAGTGGTTTTCTTCCCTTAACTGAGTTATTCGATTTAGTTTTAATTGCCATGCGAAATTTAGCCCCTCTAGAACTATTGGTTAGGGGGTGAAATCTACCAGTGAAGTCATTTTACTCACACCAATAGAAGCTTTCAGTGCCAACTTTCGCCAAATAATCTCCGAACAATTAGGCTTATCAGGTGAGTTCTCTTTTAACTGCTAAGAAAGATTTAATAGTCAACGAATTGGGGCTTGTTGATTACCAAGTTGGCTGGGATTTGCAAAAAGAAATTCAGGAAAATGTTATAAACTCAAAATTGGAAAATACCCTTTTATTACTTGAGCACTCATCGGTTTACACCGCTGGTCGTAGAACTGAAATTTCAGATCGACCAATTGATGGTACCCCAGTGATTGATGTTGATCGGGGTGGAAAAATTACTTGGCATGGGCCAGGTCAATTAGTTGGTTATCCAATAATTAAATTAAAAAACTCGACAGATGTTGTCGGTTTTGTTAGAGAGTTAGAGACAGCATTGATATCAGTCTGCGCTGAGTTTGGTGTAGAGACCAAGCGATACTGTGAACGAAGTGGAGTTTGGATTAGAGACAGTAAGGGAGATCGTAAAATTGCTGCTATTGGATTAAGGGTGGCAAAGGGCGTGACCATGCATGGCTTTGCATTAAATGTAAATCCAGATCTTTCTGCTTACAGTAAAATTATTCCTTGCGGAATTACCGACGCAAAAGTTACTTCATTAGCAGTTGAGTTAGGTCAAAAGATAGATATTCAAGAGGTTATACCAGTACTTAAAAATCATCTTTGCCCAATGCTTGAGCGAGTTTCAAAATGAGTATTGATCCATCAGGGCGCAAGCTACTTCGAATTGAAGCTCGAAATGCGCAGACTCCCATTGAGAAAAAACCAGAGTGGATTAAGACTCGAGCAAACATGGGGCCTGAGTACACAAAACTTCGCTCACTAGTTTCAAAAGAAGGTCTTCATACCGTTTGCCAAGAAGCGGCCTGCCCAAACATCTTTGAGTGTTGGGAGGATAGAGAGGCAACATTTCTTATCGGTGGTGAGGCTTGTACCAGAAGGTGCGATTTTTGCAATATTGATACCGGCAAGCCACAGCCATTAGACAAAGATGAACCTAGACGAGTTGCTGAATCAGTAAAAAGCATGAATTTAAAGTATGCCACCATTACCGGAGTTGCTAGGGATGATTTAGAAGATGAGGGTGCCTGGCTCTACGCCGAAACTATTTCTCAAGTTCACAATTTAAATCCTGGTGTCGGTGTTGAAATGCTTGCTCCAGATTTCAGTGGGCATTCTCATTTACTAAATCAGGTTTTTGAAACTAGACCAGAGGTATTTGCTCATAATCTGGAGACTGTCCCTAGAATCTTTAAGCAAATCCGCCCGGCATTTAGATATGAAAGATCACTTGATGTTATTTCGCAAGCTAGGGATTTTGGTTTAATAACTAAATCAAATTTGATTTTAGGAATGGGTGAAACTCGAGAGGAGATCTCCCAAGCGCTACTTGATCTAAGAAATGCTGGATGTGAGTTAATCACAATTACCCAGTACCTACGCCCATCAGCGAAGCATCACCCAGTAGTTAGGTGGGTTAAGCCAAATGAGTTTGTAGAGTTGAGTAAAGAGGCCGAGGAGGTTGGATTTCTTGGTGTAATGAGTGGTCCATTGGTACGTTCTAGCTATCGGGCAGGTCGCCTTTACAATCAGGCAATGGCTGCGCGAGCGATTAAATAGGGAGAAAAAAATGTTTGGCAGAAAAAAGAAACAGCAAGCACAATCCAAAACTGGTACGCCCGAAAAGCAATCGCAACTAGCGGTAGTTAAGGATGCTTATAAGTTAGTAAAGAAGAATTCCCCACTTGCAATTATCTGGTGCTTACTTGTGTTTGTATTGATTATTACTTTCGGAGTAATAATTGGAAATAATCTTGGTCACCCAATTTATGCCGGATTTCTATCACTGCCACTTGGCTTTTTAGCCGCCTTTTTCTTATTTACTAGATATGCAAACACTGCTGCATTTTCCTCCATAGAAGGGCAAATTGGTGCCGGGGCCAGTGTTTTGATGTCAATTAGACGCGGCTTTGTGACAACACCTGCGGTAAATGTTAATCGAGATCAAGAT
>RHBS01000034.1 GCA_010030895.1 Actinomycetota bacterium | reverse complement strand
TTTTTAAGCCAACGAGTAACGGTTCCTTCGGTTACCGACTCACCAAGTGCGGGCATAGAAACAATAGTTGCGCCAGCGTTGACTGATGTAGCAGAGGAAACTTGCGGTGCAGCTGGAGCAATTGGTTTTTCTGGCTCAGAAGGTTTTGCACTCTCTGCAGGTTTTGTCGCGGCCACAGGTTGAGGTGTGGAGTTTGACCCGGAATCTGCAATTACAGCTAACTCTGCACCAACTGCAACAGTTGAATCTACTGCAACTACAATTTTTTGTAAGATGCCAGCAACTGGTGAGGGAATTTCAGTATCTACTTTGTCGGTTGAGACCTCAAGTAATGGCTCATCAACAGCAATTTGATCACCCTCTTTTTTAAGCCAACGAGTAACGGTTCCTTCAGTTACCGACTCACCAAGAGCAGGCATAGTTAATGAGAATGTCATTTTCTCTCTCCTTTAACCATGAGCATGTAATGGCTTTCCTGCTAAAGCTAGGTGAGCTTCACATTAATTGATCTTGGATTTAGGCCCGCAATCTCCTCGGCAACCATTATTCCCTCTGCAAAGCCAACATGAGCTAGTTGTAATGTTGGAATCAGATCACCAACCGCCCAGATGCCCGGGATATTGGTGCGACATTTATTATCTACTAAAACATAGCCACGTTCCATTTTGATCCCTGCCTCTTCGTAACCAAGCCCGGTTGAGACTGGGCCACGACCTACCGCTACCAATAAAATTTCAGCTGAGAATTCCTTACCATCTTCTAATTTTACTTTTACCTCTTTTTTACTGCGTTCAGCAGATTTGAATTTAACACCCAATTCAAAATTAATTCCACGTTTGCGGAATGCCCGCTCCAATTGTTTACTAGAGCTCTCATCCTCTAGCGCAACTAAGTGTGATAAGCCTTCGATTATGGTTACCTCAGCCCCGAAAGATTTCCAAACTGATGCAAATTCACAGCCAATTACCCCTCCGCCTAAAACAATTACAGATTTTGGGACATAATCTAATTTTATTGCCTGCTCACTGGTAATTATCTGCTTGCCATCAATATCAAGCCCTGGCAGTGTTTTTGGATAAGAGCCAGTTGCTAAAATTATATTTTTGCCTTTGTATTGGCTCCCGCCAGCTTCAACAGTATCTTTTGAAATCAATTTTCCACTGGCTTGAACATAAGTAACATTTCTTGATTTAACTAGACCCTCTAGCCCTTTATGTAATTTTGCAATCACACCATCTTTGTAGGAATTAACTGCACCCATATCCATTGAATGAAAATCTGCTTTAACACCAAACTCACCAGCATGGCGTGTGCTATCTGCTATCTCACCAGCGTGAAGCAATGCCTTAGTTGGGATGCAACCTTTATGTAGACAGGTTCCACCTAATTTTTCTTTTTCAATTAAAACAACTTTTTGGCCTAGTTGAGATGCTCTTAATGCGGCTGCATATCCACCGCTACCGCCACCGAGGATTACTAGATCAAAATCGGCCATGAGGTAATCTTGCCACGAATTTGTCAGCTGCAATTACGGTCAATTTTGTGCCCTTAAGAGTGTGATGAAGCCAACTCAGCAAGGCAGATAAGGGATCTTATGGCAATTCCAGTTCCACCTACTGGTGTATAGCCATGTGCTTGCCCAGTGTTAAATGCTGGGCCGGCGATATCTAAATGTAGCCACGGTGTACTCGGATCAACAAACTCTTTAAGAAATAATCCTGCAACTAACATGCCACCCATACGATCTCCAATATTTGCAATATCTGCTATTGGAGAATCAAGTGAAGCTCGTAACTCAACTGGTAGTGGCATTGGCCAAAACATTTCACCTGAGATAGAAGTAGCAGTTAAAAATTGATTACACAACTCATCATCATTTGTCATCACAGCTGAGGTTCTAGTCCCAAGTGCAACCACTTGGGCGCCAGTTAATGTTGCGATATCAATAATTGCATCTAAGCCACCAGCCTTCTTACCAACCTCTGCTGCTTTTACTAACGCATCTGCTAAAACCAATCGCCCCTCAGCATCTGGATTTAATACCTCAACTGTTTTTCCACCATAAATTGTAATTACATCACTTGGACGAGTAGCGGTATCACTGACCATATTTTCAGCTAGTGGTGCCCAGCCATCAATTGATATTGGAAGTTTTAATTGCGCAATAGCAAATACTGCGGCAACAACTGCTGCTGCTCCCGACATATCAGCCTTCATTGTCTCCATGCCATTTGCGGGTTTTAAAGCTAGGCCACCCGTATCAAATGTGATTCCCTTTCCTACAAAGGCAAATCTTTTTTTAGCTTTTGCCGGTTTATATGAAAGATGGATCAAAGCTGGTGGATTTGCTGATCCCTGTCCAACACCAATAATGCCACCATATCCGCCTTTTCGTAGGGCAGCCTCATTAAGGATTTCAACCTTAACCCCGTACTTACTTGCCAATTTTTTAACTCTTAATGAAAATGAGTTAGGGGTTAGATGGCTTGGTGGAGTATTAATTAAATCTCTCGCTAGAAAAGTTTGCTCAGAAATAATTTCCGCACGTTTTACAGATTGCTTAGCCGCAGCTGTGTCAGCAAATTTGGTAATGATGCTTACTTGTGAGGTAGGAGTTTTCTGATCATCTTTACTAATGCCTCTAAATTCTGTAAATGAATAACAGCCAAGTGCCGCCCCTTCAGCAATCGCTGAAATCTCAACTACAGATTTATTTGGAAGTGCAAAGCAGATTGATTTATTGCCAGCTAAATTACGAGCTGCAGCTCCCGCTGCTCGCCTTAATCTTTCAGGCTCAATATTTCCGTTGATTTCCCCTAATCCAGTAAAGGCAATGAGCTTAGATGTTTTTCCAGGCAATTTGATTACCTCATCAGCTTTTCCAGTTGCACCAACTGCGATTAATGTAGATAACAACGAGCTAGTATCAATACCAGATGAGCCTGGCTCTATCTTTAATTTTTTATCGACAGTTCCAAAGCCAACAACTAATACATCACTATCTAATTTCTCAGTCAGCTTTACCTTTACCACACCAGCTCCAATTTAGAGGATTTAAGTTAAGTATCCAGGGGATTAGCCTAAGGGATATTAATATGGTTAATGAACACCATTTAAGAGCCATAATTACTTGTTAAGCGAAATCAGCCTTATTTATTTGGGACTTGGAGTGTAGGTTTAGCCAATGAAGAATTCACCAATTGCAGCAAAGCATCTAGAGTTAAATGCAAAAATGGCAGATTTTGGTGGCTGGCTAATGCCGATTGAGTATCCAAATACTGGCGTGATCGAGGAGTACACCGCAGTACGTAGTCATGTTGGAATATTTGATGTTTCTCACCTTGGAAAAATATCAGTAGTTGGCAATGGTGCGCTTGAATTTTTAAACAAAACCTTCACTAATGATCTAACTAGAATTAAACCTGGTCAGGCTCAATACACCTTGATTTGTAATACAAATGGCGGGGTTATTGATGATCTAATTGCCTACCAGAAATCTAATACGGATTTTTTCTTAGTACCTAATGCCTCAAATACAGCAGCAGTGTTTGAGGTTTTAAAATCAACTGCGCCAGCTCAAATTACCATTACCAATTTACATGAAAAGTTTGCCGTATTTGCCGTACAAGGTCCTAAATCATTTGAACTGCTTAACTCCTTAGGCATTAAAACTGATATTGATTACATGCAATTTTTGACGGCACAGTTAAATGATTGTTCAGTAACAGTTTGTCGCACTGGTTATACCGGTGAGTTAGGATTTGAAATCATTCCAACTTGGCAGGATGCCAGTAAAGTATGGGATCTGCTAATGCAGGCAGCTAAAAAATTTCATGGCGCAGCATGTGGGCTTGGGGCTAGAGATATTTTGCGTACGGAGATGGGATATCCACTTCATGGTCATGAGCTTTCACTAAGTATCTCGCCAGTTGAAGCGGCTGCAAGTTGGGCGGTTGGATTTGATAAATCAGATTTCACAGGTAGAGCAGTTTTGATTGACCAAAAACAAAATGGCACCCAGTTTAAATTAAAAGCAATTTTGGCAACTGACCGAGCAATTCCTCGAAAGGATATGCAAGTAAAAAATCAACAAGGTGAAGTTATAGGCAAGGTAACTAGTGGAACCTTTTCACCAGCATTAAAAAAGGGGATTGGTTTAGCACTATTGAGCTCTGCGATTTCAAAGGGAGATAAGGTAATTATTGATCTGCGGGGTCGAGATTCACTCTTTGAGGTGGTTTCACTGCCATTTGTGCCCTCCAAAGTTCGATAACTCTCTAACTTACGCCTTTTGCTCGCTATTGGGGTAGTGATACGTTAATTGCCTCAACTCTAAAGTGAAAGTGAGATTAAAATGGAGTATCGCCGCCTTGGTAACACTGGAATGTATGTATCTGAGATTACTTATGGCAACTGGATTACCCATGGCTCACAGGTTGAATCAGATGCTGCGGTTAAGTGTGTACGCGCAGCTTTGGATTTAGGAATTACCACTTTAGACACCGCTGATGTTTATGCCGGAACTAAAGCTGAGACAGTTTTAGGCAAAGCTTTAAAGGGTGTAAAGCGGGAATCATATGAATTGTTTACCAAGGTGTATTGGCCAACTGGAAGTGGTAAGAATGATCGAGGATTATCTCGAAAACATATTATGGAGTCCTGTAACGCATCGCTAAAGCGACTCAAAACCGATTATGTTGATCTTTATCAAGCACATCGCTTTGATTATGAGACACCACTTGAGGAAACTTTAGGTGCATTTGATGATCTAATTCGAAGTGGAAAAGTTTTATATATTGGTTTTTCTGAGTGGAACGCCCAACAAATTGCAGCTGCACTAAAGATTCAAGATCAACGAGGTTACTACCGGTTTATTTCCAGCCAACCACAGTATTCAATGTTATGGCGAGTAATTGAATCTGAGGTAGTACCGCTGTGCCAGAAAGAGGGAATTGGTCAGATTGTCTGGTCACCTATTGCCCAAGGAGTATTGAGCGGAAAGTATTTACCAGGCCAGAAGGCACCAGCAGGTTCACGTGCCACCGATAAAAAAGGTGGTGCTGAGATGATTTCAAAGTTTATGAGTAATCAAGTTTTAACAGCAGTGCAGAGGTTGATACCGATAGCAAAGAAGGTGGATTTAACGCCGGCACAATTAGCTTTAGCTTGGGTTTTACAAAATCAAAATGTCTCAAGTGCCATTATTGGCGCAACCAAGCCATCACAGATTAAGGAGAATGTTAAAGCTGCGGGAGTTAAATTAGATAAGCAGATATTGGCGGAGATCGATGCCGCAATAGGTTCAGTGGTTGAGAAAGATCCAGCTAAGACTGTAAGTCCAACGCCAAGAGCTTAATTTACTTCTTTTTACCCTTTGTAGTTCCTGGTCCTACCTGTGGTGCTGGCGCACGTAATCTTCTTAGTTGAGTAGATCTCATCCAGCCATACATACCAATACCTTTAGTTGATTCATTTGGGAATTTTTCGCTAACAAGTTTTTTAAGTTTTCTAGATAATAAAAATCCATTTACCGCAATAAATATCATTGAAGAGTACATAATTGCAACGGCTGCAAGCTGTACTGCTGGAATTGGGATAATGGTAAGAAATAAAACAAACATAATAATTACTAAAAAGTATTCAGTAATGCTCTTGCGCTCATCAATATAATTTCTTACAAATCTGCGGGCTGGTCCCTTATCCCGAAAAGGTAATGCGCTCTCTTCGCCACGCATATAAGCAGCTCTGGCTTCAATTCTCCTAAGTCGTGCCTGCTCCTTTAGGGCACGTTTTGCCTCTTTGCTTGCTGAAGGTGAAAGTGAGGAGTACTTCAATTTAGCCTCAGCCTCTTTACGCTTTGGAGTAGGTTTCCCTTTTTTCTCAGCCATGTGATTAAGGTAGGGCCAACATTCGCTCTAATGCAACTTTTGCATACCTTGCAACCTCGTCATCAACCTTAATCTGATTAACAATCTGGCCAGCTACCAATGATTCCATCGCCCAAACTAGGTGAGGTAGATCAATTCGATTCATAGTTGAGCAGTAGCAGATAGTTTTATCAAGAAATATCACCTGCTTATCTGGATTCTCATTTGCAAGGCGTTGCACCAAATTAAGCTCAGTACCAACTGCCCACTTAGAGCCTGCTGGGGATTGGGTGACAGTTTTTATTATCATCTCAGTACTGCCAACCAAATCAGCATTTGCTACCACCTCATGCTGGCACTCAGGATGGACTAAAACCTTTACCCCAGGCAGTAGGGCTCGGGCTTGCTCTATATTCGCTAACGAAAATCGACCATGAACTGAGCAATGGCCTCGCCACAAAATTACCTTGGCAGCGATGATTTGATCATCACTGAGGCCACCATTTTGCTGCCACGGATTCCAAGTTACACAATCTTCTAACTTAAGCCCTAGAGATAAGACCGCTGTATTTCTTCCCAAATGTTGATCGGGTAGGAATAAAATTTTATCGCCAGATTCAAATGCCCATCTCATAGCCCGCATGGCATTTGATGAGGTGCAGACAGCGCCATTATTTTTTCCAGTAAAAGCTTTAATGGCAGCAGATGAGTTCATATAAGTTATTGGAATAGTTTTCTTCGCTACACCTAATTTTTCTAATACCTGCCAACAATCTGAGACCTGATTTGCTGTTGCCATATCAGCCATTGAGCAACCAGCTGCTAAATCTGGCAAAATTACTTTTTGTTCTTTAGTAGTTAAGATATCGGCACTTTCAGCCATAAAATGCACACCACAAAAGAAAATAAACTCAGCATCTGGATTTTCAGCAGCTGCTTGTGCCAATTTAAATGAGTCGCCTCTGATATCGGCAAAGGCAATAACCTCATCCCGTTGGTAGTGATGGCCTAAGACCATTGCTTTGGCACCCAAGGTTTGTCTAGCGGCTTTAGCTCGGGCAACTAGATCAGGATCACTTGGCGATGGTAGGGCGCCATCACAAGAAACTCCGCGCTCGCTCTTAAGGTCACGCTCTTTACCTAGGAGCAGTAACTCTGTTATTCCCATAGGGGGAGTGTAAACGCTCACAGGTTTTGGTGCAGAAATCACCTTGCTTTACTAGTAACCTATGAGCCTAGGAAAAAATTGGAGAGTAGTGAGTATGAGCACAGAGACAACTAGTACAACCGATCTTTCAATATCTACTAAGGGCATTTCTCTGACCGATGTAGCTGCTGAAAAAGTTTCGGCATTACTACTTCAAGAAGGTAGAGATGATTTGAGTCTACGTGTTGCTGTACAACCTGGAGGTTGCTCTGGACTTCGCTACCAACTTTACTTTGATGATCGTCAACTTGATGGTGATACGGTCTCGGAGTTTGCTGGCGGAAAAGTCAAGGTGGTAACTGACAAGATGAGTACCCCTTATCTAATGGGCGCCTCAATTGATTTCGTGGATACCATTCAAAAGCAAGGTTTTACAATTGATAATCCAAATGCTCAAGGCTCTTGTGCCTGTGGAGACTCTTTTAATTAATTTTTTCTAAGCTTTAAAACATTTTCTATCGCTACCGCACTTGCCAAAACCAAAGCAAGTGAAAAGGAGTTAGGGACTCTTACAAGATCATTATGGGGTAGGGGGGTTTCGCCATTTAGAGTTGGATTTAATTACTAAAATGCCAACTCCAGAAGGTCCGGCCCAAGAAGTACTATCAAAAAGTGCAGATTGATATTGAAAATTTGGCAGGCAATCAATCCCGCTACTTGTGCAGTCGGCAAAGATCTGACAATTTCCAACTGGTGCTGATTGGATGTTTCCAGTCTCACCATTTGCAACCTGCCAAACAAGTAAATCTTGTGGATCGACTAAACTCTCTTCAATTACACCCTGCCTATCAACCCCAAGTAAGTTGACTGATCTACCGGAATTTTTTTCAGCTGCTGCAACTGCAAATACTTTTTGTCGATCAATCGCTGAGTAATGCAGTGTGCTCTGTGAATTTAATAGACCTTGTATTCCTATCTGAAAACCCAAATCACTTTCGCCAAGAAACTCAATTTCATCTGGTCTAGTATTTAGATGTTTGGCAATACTTTCCCGAGCCTGCTGCAAGAGCAAAGCAGTTTGGCGTGATTGATTATTTAATTTTGATGGATCTGGCCAGCCTTTTGCGAAAAGCTCAGTTAACAATGATGCCGATGCTGAGTGGAGAACTCTTTCCTGCTGGAAGTTGCCTGTGATGCGAACCACCTAGTACCCCCATCTACGCCAGTGCGACATTGCTAGAGCAGAAGGTTATCCTTAACCCTATGCGCCGGCCTCACTTTAAACCAGTTCTTGGATTAGCTGCCCTGGCTCCACTTTTAGCTGGTTGCGCAAGTAATGAAATCTCAGGTCTTGGCTTTGAAGAGGGTGTATCAAGCGTCAATGATCATGCTTTATCTCTTTGGCAAGGGGCCTGGATCGCAGGAGCAGTTGTTGGAGTATTTACCTTAATTTTGATTCTATGGCCAGCTATCTTCCATCGTAAAAAAGATGAGAATTTTCCAAAGCAAACCCAATATAACATTCCAGTTGAGATCGCATATACGTTAATTCCATTTTTAATTGTGGCAGTGCTTTTCTATTTCACAGTTCAACGCGAGTCTAGAATTTTAAAGATTTCTCCTGATTCTCAAGTCTCTCACTACATTGATGTAGTTGGTTTTCAGTGGTCTTGGCAGTTTAAGTATAAAGATGCTGGGGATTTTAAGAGCGCTACAGTTACTGGAACACCTGCGCAGCCACCAACACTTTATTTGCCGCAAGGTGAAAAAGTTCGTTTTACTTTAGATGCAAATGATGTTGTCCATGGATTTTGGATTCCTGCCTTTATGATTCAGATGCAAAATCTGCCAGGTGTTACAAACCAATTGGAGTTCACTGCAAATAAGCTAGGTACCTATCCTGGTAGATGTAATATTTTGTGCGGTAGAAACCATGCGCAAATGCTCTTTACTGTTAAAGTTGTGACTCCTCAGGAGTATCAAAGCTATATTGAAGGTTTAGTAGCCCAAGAGAAAGCAGCAATCGCATGACCACCTACGCCACTCGCCCAACAATTACTACCTCCAAGGTAGCTCCTGCGCCAACATCTAAGGGTCGGCTAGCTGTTAAGTGGCTAACCTCTACTGATCATAAAACAATTGGTTATTTATATTTAATGACATCATTTGCATGGTTTTTAATTGCTGGATTACTTGCTCTTGTATTAAGAGGAGAGTTGGCTCGCCCAGGACTTCAGTTTCTAAGTACTGAGCAATACAACCAGGTCTTTACTATGCATGGCACCATCATGCTTTTAATGTTTGCCACCCCATTATTTGTTGGATTTGCGAATGTAATAATGCCGCTACAAATAGGTGCAGCTGATGTTGCCTTCCCTCGCCTAAATATGCTCTCATATTGGTTGTATTTATTTGGTGGATTAATGGCCTTTGCCGGATTTTTAACTCCAGGTGGGGCGGCATCATTTGGATGGACTGCTTATGCACCACTTTCAAGTAGTGAGTTCTCACCTGGCATTGGTGCAGATCTTTGGTTAGTTGGGCTAGCTATCGGTGGCCTTGGCACAATTTTAGGTGGAGTTAATTTTGTAACCACGATTTTAACAATGCGGGCTCCCGGCATGACAATGTTTAGAATGTCAATATTTAGTTGGAATGTTTTATTAACATCAATTTTGGTATTGATTGCATTCCCACCATTAGCAGCTGCATTTTTAGCCCTGGAATCTGATCGATTATTTGGCTCGCATATTTTTGATCCAGCAAATGGCGGAGCCATGTTGTGGCAACACCTATTTTGGTTCTTTGGTCACCCAGAGGTTTATATTTTAGCGTTGCCATTTTTTGGTATCGCAACAGAAATTTTGCCAGTCTTTTCTCGCAAACCAATCTTTGGGTATAAGGGTTTAATTGCCGCAACCATTGCAATTGCAGCCCTATCCGTTGCAGTTTGGGCGCACCATATGTACGCCAGCGGACAGGTGCTATTACCATTTTTCTCATTTATGACATTCCTAATTGGTGTGCCAACTGGAGTTAAGTTTTTTAACTGGATCGGCACAATGTGGCGCGGTTCAGTTACCTTTGAGACTCCGATGCTGTGGGTGATGGGATTTTTAGTTACATTCTTATTTGGTGGAATTACTGGAATCATTTTGGCATCACCACCACTTGATTTTGCAGTCTCCGCCTCATACTTTGTCGTCGCCCACTTTCACTACGTTCTATTTGGAACTGTAGTTTTTGCCATGTTTGCAGGCTTCTACTTCTGGTGGCCAAAGTTCACCGGTCGCATGCTTGATGAAACTCTAGGCAAAATCCATTTCTGGACTTTGTTCTTTGGCTTCCACTTAAC
>RHBS01000033.1 GCA_010030895.1 Actinomycetota bacterium | reverse complement strand
GGTGAAAGGGGTCATAGATTATCTGGTGGAGAGAGACAAAGATTAGCGATAGCAAGGCTATTACTTAAGAAGCCGAGATTAGTAATTCTAGATGAAGCAACTGCACACTTGGATTCAGAGAATGAAGCCTTGGTTCAGTCAGCTTTAAAAGCGGCGCTAGTCGGAAGGACTAGCATAGTAATTGCTCATCGATTATCAACAATAATAAATGCTGATCAGATACTCGTAATTGATGATGGAAAGATCGTAGAAAAGGGAACTCATGAAGAACTTGTCGCAATGCGGGGTCTTTATTTTGATTTATATGAAAGACAAAACCTTCAAGAAAACTAATTTAATCTTTTACGCTTTGGATTGAATACCGCATCTTTTCGAATCGTTTCTCGACCAGCGTTTGCAGCAATAACTGCAATGTATGGAAGCGTTAACGCACCAACTAAGGCTATCCAACGGTACGGGCTTGGAAGAACAACGGTAAGAATAAAACAAATAGTTCTGATCATCATCGAAACAAAGTATCGTCTTTGACGAGCAGACTGGTCTAGGGTTAAACCACTGGCAGCGTTAGTAATCGAGTGGGTTAACTCTTTCTTTTTCATATCTAAAGCCTAGGCTATTTATGCTCAATTTCCCTCAATGCTGGGTGTTAGGTACACTTCATCTATCAAGTGGATGCATACGCTCCCACCTACTTCGCTGAGGCGAACTGGTTGCTTCTTATGAAGTGCGGCTGTTTTTCGCTTGTGTAATACCAAACTAATCGAGCGAAACAGCAAGGAGAAGTTATCAGCACAGAACCACGTATAAATGATCGAATTCGCGTTCCTGAGGTTCGGTTAATTGGATATGACGGTGAACAACTTGGCGTGACGGCAATTGATAAAGCGCTTAAGTTATCGGAAGAGATCGGCCTAGATCTCGTAGAAATTTCGCCAGATGCCAATCCGCCGGTCTGCAAGATTATGGACTTTGGAAAATACAAGTACGAAATTGCGCAGAAGGCAAGGGAAGCTCGTCAAAATCAAACTCACATAGTTGTGAAAGAAATGCGACTTCGACCAAATATCGAACCGCATGATTACGAGACAAAGCGAAATCATATTGAGCGATTTTTAAGCGGTGGTGACAAAGTGAAGGTAACTATCCAGTTTCGCGGGCGTGAACAATCTCGCCCCGAGATGGGATTTAGGTTATTACAAAAGCTTGCTGAAGAGTTAGCTGAAGTTTCAATTGTTGAATTTGCGCCAAAGCAAGAAGGCCGCAATATGACAATGGTGCTTGGTCCAGCTAAGAAAACGGGTTCTGCCAAAAAGGCGGCATCTAATCTGAAAGCAAATTAGTTTCAATTCAACAGGAGGTAAGTAAATGCCAAAGATGAAAACGCACAGTGGTGCAAAGAAAAGATTCCGTGTCACTGGGTCCGGCAAGGTAATGCACGAGCGTGCTGGTAAGCGCCACCTGCTTGAGCGTAAGTCTTCAAGATTGACTCGTAGATTAACTGGTGATGTTGAAGCTAAAGCACCAAACACATTTGCTGCAAAGCGCATGCTCGGTTTGAAGTAAGGGAGAGAATAATGGCTAGAGTAAAACGTGGAGTTCATGCGGCAAAAAAGCGCCGTACAACTTTAGAGCGCGCAGCAGGTTATCGAGGCCAGCGCTCTAGACTTTTCACTAAAGCAAAGGAACAAGTTACACATTCCTTGGTTTATGCATTTAATGATCGAAAGGA
Organism: Actinomycetota bacterium; assembly: GCA_010030895.1. Lineage (GTDB taxonomy): Bacteria > Actinomycetota > Actinomycetes > Nanopelagicales > Nanopelagicaceae > Nanopelagicus. Next base: position 9,461 of record RHBS01000033.1, on the reverse strand, counting down.
TAAAAAGGGAGATTTCCGTCGCCTTTGGATTCAGCGAATTAATGCTGCAGCTAGATCTAATGGCATGACATATAACCGATTGATTCAAGGATTAAAAATCGCTGGTATTGAGGTTGATCGACGGGTTCTAGCAGAGCTTGCAACTAATGATCCTGTGGCATTTTCAAAACTGGTTGAAGTTGCCCGCAAAAATGTTGTAACTGCTTAATCACTTCTGTCATTTACACCTGATGGAGAAGATTTCGAGCCTTAATTCCTCGCATGTAGAGCGGATTAAGGCTCTTCTTGGCCCGAGGGGAAAGAAAACTCGAGAAGCAGAGAGCATTTTTGTCGCAGAAGGTATTCAAGCAGTTCGGGAAGCATTGGTCTCTAAGGTTGTCGAGGGATTGTCCTTAGAAAAATTGTATGTAACTCAATCTGGGTTATCAGTTTTAAGAGATGAAATTCCAAGCGAGGTTATCTCACAACTCGAGTTGATTGAGGTTACCGATCAAGTTATGAGTTCAATGGCTGACTCAGAAACGCCTCAGGGAATTTTGGCGCTTTGCTCAACTAAAACTTTAAAAATAGAAGATCTTTGGTCAAAAATTCCAACAAAAATAGCATATTTCTGGCAAATTCAAGATCCTGGAAATGCTGGAACTGTTATTAGGACAGCAGATGCTTGCGGTTTTGACGCCGTAATATTTTCCAAAGATAGTGTGGATGTTTTTAACCCTAAGGTTGTTCGTTCAACCGTGGGGTCTTTATGGCATATACCAGTGATTGTCGATATAAAAATTGAGGATTTCTTAACTGATTCAGAAAATGCGGGCTTTAATCTATTTGCGCTGGAAGCAAATAGTCCTAATAGATTTGATTCCGAATTTATCAAAAAGGCTACAGCATCACCTTCTATTTGGATTTTTGGAAATGAAGCTAGGGGTTTGCCTGAACTACCAGAGGGTGTAACCACCGTCTCCATCCCAATGAAAGGTTTTGCTGAGTCATTAAATGTGGCAAGTGCTGCGGCAATTGTCATGCATTCCATCGGAATACCATTATAGAATTCTCCATATGGCGCTTGATAAGGCTCAAATAGAGCAAGAACTTCAGCAAGCCTTATCTCAGATTTCTGCGGCGGTTAATCTTGAATCCTTAAAGCAGGTAAAGATTGAGTATGTCGGAGATAAATCACCGCTAGCAAAAGCCAATCAATTACTTGCAAGCTTAGAACCTGCACAAAGAGCTGAGTTTGGAAAACTAATTGGAGGTGCTAGAGCTACGGTAAATGAGGCTTTTGAAGCAAAAAGTAATGAACTTTCACTACAAAGAGATTTAATTGCCTTGCAGGAAGAAAAAGTTGATGTAACTTTGCCAGCTCGCACAGCTTTAAAGGGTGGATTGCATCCCTTGACATCCTTGATAAATGAAATATCAGACTTGTTTATAGGAATTGGCTACAACATTGCCGAAGGTCCAGAGCTTGAGTCAGAATGGTTAAACTTTGATGCATTAAATATTCCCGCTGATCATCCAGCACGCTCTATGCAAGATACTTTTTTTGTCGAACCACTTGAAGCAAAACTTGTTCTGAGAACACATACATCGCCAGTTCAAATACGAACAATGCTAAATCAGAAACCGCCTATTTACGTGATCTGCCCGGGTAAGACCTACAGGGCGGATGAACTTGATGCTACTCATACGCCAGTTTTTCATCAGGTAGAAGGATTAGTTATAGATACCAACATAACAATGGCAGATTTAAATGGAACTTTAGATTATTTTGCTAAATCAATATTCGGTGATGATGTGAAAACGAGACTACGCCCATCGTTTTTTCCATTTACCGAACCCTCTGCTGAGGTGGATATTTTCTTTAATGGTCGCTGGATTGAATGGGGTGGATGCGGAATGGTCAACCAAAAAGTATTAATTGCCTGCGGAGTAGATATCGAAAAATACTCTGGTTTTGCATTTGGTATGGGACTAGAACGAACACTTATGGTCAAGTATGGAATTACTGATATGCACGACATAGTAGAGGGTGATGTTCGATTTACTCAAAGATTTGGATTGGGTATCAAATGAAAGTCCCATTAAGTTGGCTCAAGGAATATGTGGCGATACCTCCAAAGATTACTCCCGAACAAATTGCTCAGGCTTTTGTAAGAGTTGGCTTTGAGGTGGAAAGCATTGATTACCAAGGCAAAGACTTAAAGGGCCCACTATTAGTAGGCAAGGTTGTATCAATAGAAGAGTTATCAGGCCATAAAAAACCAATTCGTTACGTTGGATTAGATCTAAATACTGGAAATACAAGATTTGTTATTTGCGGAGCACGAAACTTTAAAGTAAATGATTTAGTTGTTGTCGCCTTGCCAGGAGCGGTATTGCCTGGAAATTTTTCAATATCAGCTCGAGAGACTTATGGAAAAATCAGTGATGGGATGATTTGCTCTGCAAAAGAGTTGGGAATTAGCGATGAGCATGCTGGAATCGTAGTTTTACCCGAAGGAAAAGTTGGAAGTGATGCCGTAAAACTACTTGAAATTGAGGATGAAATTTTTGATGTTGCCATAAATCCTGATCGAGGTTATGCAATGTCAGTCCGTGGCCTTGGGCGGGAGTTGGCGGCATCCCTTAAATGCCGATTTATAGATCCAGCTAAACAAGTAAAAGTTAGCAAACTAAAGGCATCAAGTCCCGCTAAGGCTGTAGCTGTAAAAATTGAGGACAAGAATGGTGCTGATCAGATCTTCGTTCGGACCCTAGATAAAGTTAATACCAAACTACCAACTCCAACCTGGATGCAGAGGAGAATTGAAAAGTGCGGAATGCGTTCCATTTCCTTAGCTGTTGATATTACAAATTATGTAATGCTCGAGCTTGGTCAACCGCTCCACGCTTTTGATGCAAATGAAATTTCAGGAGGCCTAAGAGTTGTAAGTGCAAATAGATTTACTAAGCTTGTTACCTTAGACAAGGTTGAACGTAAATTAGCAGCTGACAACTTACTAATATGTGACGCCAATTCGGCGTTGGCCTTGGCAGGAACTATGGGGGGCTTGGCTTCAGAGGTAACTTCACGGACAAATAAGATTGCTCTAGAGGCTGCACATTTTGATCCAATCAGAATTGCGAAAAATTCTCGACATCACAAATTATCGAGTGAAGCGTCAAGAAGAATTGAAAGAAATACGGATCCGGCGTTAGCAGAGATAGCCTCGGCGCGTGCAGCCCAATTATTGATTGAACTTGCAGGTGCTAAATATCTGGGTACTTCATCTGCTGGTGGAACTATCAAATCTAGAAAAGTAAGCATCACTGTGAAGGAGCTCTGTGAGTTAATTGGAACTACTTACACTCTCAAGCAGGTAAGGGATTCACTAAATCTGATTGGTTGTAAAACTTCCGGCGGACCAACTCGAATCAATATTCAAGTGCCAACTTGGCGGCCGGATCTAGTTGGTGTAGCAGATTTTGCAGAAGAGGTAGCACGTCTTGTTGGTTATGACCAAATTCCGTTAAAACTTCCGATCGGTAGAGCTGGAGCAAAGCTTTCATCAATGCAAAGCCGTAAGCGTCAAATTGCGATCTCATTAGCTAGTCAAGGATTTTCAGAGGTAATTAATTACCCATTCGTAAATCAAAAAATGGTTGAAACACTCGGCTTCACGGGTGATAGGGCCAAATCTTTCAGGATTGCAAATCCGATGTCTGATGATTTTCCGCTGCTACGTACTCACCTAATTCCAGGATTACTAACAACTCTTTCGCGTAATCTTTCGAGAGGGGCAAAGGATCTGGCTTTGTTTGAGATTGGCACTGTTTTCAGAAATACCAGCACGCTAGGTGAAATATCTTTGCCTTCAACTCAACGCCGCCCACAGCAAAAAGTTATAGAAGCAATTTATGCCAGTGTGCCTAAGCAAATGCTTTTTGTAGCGGGAGTAGTTTGTGGTGAGAAAACTTTAACTAGTTGGCATGGTAAAGGGCGAATTTATGATTGGAATGATGCGGTAAATCAAGCCTCTGAGATAATTTCATCCACAAGAAATCAATTTGAAATAATTTCATCTGATCTAGCTCCATGGCATCCTGGTAGATGTGCTGAATTTAAAGTATCAGGAAGGGCAGTAGCTCATGCAGGTGAATTGCATCCTCGAGTTATTGCAGAACTATCGTTGCCAGAGCGCACTTGTGCCTTTGCTGTAATTCTGAGTGAATTACCTGAGGTCCGAACGATTATTGCTCCAAGTATTGCGACTATGCCGGCAGCAGTACAGGATGTTGCGTTGGTGGTTTCTAAGGACGTTTCGGCTGCTCAGGTTGAACGTTCACTGCGCATGGGAGCGGGAAAACTCTTAGAATCCATAAATCTCTTTGATCGTTATGAGCAAGTAGGTGAAGGTAAGGTCTCATTAGCATTTACGCTTGCGTTCAGGGCCGCAGACCGCACATTAACTGCTGAGGAAGTATCTGGATATCGAGATCAAGCACTTCGACAAGCGAATAAAGATTGCGGAGCAGTTCTTAGATCCTAGTGCATAAATATGCAAAGGATTGCATTGTTATGCATTTATGGATTACTCTATAACCATGAGAACTGGTGTAATCGGGGCGAGTGGATATGCAGGTGGGGAGCTACTGCGAATTTTGTCTAGACACCCAGATTTTAAAATTGAGTATATAGCCGCAGGTTCAAATTCACAGGAATTAATTTCAGATTTGCACCCTCATTTAACTGGATTTAATAATCAAAGATTCTCTGCTACCTCACTAAATGAGATAGACAGGTGTGATTTGATATTCGTAGCACTTCCTCATGGAGAGTCATCGAAGTTGGTAAATCAAGTTGCTGATCGGGTAAAGATTGTTGATTTAGGTGCAGATTTTAGATTGCAAGATGCTGAGTTATGGCAAAAATATTATGGAGGAACTTATGCTGGAAGTTGGACGTACGGCCTGCCTGAATTGGTTAACCATGAGAAAATTGCTAAATCAAGTAGAGTTTCGAACCCAGGTTGCTATGCAACTGCAATTGCCCTTGCAACTGCACCAGCACTTGATTTTATAGATGTAAGTGATGTTTCAATAGTTGCTTCCTCTGGAACCACTGGAGCTGGACGTGGAGCCAAAGTAAACCTACCTGGAAGAGAATTTAGGAATAATCTAACCTCTTATAAATTCGGTGGTGTTCATCAGCACACCCCAGAGATTGAACAGATCTTGCAATCTAGGTGTGGTAAGAGTGTGAAAATTTCTTTTACGCCAGTTCTGGCTCCAATTCCCAGAGGGATTTTGGCTACCGTAACTGCTCGAGTTACCTCACCAACCAATATCAAGACTCTAAGGGATTGTTATACTAATTTTTACAATAACAGCAAATTTGTTGAAGTTTTACCCGAGGCTTTGATGCCTGAGACGCTTTCAGTGTTAGAAACAAATAATGCGCAGATTCAAGTCGCATTTGATGAGCATGTTGATAGAGTTTTAATTTCAATTGCAATTGATAATTTAGGAAAAGGGGCTGCAGGTCAGGCTATTCAAAATGCAAACCTGATGTGTGGCATCTCTGAAGATGCTGGCTTATCCAGCAAAGGAATAAAATGATAGTGATCAAGTATGGCGGTAATGCCATTCCCACAAGTACCGATTCAGATCCTGTGTTAGAGGCAATTGCAGATGCTTTTCTCGATGGCGAGCAATTAATACTGGTGCACGGAGGCGGGCCACAAATAGATTCAGCTTTAAATAAAAAAGGTTTGGGTAAGGAAAAAATAGCAGGTTATCGAATAACAACGCCAGAAGTTTATTCAGTGGTGGAATCAGTCCTAAGTGGCACAGTTTTAAGGTCAATCGTAAATTACTTGATTGGAAGTGAGGTAAATGCTGTTGGGTTATCAGCTTCAGATGGGGGCTTGATAAGAGTTAAAAAATTTAGACCTGTTGTGGAGGGTAAATCAGTAGACATTGGTTTAGTAGGTGAGGTCATCGATAGCAATCCAATGATCCTAGAGAGCTTAATAACCGAGGGTTACTTACCTGTAATTTCGCCAATCGCAACTGATCATGATGGAGTTGGTTACAACGTTAATGCAGATCTAGTTGCAGCTGCTATAGGCGGTGCAATTCGTGCTGATTCGGTAATCTATTTAACCGATGTGGATGGTATTTATAGAAACTGGCCAGATAAATCCTCAATAATAGGTGAGATATCGATATCGGAGTTACGGGCAATTGAGAATTCATTTACCGATGGCATGATTCCAAAGGTCAAGGCTGCCATTAATGCAATTGAATCAGGAGCTTTCTCGGTTCGAATAACTAACGGAACTAAACTAGAAGCAGTACTTGATGCTTTAGATAATCAAGGTGGAACATTGGTGGTGGCATGATGGCAAAACTAAACACGAATAACGCCACCTCAAGACGATCAATGGTTATTAAATTGGTGGATGATGGATTAATTCACTCCCAAAGTGATCTAGTTAAACAATTGAGCAAGCACGGATTTGCAGTTACTCAGGCAACTGCAAGTAGAGATTTAGAGGAGTTGGGTGCAGTTCGAGGCAAGGACAATTCAGGTATTTTTAGATATCAATTTGTATCAGCCGTAGAGAATTATCGCAGCAAAGTTTTAAGCGATTTGGTAGCTTCGATTGACTACAGTGGCAATCTTGCGGTTGTTAAAACCCCACCGGGAGCAGCAGCTTTTTTGGCCGGCAGTTTCGACCGGGCAAGTAAGGCTGGCAAGTTACACTCAGCAATAGGAACAATCGCTGGCGATGACACTGTATTGGTTATCTCTAAAACCTCTGCAGGTGGCGCAGCGCTAGCACGGGAGATTAAAAAATTGATCGGGGAGAGTAAATGAACCTGTGGGGTGGAAGGTTTGAGAGTTCTTCTTCAGAGGCATTAGCCGCCCTATCTAGGAGTGTTGTATTTGATTGGCGACTTGCCCCTTATGAGATTGAGGTTAATTTGATTCACCTGGCAAATCTGGTTCAGCAATCAATAATCTCCAAGGAAGATGGTCTTAGTTTAAGAAAGGCCTTAATCGAATTGGGTCAAGAGATTGACTCGGGGAAGTTCACTTTTTCAAAAGAGGATGAGGATGTTCATTCTGCAATTGAACGTGGATTAACAGAAAAGTGTGGAAAATTAGGCGGTGCAATCAGGGCTGGCAGATCCAGGAATGATCTAGTAGTTACTGATTTTAAACTTTACCTAATCGATCATCTGCTTGAGATTTCATCTCAGGTAGTAGAGCTAATCAAAGCAATTAATTACCAGACCAAAAAGAATTTTGAATTGATCGCACCAGGCTTTACTCACACTCAGCATGCCCAGCCGATCTCATTTGCTCATGAGTTGAGTAAACACTCTCATGCTCTAATAAGGGATATTGATCGTATCTCTGATTGGCTTAAGCGAAATTCAAAATCTGCATATGGATCTGGAGCATTGGCAGGATCGCCATTTGTACCTAATCCGCAGTTAATTGCAAGTGAATTAGGGTTTTCTGGAGTAATGGAGAACAGCATAGATGCTGTAAGTGATCGTGATTTTGCAGTCGAAGCACTTTCATGCATAGCGATTCTTGGTGTGCACTTATCCAGGATTGGAGAGGAGTTTGTTTTATGGAGCTCTTCAGAATTTAATTGGGTCGAACTTTCAGATGCGTATACCACCGGTTCTTCAATCATGCCTCAAAAAAAGAATGCCGATATCGCAGAGCTAGCTAGAGGAAAAGCTGGCAGATTTATTGGAAACTTAACAACGCTTTTGGTGGTACTTAAAGGATTACCCTTTGGCTATAACCGAGATTTGCAGGAGGATAAAGAACCTGTCTTTGATTCAGTTGAGCAAATTTTGCTTCTACTACCAGCTCTTACTGGAATGATTGAAAGTGCTAAGTTTAATTCTGAAAATATTTCAGCAAAAGCTTCAGCAGGATTCTCATTAGCTACTGAGATCGCAGATTACCTAGCAAAGAAACAGATTCCTTTCTCCGAGGCACATGAGGCGGCTGGTGCTTGTGTAAGGCTCTGTGAAAAAAATGGAATTGAACTCCATCAGTTATCTGATTCACAACTTATGCAGATTCATCCCTCTCTTACTGGCGAGATTCGAAATCTTCTAAATGTGGAATCGGCAGTAAAAAGTAGAAATTCATCTTTAGGGACGGCATTTGATTCTGTTAGAGCAGCAGTTTCTGAGTTGGATAAGCAGATTTCCAAGATCGAAAGTGAAATATCCAACCACCGCAAGCAGTTATCAGGCATGATTTCCTAATGAGTAATCAGTTACTTGAAGATCTACAGTGGCGAGGATTGATTGCCCAATCAACTGATCTAAAAGAGTTAGAACAAGCACTTTCTAAACCTATAGCGTTGTATGTTGGTTTTGATCCTACGGCGCCAAGCCTGCATGTGGGCAATTTAGTAGTTTTACTAGTACTCAAAAGATTTCAACTAGCTGGACATAAACCTATTCCTCTAGTTGGGGGTGCAACAGGGTTAGTCGGTGATCCAAGCGGTAAGAATGAGGAGCGGGCTCTGAATGAGGAAAAAGTCGTTGCTCAATGGGTCACTAGGTTTAAAGCTCAATTAGAAAAAGTTATTGATTTTACGGATGCTAAAACTGGCGCGGTGATGGCAAATAACCTTGATTGGACTAAGCCAGTTTCAGCTTTGGAATTTTTAAGAGATATCGGAAAACATTTCTCTGTTAATCAAATGTTGGCAAAGGACTCAGTTGCATCACGACTATCTACAGCTGGAATTTCCTATACCGAATTTTCATACCAGGTTTTACAGGCTTTTGATTATTTAGAACTTTATCGAAGACATCAATGTAAATTGCAAATCGGTGGGTCAGATCAATGGGGAAATATAGTTGCAGGTTTAGATTTGATACGTAAGGTCGAAGGCGGAACAGCCCATGCATTGACAGTTCCATTATTAGCCAAGTCCGATGGCACCAAGTTTGGCAAGACCGCATCTGGCGCCATTTGGTTAGATCCAGAAATGACATCTGCCTACGATTTTTTCCAATATTGGTTAAACAGTGATGATGCCGATATGCCAAAGTTGTTAAAGATCTTTTCACTTAAGTCACGAGGTGAGATTGAACAATTAATTGAGACGGTGAAGGTCAATCCAGGAGCAAGAGAGGCCCATCGGGAGTTGGCAAGAGAGTTAACTACGCTTATTCATGGCGCCCAAACTGCTGTAAAGGTGGAGCAAGCTGCTAAGGCACTTTTTGGACAAGGGGAGATCTCTGATTTAGATCTGACAACTCTAATCTCAGCCTTATCGCAGCTGCCGAAAGTGCAGATCAAGAAGGCGGAGGGCTTTCCTACCTGGGTTGATCTGCTTGCAGCCTCAGGGGTAGTAGATTCAAAATCGGCTGCCCGACGGATAGTTAAAGAAGGTGGCGGCTACCTCAATAATAAGAAGGTAGAAAGTGAG
>RHBS01000032.1 GCA_010030895.1 Actinomycetota bacterium | reverse complement strand
AAAAAACTGTATCGAAAATGGAATCTCGGTAGTCGTTTTTGAAAAAAATGATCGAGTCGGTGGGAATTGGGTTTTTAACTCCAAAACAGGCCACTCAAGTGTTTATGAAAATACCCATTTAATTAGTTCAAAAAATTGGTCTGAGTATGAAGATTTTCCTATGCCAGATGATTACCCTGATTATCCAAATCATATTCAGCTTCAAGCCTACTTTGAATCATATGCCAAACACTTTGGGGTGTATGAAAAGATTAAATTTGAACACTCAGTTGAGAAGGTAACAAGGCAAAGTGATGGTAGCTGGTTAGTTGAATTTAAAGATCACTTAGGCAAGGACCACCAAGAGAGTTTTGAGTATTTGATGGTGGCAAATGGTCACCATAACTACCCTAAGTATCCAGAATATCCAGGTAAGTATGAAGGAAATTTTTTGCACTCTCATGATTTCAAAGGAGTTACTGAGAGCTGGCGCAATAAATCAGTTTTGGTTATCGGAGCCGGAAACTCTGCATGTGATATAGCCGTAGAGGCAGCTCGCGTTACTAAAACTGTCCATATGTCGATGCGCAGTCCACAATGGTTTTTCCCTAAATTTATCTTTGGCCAACCAGGTGATGTCTTCGCTGCTAGAAGTAGATGGCTACCTAGAAAATTACGCCAACATGGATTGAAAGCTTTGGTGAAAATAATTCAAGGCCCATATAGTCGATATGGATTACCTGAGAACACACTCTTGCCGCTTTCAACTCATCCAACTCTTAATTCAGATCTAATGGATTACATAAGGCATGGCAGAATTTTGCCAAAACCTGCTATTAAATCTTGGAATGGCTTAACTGTTAACTTCACCGATGGTAGTAGTTTTGATTATGAAATAATTGTGGCGGCAACTGGCTTTTGGACCACTTTTTCATTTTTTGATCCAGATTTTATTAATTTTAAAGATTTAGAGAAGGTACCGCTCTATCGCAAAATGATGCACCAAGATTACAAAAACTTATACTTCATTGGATTATTTCAGCCAATAGGATGTATTTGGCCACTTGCAGATTACCAAGCTAAGTTAGCTTGTCAGGAGATATTAGGAAGGTATCACAGACCAACTGATATGGCAGCTGCAGTAAAGTGGGAGATGGATAATCCTCATTTTGAGTTTGGACCTGGCCAACGACATGCAATGGAGGTGGATTATCACACCTTTAGAAATGAATTAAAGCGTGAACTAAAAAAATCAGGGATAGATATTGGTAAATCACCTGCTGGAAAATCAAAGCTTTACAAGAATTACTCAAATTTACTTAGTTAAATTTGTGATTAAACTTAAGCCATGATTATCCGCCAAATAGACCTTAGCGGTAAGGTATTAAGTAAATCTGAGTTAAAAAAACTAATCCCACGTGGTAATTTTTCAGTTACAGATGCCATGGCAAAGATTCAGCCAACACTAGATAAGGTTAAAAATGGCAGTGAGGATGATCTAAAACAGCTCTGTTTAGAGTTTGATGGCATTGCCCCAAAATCTATTAGAGTCGATAAGGAATTATTGGCTGCAGCACTTGCGCAGTTAGATCCAAAGATTAGGAGTGCTTTAGAGTTAGCAATCTCTCAGGTTAAAAAAGTGGCTCAAGATCAAATGCCGGAGGGTAAAACTACGCAGGTAATTGATGGTGGCATAGTAGATCGCAAATGGGTGGCAGTTGATCGGGTTGGACTTTATGTGCCAGGTGGAATTGCCTCTTATCCAAGCTCTGTAATTATGAATGTGGTTCCAGCACTTATCGCAGGAGTAAAAAGTATTGCCGTTGCCTCACCACCGCAAACGGAAAATGGTGGACTACCAAACAAAATTATTTTAGCTACCTGTCAATTACTTGGTGTAACTGAGCTCTATGCAATTGGAGGAGCTCAAGCAGTTGCCATGTTTGCATACGGTGTAAAGGGTGTATGTGAATCAGTAGATATGGTTACTGGACCTGGCAATATTTATGTGGCAGCCGCAAAGCGAGCGCTGCGCGGAGTAATTGGAATTGATTCGGAGGCAGGGCCAACTGAAATCGCAATCTTGGCAGATGATTCGGCTAACCCTTCAGATGTTGCAGCAGATCTAATCTCCCAGGCTGAGCATGATGTAATGGCTGCTGCGGTACTAGTCACTAACTCTAAGAAGTTGATCGATAAGCTTTTGCCTGAGCTTGAAAAAAGAGTTGCCGCCACCAAACATAGTAAGCGAATTTCTCAATCCTTATCTGGTGAGCAATCTGCAATTATCTTAGTTGACTCCATTGACCAGGGAGTTGATGTGATAAATGCCTACGCCCCTGAACACTTAGAGTTACTTTTAAGTGATGCAGTTGAGCGATCAAAGCAGATAAGAAATGCTGGTGCAATATTTTTAGAGCGATACTCCCCAGTCTCCTTAGGTGATTATGCAGCTGGCTCAAACCATGTTTTGCCAACTGGTGGGTGTGCTTGCCACTCCAGCGCTTTATCGGTAAATACCTTTATGCGTAACATTTCTGTAATCCATTACAACAAATCTGCCTTTACCAAGATTGCCCAGGAGGTAATTACCCTAGCTAACGCAGAGGATTTACCGGCACATGGTGAGGCAATTAAATCTAGATTTGAGTAACACCTAACTTTTATACTTGGCGGTAGCCTATTTGAAGTTGTAAAATTTAATATGGCTATCAATTCAAATCTTCAATCAACAGTACTTGCAAAGGCGCAAGAGAAAAGATTTATTAAATCTCTTGGCCGCCTAGATATCACATTATTTATTGTCGCAGCGATTATTTCTCTCGACACAATTGCAACCATCGCAACAGGTGGACCTCAATCATTATTTTGGGCGGTATTTGTAGCCCTGACATTTTTAATTCCAATTGCCATGCTTATGGCTGAGACTGGATCTGCATTTCCTGAAGAGGGTGGTCTGTATCAGTGGGTTAAGTTTGCCTACGGCAGATTAGCTGCGGGTATTGCCTCAGTTTTGTATTGGATTACTAATCCACTTTGGCTAGGTGGCTCACTTTGCTTTATTGCCTTTGATGCCTTTAGTGGTTATGTATTTGAGATCAAATCTGGCTCTGCCGGTGAATGGATCTTTAAAATTGCCTTTATTTGGGTAGCGATATTTTTAGCAATTGTTAATCTAAAACTAGGTAAGAGATTTATTGGTGCTGGTGCCATTGCCAAAATAACTGTAATAAGTCTATTGGTAATTACAACGGTAATTTATGGGGTTCAAAATGGTTTTGAGCCATTTGAAAGCTCAAAATTAATGCCAACTTTAGGTGGCTTTATTGCAATTGCACCAGTTATTTTATTCTCATATGTTGGCTTTGAAGCACCGAATGCAGCCTCAGATGAGATGTTTGATGCTAAGAAAGATACTGCCCCTGCCATTAGGCGCGGAAGCGTAATTGCAACTCTGGCCTATATCCTGCCGGTGCTTGCAATTATTTTAATTGTGCCAGCAAATGAGGTTGAAGGCTTAACTGGATTTATGGGTGCAATTAAAGAGGTCTTCTCTGTTTATGGTGGCGCAGCTGATTTCTTAGTAACCATTGCCGCTTTGTTATTTATCTTTGGCTTACTCTCACTAGGTAGTGCTTGGATGATGGCAACAGATCGTATTCAAGCGATCGCAAGTGCTGATGGCAGCTTTTTTAGTGGCTGGTTTGGCGAGTTTAGCCAAAAATTTGGTACGCCAGTAAGGGTAAATATTTTATCTGGCTTTATGTCAACTGCATTTTTATTTGCTGCTATGACCATCGTTGAAGGTGATGCGGCTGCAATCTTTGCAGTGGTATTAACCTGTGCGATATCAACTCTTTTAGTTTCTTACATAATCATTATTCCATCGGTAATGAAATTAAATAGAACTGTTAGAGATGTAAATCGTCCATATGAGGTTGCTGGTGGGGTCCGAGGATTTCAGATTATGGGCTGGGTTACCTTCCTATATATCTGTATTGGATCCATTGGAGTAGTTTTCCCAGGAACGCTAGAGAGTGTATTTGGACTTGAGTATAACTTCGAAGAAATTTGGGGTATGTCTAGATCTAGCGTGCAACTATTCACAGCTGGCACAATGGCGGTTGTGATTTTAATTAGTATCGCCGGTTATATCGGTGGTAAAAATGTTCGCAAGGATCTAACAGGAGTCAAGGAGTTCTAAGTTAAGTAAAATTAAACAGGCCTTGATAAAAATCAAGGCCTGTTTTTTTATCTAATTTAAATCAGGTAAAAATTAAGTTATTAGAGCTTAGGAGTTAATTAGATCTAAGGCGGCCGCTAAGGTAAATGAACCTTCATAAAGTGCCTTACCCACTATTGCGCCAGTTACACCAATACTTTGCATGGAGAGTAATCTTTCAAGATCATTTAAGGATGAGATTCCACCACTTGCAATTATCGGTACTGGGGTATGAGCACAAAGCCGCTCTAACAATTCAAAATTTGGTCCTAACAAGCTGCCATCTTTGCTGACATCGGTAACAATAAAGTGAGCGCAGCCCGCATCTGATAATTGTTTAACCGCTGCAATTACATCACCACCTTGGCTTTTACCACCCCTGGCAGCAAGGGCTCCATCTTTAACATCAAGGCTTACCGCCACTTTTTCACCATATTTTTTTACAACCCCACAACTCCAAGGTAAATCATCAAGTGCAACTGTGCTTAATACGATTCGATCACAATTTGTGGCAAGTGCTTTTAATAATGATTGATCATCACAGATGCCACCAGATAGCTCTACTTTCATATCTACCGAATCAATAACATCAATTAACAATTTAGAGTTACTGCCAACACCGTAAGCTGCATCTATATCTACAAGGTGTAACCACTTTGCGCCTGCTTTTTGGAAATCTAAGGCACACTCAACTGGTGAGCCATAGGTAGTACCCTCAACTACACTACCTTGTTTTGGCCTTACCGATCTGCCATCTTTGATATCTACCGCTGGTAGCAGCTCAAATTTACTCACTTAAAAATCCCAACCTTAATATCTCTACCACCAGGCTCACCTTAGAAAGTATTGCATTAAGTATGCGATATTACTATTTACTTGGCGACAAATTAAAGTACTACTCATACCCTCTGATTTGAACCTATCCGTCCAAAATAAAGTAATAAACTCATTATTAATCCAGTTATTACTAGCGCCACAGTAATCGAGGTTAATTGAACAACCCAGGCTAATATTGTTTTTGCCACAAAAATAGCAACTGTATTAATAAAGCTAAGTTGCGCAACAGCTAACGCATTTTTACCATCTGAGAGCCTACCTGCAATTGAGAAAAATAATGGGGACATTGCAGAGCTTCCAAGACCAGCTAAAAAGAATCCAAAAAATGCTATTACATAAGAAAGAGTTTGATACTTATTTACAATCGTAGTTGAGATTATTAATCCAAAGACAAAACCTACTCCTCCAATTAATCCACCAGCCCTGATCCAAAATTGCTCACTTTGATGGTTTAAGGCCCAGCCAATTGAGAATCTGCCAATAATCAATCCAATTAAAAAGAGTAAATAAGAAAAGGTGGCTATCGATGAGCCCATATTAAGTTGTTCTTTACCAAATAATGTTGCCCAATCTGCAATCACAAACTCTAAAATTGATGAACAGAAAAAACCAATACTCAACAGCCAATTCACCTTGAACTTAAACTGCTTAAGTGAGGTAACTTGATAGGCATCATCAGCACCTGCCTTTGGTGAAAAGGTATTAGATAACTTTCTTATGCAAAACTGGGTAGTTAACCAAACAGTTATCATTAAGGTTGAGATATGCCAAGCAATTGAAATGTGAGTTGAGATCAAGGATGCAATTGCTGCGGTACTGGTGGCTCCAACCGCCCAGGCACCATATAACTTTGGAATAATCGCTTTCTTAATATCATCTTGGCGATGTAGTGAATGGCCACTTGAGGCAATGTGGTAAATCGAAATTCCAGAACCGGCGCATATATTTGCAATTAAAAAAATCAATGGTGATTTGGTATGAACTAATACTAAAAATGAAAAGGCAATAATTGTTGATCCAATTTGCAATGCTCGTTTAGCACCAATTGTGTGGACAATTTGCCCGCCAATTAGCAACATTATGATTGATCCAATTGAGGCAGCACTTAGTAAGGTGCCAAAGGTTCCATTATTAATTGCTAAATTAGCCTTTAAATCTGGAGTTCTTGGGGCAAGTGACATTATTGAGATACCAAAGAGAAAGAAAATAGCACTCAAATAGATATTTTCTTTCTTAGTAAATACTTGTTTATCGAAGTTTTTCAAAACAGCAAACTCGCAAGTTCACTTCTTGCCTTTATCAATCTTGGATCAGTTGGGTCAACTAAATTAAATAAGGAAATTAAATGAGATTTTGCTTTATCTCGATCTGCTCCTTCAAATCTCTTTATCGCTCGAAGTAGTCGATCAAAGGCTGCTTGATTATTTCCAGAGGCAATTTCAATATCAGCACACATTAATTGACTAGTTAAATCATTATCCTTGGCGTTTTTTAAGATCAACTCTGGATCTAGGCCATCTATTCTCAGCATTAAATTAACTTGAGCCAGGCCGATTGTTGCTACCTGATCATTTGGTTTTCGTTTAAGCCAAGACTCATATGCAATCTTTGCTGCCTTGTAATCACCCTTCTCCATGGCAGCATATGCCGCCTGCTCCTCTGGCTCCATCGGAATTTCAGTTGGACCTTCTGGGGCCTTGCCGACACCTTTTTGTGAAGCTAGCTCTAACAATTTATTAATCACTAATCTGACTTGATCAATTGGTGGTACCGATTCAAATAAAGGTAGTAATTGTTCGGCCACAATTGCAATAGCGATTGGAACTGCCTTTACCTGTAATGCTTGGGCTACCTGGGGTTGGCTATCAACATCTACTGTGCCAAGTAACCAACTGCCTTTATCAGCACTTTCTAACTTACCTAAAATTTCTAGTATTTCTTTAGATTGGGTGCTTCTTGGAGACCAGCAAAGTAAAACCACTACCTTCTCTTTAGATTTACCGACAAAATCAGATACTAAGTTTTCTTGAGTTACTACAGCCCCTGGAATTGGCGCATCTGTTGCAGCAGGTTTTTTTAATGTTGATAGATCAAATGCGTTACCAAAATTAGCCCCACCTTTTGGTGGTATTGCTCGATTAAAACTCATTTGCCAACAACCACTCCAGAATCCATTCGATAAGGTAGAACCTTCTCAATATAATCTTGAGTTGCAAAATCTAACCCAACATCTCGGCCTAACTTCTCACCCAAATACCATCTATTCTCCAAAACTTCATGAAATAGCTGTGCTGGCTCTACTCGACCCTTTAACTCCTCAGGCACTTGATTTACTACTCGCCTAAATACATCAGATAGCCATTGCTTAACCACAATTGCATGTGGAGTACTTGGTGGAAACTCACGCGCTTTATATCGATCATATGAGGCAAGTAATCGCTTTGCCTGCAACTCCTCTGCTTGTAATCCCATTAACTCCTCTAGCCTATTTGCATGGTAGCGAGCTGCAACTAATTTTGGTTGAAACCTAATTGTGCCCTTATCTCCGGTAGTAGTTACCTCAACCTCTTCAACGGCAAAACCTAAATCTTGTAGAGATCTCATTGCTCGCTCAACTGCCTGTCGATCTGAAGCATCTAATATTTGTGGCTCTTTTAGCATCTTCCATAATCTGCGATACCTTCTGATGACGCCATCTGAGGCTCTAACAGGATTTATATCTTTAGATAAAACACCAGCCGATGCTAAATCTTCCAACTCAGCTGCCACATTAAAGTGAGCTAACTCAAGATCATGTTCACGTTGGCCATCGCTTAATGACTTTTGAAACTCTCCAGTTTCAGCATCAACTAAATATGCAGCAAAATCATTAGCATCTCTTCTAAATAAGGTATTTGAAAGTGAGCAATCCCCCCACCAAAAACCAAGTAGGTGCATTCTTACCAATAGTAAAGCAAGTGCATTTGCCATATTTAAGATTTCAGTGGGAGTAACAGAACCACTTAAGATAACTCGATATGGTAATGAGTACGGTAAGTACTTTGTAACTAGAGCTGCCGGTAATTCATTACCATCACTATCCACTCTGCCCTCAATTACTGCAACTGGTTCAACACATGGAGCTGTACGTTGATTTAAATCTCTTAGTAACGTGTACTCTCGATTTGCAAACTCTGGCACAGTCTCTTTAACTGCAAATATCTCAGAATTACTTTTCTTTGGATTTGATCTAATCAAACGGACTACATGCCTTGAAATTCCTCGCATCGAGGTTAAAAGCTCATCCTCTGGCCAACTTTCAAGGGGCTTATCCCAAGGAAGATTGGCCAAAGTGGCAATCTCCTCTCCTAATCCTTTGATTCTTAGCCCACTCATACCCTTATTCTCCCTTATTTAAGATCCACCCTCTAATCAATACGGTCAGTATTGGCAAAAAAGATGGATAAAATTAGATTATGGCGATATTTGGTAAACCAAAAATTGGTTCAAAACTTTCCACACTGCGCCAACGAAAAAGCTCAAATAAGCCAAATGAAGATTTAGGTAAAAAGGGTAAGCCGGTAGATACCAGTCATCCATTTTATTTTGGATTTATGGTGACAACTGGTGCTCTTTTAGCATTTACAGTCCTGCAGGCGTTGGCCTCAGCTAGCGCTGTATTTATATTAATTGTTATCTCACTATTCCTCGCTGCTGGATTAAATCCAGCGGTACTTTTTTTCCAAAACCGTGGTTTAAATCGAGGTGCTTCAGTCGGTGCGGTAATGGGATTAGTACTGATTTTTGTTGGTGTTTTTATTGCAATTGCAGTTCCACCATTAATTGATCAAGGAAATCAACTAATTGATAATGCTCCACAATTAGTTAAAGATTTAAATAATAACGCTCTAATTAACGATTTAAATGCAAGATATGGAATTGTTGATTCCCTGCAAAACAAAATTGATTCTGTCATCAAAGATGGACAATTTGCAATTACAGCTTTTGGTGGCGTAATTGGTGTTGGTAAGGCTGTGGTATCAGGCTTAGTATCGGCACTAACTATTTTAGTTTTAACTCTTTATTTCTTAGCCTCCCTACCTCAAGTTGTAAATATTGGATTGCGATTTATATCCGCAAGCAGGAGAGATCGGGTCTCCAAGTTAGTCAATGCCATCATCATTCGAGTTGGTGCATTTGTTGGTGGGCAAGCAATAATTGCCGCACTTGCTGCACTGTTCATTTTAATAATGGGATTGATAATTTCTATGCCCTATTCCGGACCACTTGCTATGGTGGTATTAATTTGTGGATTTATTCCATTAATTGGCCATTTTATTGGCATGGGAATTGTTACCTTGGTATCACTAACTAAATCACCTACGACAGCAATTATTGCTTTATCTGCATATATTATTTATGTTCAGATTGAAAATTATGTGATCACACCAAAAATAATGCGAAAATCATTAGCAATTCCTGGATTAGTAACAATTATTGCAGCCTTGCTTGGAACCTCACTCCTTGGATTAATTGGTGGCTTACTTGCAGTGCCAATAGCTGCTGCAATTTTACTAATTCTTGATGAGGTTGTTTTCCCTCGAGCCCAGCAATCTTAAATTTCTGTTGGAAGCGGCAATCTACTTGGCGCAATAATCTTAACAATCTCACTTAATACCAGATGCACCATTGGCTCACCAAGCCAAAGATGCTTTCCATCTGCCACATCTATCTGGGTTAAATTGGAAAGTTTAGAAAATTTTGATCTTGCTTGATCAGGCTTTAAATAATCATCATGTTCGGGGATAAGTGCGGTAATTGGTCGACCATCTTTTGCCCAAAATGCTAAATCCTCATCGGTGGTAGATAGCATCGGTGGACTTAGCAGAATTAACTCTTTAATCCGAGGATCTCTGGCATATTGCAAAGCTAACTCTGTTCCAAAAGACCAGCCAATCACATATAGATCTTTAACCATTAATTTGTTAAAGCAGTACTCGATTGCAGCTAATACATCAAACTTCTCTGATTTGCCCAGGTCATACTCGCCCTCACTTTGCCCGGCCTGACTCTTACTGCCACGCGTGTTAAATCTAATCACTTGAATACCTGCCAGGTGCGGCAATCTGTTAGCTGCTTTTTTAAAGATATGTGAATCCATCATCCCGCCCCCAGATGGATTGGGGTGGAGCATCAATACTGATCCAGTTATCTCACTCTTTGGAGTTGCCACCTCGCCAACTAATTTAAGCCCATCACTTGTGTAAATATTGATTACGCTGCGATCGGCCGGCAAAATAGTTGAAGGTCGGATTAACTCTGCCATGAAAAAGAGTTTACTCTTACCCCATGAGCACCAATGCCACCTTTGAAAAATTTGATCCAAGAACTGGTGAGGTAATTGCCTCATATCAGAACTTTTCACAAGATGAGGTTTTTACAGTTGTCGATAATGCACAAACTGCTGCTAGTCGATGGCAGGAGTTTGGATTTACTGCTCGTAAGCGAGTGCTTCTTAAATGGGCAGCGTATATAACTAAAAATCAAAAGGAGATTTCGCAATTAATAGCAACTGAGTGTGGAAAACCTCTAGGGGATGCATCACTTGAGGTTTCAATTGCAATTGATCATATTGCTTGGGCTGCAAAGCATGCCCAACAGATTATGCGCAAGCAAGATCGTCCTGTTGGGTTATTAATGTTTAATATGAAGGCACAGGTTCAGCGATCTGCCCTAGGTGTAGTTGGTGTTATTGGTCCTTGGAATTATCCAATTTTTACACCAATGGGCTCCATTGCTTACGCCCTTGCTGCCGGAAATGCTGTGGTATTTAAGCCCTCTGAATTTACTCCTGGTGTTGGAAAGTGGCTCGCTGATTCATTTTCAAAGGTTGCACCCTTTGAAAATATTTTTACCACAATCACTGGATTACCAGATACTGGAAAGGCTTTAACTCAATCTAAGGTAAATAAAATATCCTTTACCGGTTCAACCAGGACTGCTAAAAAAGTTGCAGCAAGCTGTGCTGAATCTATGATCCCAGTGGTTTTAGAGTGTGGTGGAAAAGATCCCGTAATTGTTGCTAAAGATGCTGACATTAAGTTAGCAGCTGAGTATGCACTCTGGTCAGCTATGGCAAATGCAGGACAATCCTGTATTGGCGCAGAGCGAGTGTATGTCGTTGAGTCTGTGGCTGAAGAGTTTATTCAAACAATTACCAAAA
>RHBS01000031.1 GCA_010030895.1 Actinomycetota bacterium | reverse complement strand
GGAAGAAAGTTAGATTCTTTTGTAGTTCGAAAGGCTGAAAAAGCGCATGGATTACAAAGAAGAATCGAAGGTCCAGATGTTAAAGGTAGAAGAGTTTTAGCTGTTGAAGATACCTCAACTACAGGGGGTTCAGTATTAACCGCGGTTGAGGCGTTAAAAGCGGCCGGCGCCATTGTGGTTGCAGTGGCGGTAATAGTTGAGCGAGGGGCTGCGCCAAAAGTAAAAGAGGCAAATCTTGAGTATCGGGCTGCCTATCAATTAGCTGATCTTGGGCTTTGATGAAAATTTTAGTAACAGGTGGTGCCGGTTACATTGGCTCAGCATTAGTTGATCGATTAATTAACGAAAAATATGAAGTAAATGTATTAGATGATTTAAGTAATGGTTATTTAGAAAATATTAATTCAAAAGCTAACTTTCTTTGTAATCCATGCGCTTTTTCAGCCTTTCGAACTACAAAAGAATCTAACTTTCTTCCGGTTTTTGCAGCCACATGCATCATCGCAGTTGCTACCGGATCTGCACCCAGAGTTAAACCGCCAACAGCATCAAAATTTAAATCTTTAGTTAGATCTAACATCACCTCGCCAACTAATGGGGCTGCGGTTGAATCTAAAGTTACTCTGCGCAAATCTACGTAGTAATTCGCCTCTTTGCCTGAGGATAAAATAACCTTTCCATGCACAACAGCTTTTTTTAGAATCTCTTCTTTTAATTTATCTTTAACTGACATGGCTTAAGCCTATCTTTAATGGTTTAATTATTTGGATAAAGAACAATGGTTTGATTATCCCGCCTTACCAATGCTTTTGGCGGATTAGCCTCAAGTAGGGCATCCACCTCAGTTCTTAACTTTGCCACCTCAAGTGCCATATTTGCTACCGCCTCCTCTAACTCAATAATCCGGGCGATACCAGCAAGGTTTATCCCCTCACCAACTAATCTTTGAACATTTCGTAATTTAACAATATCAATAAGTGAGTAGCGACGATTTTTTCCAATAGTTCTACTTGGTGAAACTAAACCTAATCTGTCATATTGTCTAAGGGTTTGTGGATGTAATCCAGATAGCTTGGATGCAACTGAGATTACATAAACAGCCTCATCCTCAGGAATTTGATTCTCATTGCTCATAATTTAGCCTTTTTAAACAACTCAGCCCGTGGATTAAAATCTGCCGTAGCTTTAGCAAAATCTTCAATAGCTTTTTTCGCAGCACCATCAACTCGTTGTGGAATTCTTACATCCAAAGTTACTAATAGGTCCCCAGCAGTTGAACCTTTCTTAACACCTCTACCTTTAATTCTTAAAGTCCTACCTGCTGGTGTTCCTGGCGCGATACGAACTGTTACCTCATCCCCATCTAATGTTGGAACTGAAATATCAGCTCCTAAGGTTGCTTCAGTAAAGGTAATTGGCAGTGTTAAATGGATATTTTCATCTTTTCTAGAAAAAACTGGATGTGGTGTCACATGGACAATTACATATAAATCTCCAGGACCTGCTGCACCTGGTGCGCCACGTCCTTTAATCTTTATCTTGGCACCATCTTTAATTCCTGCTGGAACTCTAGTTGTGATATTAGTTGGAGCAGAGCCTTGTGGTGATAATCTTAAATTTAATTCAGTTCCATAAATTGAGTCCTTAAATGAGATTGAGGCCTCGGTTTGTAAATCAGAGCCATGCCGACTTCTGCCACCACCAAATAGGGTGGAGAAGATATCTCCACCAGGGCCAAATAAATCACTGAAATCACCGGAGTTAAATCCTTGTCCACCAGCTGAGTATCCAGGTGGAATCCGACCTGATTTAAAAGCATCTCTAGCTTCGTCATACTCACGACGTTTTTTGTCATCACCTAATATGTCATAAGCCTCAGAGACTGCTTTAAAGCGATCCTCTAATTTTTTATCACCCTTAGTTTTATCAGGGTGCAGCTCTCTAGCAAGTTTTCGATACTGTTTTTTTATGGCAGCTGCATCTGCATTTTTAGCAACACCAAGGATTTGATAGTAATCCTTTTCATACAGATCCTTCGCCGCCATAAGCTTTTAACTGTTACTTACTAACTTCAGGTTCAGTAACTGCAACTCGAGCAGCTCTAATTACCCGATCCTTAAATTTATACCCAGGCTGCAAAATCTTTGTTGCAGTTGGTTCAGTAACTTCAGTTGAGGTTTCATGGGTTAGAGCCTCGTGGATCTCAGGGTTAAAGGTAACTGGTGCATCTGAAAACTTACTTAGCCCTAATTTTTCAACGATGGAGTTAATTCGATCTGCCACCGCTTTAAAACCACCAGTTAATTCACCATGCTCACCTGCTCTATCTAAATCATCTAAAACTGGAAGTAGCTCAGATAAAACTGCAGCAAAGGCAAGTTCAGATGTTAATTGTCGATCGCGATCAACACGTTTTCGATAATTTGCATACTCTGCCTGTAATCGTTGCAGATCTGAAGTAAGAGTTGCAACCTCATCTACTACAGCGGTTGCTTCATTTAATACCTCATCAACTGCGTCAGAGAGTTCCTTCTCTGACGCAGCTAAATTTTCTTCGCTCATTACTTCTGCTCATCCACAACTTCAGCATCTTGAACACCATCATCTGCTGGTGTATCACCGGCTGGAGCTTGTGCAGCATTTGCAGCATATAGGGCAGCGCCTAATTGCTGACTGATTTCAGAGACCTTCTCAGTTGCACTCTTTATTGCAGATAGATCTGTGCCCTCTAATGCCTTCTTAAGATCAGCAATTGCAACCTCTAGCTCGCCTTTCTTAGTTGCATTATCGCCATCATTAAACTTATCAGCATTATCTTTTAAGAATTTCTCAGTTTGATAAACCAAAGAGTCGCCAGAGTTTCTAACATCAGCTTCCTCTCTACGTTGCTTATCCTCTTCAGCATGGGCTTCAGCATCCTTCATCATGCGATCGATCTCTTCTTTAGAAAGAGCAGATCCGCCAGTGATGGTCATGCTTTGTAATTTGCCAGTGCCAAGATCCTTTGCTGATACGTGGACAATTCCATTTGCATCAATATCAAAGGTAACTTCAATTTGTGGTACACCTCGTGGTGCAGGTGGTAGGCCAGTTAACTCAAACATGCCAAGTTTTTTGTTGTAAGCAGCCATTTCACGCTCACCTTGGAACACCTGAATCTGTACAGCTGGCTGGTTATCATCTGCGGTTGAGAAGATCTCACTTCGCTTAGTTGGGATAGTGGTATTGCGCTCAATTAATTTAGTCATAACGCCACCCTTGGTTTCAATACCAAGTGAAAGTGGGGTTACATCAAGTAATAGAACATCCTTTACCTCACCCTTTAAAACACCAGCTTGAAGAGCTGCACCAACTGCTACTACCTCATCTGGGTTAACACCCTTATTTGGCTCCTGTCCACCAGTTAATGATTTAACTAACTCAACAACTGCTGGCATGCGGGTTGAGCCACCAACTAGGACCACATGATCAATATCTGCTATTGGAATACCAGCATCACGTAGTACTGATTGGAACGGCTTCTTACATCTTTCTAATAGATCTGCAGTTAAGCCTTGGAATTGGGCTCTAGTAACTGTCTCATCTAAAAACAGTGGATTTTTTTCAGTATCAACTGTTATGTATGGCAAATTAATAGAGGTTTGGGCAGATGATGAAAGCTCAATCTTTGCCTTCTCAGCCGCTTCGCGAACTCGTTGCATTGCCATCTTATCTTTAGTTAAATCAATACCGTTTTTAGCAGCAAAGGTTTTAACTAGGTGATCAACTAATGCTTGATCCCAATCATCTCCACCTAAATTGTTATCGCCATTAGTTGCTTTAACCTCAACTACACCCTCACCAATTTCTAGTAAGGATACGTCAAATGTTCCGCCACCTAAGTCGAAAACTAAAATTGTTTGTTCTTTATCGCCCTTATCTAATCCATAAGCGAGCGCTGCAGCGGTTGGCTCATTAACAATACGCAATACATTAAGACCTGCAATCTCGCCAGCCTCTTTAGTAGCTTGACGTTGCGCATCATTAAAGTATGCCGGTACGGTAATAACCGCATCAGATACCGTCTCACCTAAGTAACTTTCTGCATCACGCTTTAACTTCATTAATATACGTGCGCTAATTTCCTGGGCGGTGTACTTTTTGCCATCAATATCTTGAGTCCAATTAGTTCCCATGTGTCTTTTAACGGAGCGAATCGTGCGCTCAACATTTGTTACAGATTGACGCTTTGCTACCTCACCAACTAATACCTCACCATTTTTTGCAAAGGCAACAATTGATGGCGTGGTTCTAGCACCCTCTGCATTTGCAATAACAGTTGGCTCACCACCCTCTAATACCGATACGCAGCTATTAGTTGTTCCTAAATCAATTCCTACCGCTCTTGCCATCTAGATTTACTCCTTCTTCTTCATTTTTTTGTCCATTTGGTTTCTAGATCTAGGTAGATCTAGTTGGGCTCACCCTCAAAGCCGGCTTAGGGCCGATTACCTCAGAGGGTTATTCTCAACCTTGAGTGCCTCTTTGGTCAAAAGGTTGAGCCAGATAGGCTCAAGATTGCTATCTACACAACTTAATTGGGGGCTGCTTTATTCCCAGAGCTGCCGTTTAGGCTTAAGTAGGGCGGCGGTTAAGGCCCCTGCTACCAATCCACCTAGGTGGGCCTTCCAATCAATCCCAGGGATTAAAAATGGGATAGCAAGATTTAAGGCGATTAATGAACCAACCTCTTTTAGGTTTGCCCCAAGTGATCTACCGGCAATAGCTAAGGCGCCAAATAAACCAAAGATCATGCCAGATGAACCGACTGCCAAAGTTTGTGGTGGGTTAAAAAGGTATGAGGTAAGTGAGCCGCAGATCAAACTTGTGATCAAAATAATTACATACTTATTTCGACCATAAAATCCCTCAATTAAGGTTCCAAGGGATAGTAACGCCAACATATTAAATATTAAGTGCAGCCAGCCACCATGTACCAACGCAACAGTAATTAATCGATACCACTGCCCCTGATCAATTGCAGCTGGATACAGCGCTAATTCAAATTGTAGATTTGTTTGAAATTGGGAGATTAAAAAACAACCAGAGATAAATAAGATTAAATTTTTAGTTAATCCCTTTGGCATTAATCTACTTAATGGTTACAGAGTTAATTTTAACCGCTTGAACTGGTTTATCATTTGAACCAGTTTTAACAGTTGAGATGGCATCAACTACCTTTTGGCTAGATGCATCTTTTACCTCACCAAATATGGTGTGTTTTCGGTTTAACCAAGCAGTTGGCGCTACGGTAATAAAAAATTGGGAGCCATTAGTATTTGGTCCGGCATTTGCCATTGCCAGCAGGTATGGCTTATCAAAACTTAACTCACCATGAAATTCATCAGCAAAGTTATAACCAGGCCCACCCATGCCACTACCTAGTGGATCTCCACCTTGGATCATAAATCCTGGAATTACTCGATGAAATATAGTGCCATCATAAAGATTGGTTTTAACCTTTTCGCCAATATTTGGATCGACCCACTCTTTAGCCCCAGTTGCTAGCTCAACAAAGTTTTTAACTGTTTTGGGTGCATGGTTTGGAAATAATTCAATGGTGATATCACCCATGCTGGTGTGAAATATTGCTTGATTTGAGGTACTCATAATTTGAAGTTTACACTAAAAAATTACTCATTAAATTACTAAACCAATCACCATATAGATAGGGATAAAACCTCTGATAACATTTACATATGCGACTTATTTAAGTTGCCTATCAATATCGATACCATCCAATGGCACCTGGAGGAGTTTGTGGCAAAAGTACATAATTTAGGCTTTCCCCGTATTGGTTCAATGCGAGAGTTGAAATTTGCCCAAGAGAGTTACTGGTCAGGTAAATCTAGCAAGGAAGAGTTGTTAAAAGTTGCTGGTGAAATTCGAAAAATAAATTGGAATCATCAAAAATCACTTGACTGGGTCGCAGTTGGTGACTTCTCCCTCTATGACCAAGTTTTAGATATGAGTTTTACCTTAGGAAATACTCCACAACGAGCTAGAGATTACTTTGGGGATGAATTAGATAATTATTTTCGCGTAGCCCGGGGAAGATCAGTTGATCCAAAAGATGCGATCTCAGCTGCGGAGATGACTAAGTGGTTTGATACTAATTATCACTACATGGTGCCAGAGTTTGATGCCACAACTACCTTTAAATTAAACCCAACCAGAGTTGTTGCACAAATAATTGAGGCTAAAAATCTAGGTTTTAATCCAAAGCCAGTAATTATTGGACCAGTAACCTATTTAGCAATTGGTAAAGAAAAAGATAATTCAAATAAGTTAGATCTGCTGCCAAAACTTTTAGATGTTTACGCTGAACTTCTTGAGGTATTTGCTGAGCATAAAATTGAGTGGGTACAAATTGATGAACCTATCTTAGTTACCGAGTTAAGTGGTGAGTTAAAGAAGGCATTTGAAGTATCCTATTCAAAATTAAATACTTCAAAATTAAAGATTTTACTGGCAACCTACTTTGGTACATTAGAAGATAATTTAGATATTATCGCTAAATTACCAATTGCCGGATTACATATAGATGCCATTAATGGCCGAGGTGAAGTTGATTCGGTGATCTCCAAAATGAGTGGAAAGGTTATCTCTCTTGGAGTAGTAAATGGTAGAAATATTTGGAAGAGTGATTTAAATGGTATTTTGGATTGGTTAGAACCTATTGCAAAAAAACTGGGTGATAATTTATGGATTGCACCTTCATGTTCATTGCTGCATGTGCCAGTTGATTTAGCTAGTGAAAAGAAGTTGGATACTGAGGTTTTATCCTGGCTTGCTTTTGCGATCCAAAAAATCAAAGAAATTGAGGTAATTGCTGCTGCAATTAATTTTGGCAGAGCCAAGGTTGCAGATGAATTAGCACAGAATCAAAAATCTTTAAGCTCTAGAAGAAGCTCTGCCAGGGTGCATAATCCTGCAGTTCAAGCAGAGTTAGCTAAGGTTGATAGTAATTGGGGTAAGCGCAAGAGTAATTACCAACAAAGACAAGCCAAGCAGGATCCAATTTTAAATCTGCCTAAATTTCCAACTACAACAATTGGTTCATTCCCACAAACAGCAGATATTAGATCTGCAAGAAGTAAATATAAAAGTGGTGAGTTAACTGAAAGTGCATATCAAGAAGCAATGCGAAAAGAGATCGTATTTTCAATAAAAGAGCAGGAGTCATTAGGCCTTGATGTCTTAGTCCATGGTGAGGCTGAGCGAAATGACATGGTTGAGTATTTCGGTGAACAACTAGAAGGGTATGCATTTAGCCAATTTGGTTGGGTTCAATCCTATGGCTCACGGTGTGTAAAACCACCAATTCTATTTGGCGATATTACAAGACCAAAGGCGATGACAGTTGAGTGGATTAAGTTTGCGCAATCGCAAACCTCAAAGGTGATGAAAGGAATGTTGACTGGACCAGTAACTATTTTGAACTGGTCATTTGTTAGAGATGATCAACCAAGATCTGCATCTTGCGCCCAACTTGCTCTAGCAATTAGAGAAGAGGTTTTAGATTTAGAAAAAGCTGGTATAAAAGTTATTCAAATTGATGAAGCGGCCCTAAGAGAAGGTTTGCCACTTCGTAAATCTCAATGGCAAGAGTATTTAGATTGGGCAGTTGGAGCATTTAAGATCGCTGCAAATGGGGTGAGCGATCAAACGCAAATTCATACCCATATGTGTTACTCCGAATTTAATGACATTATTTCTTCAATTGCAGATATGGATACTGATGTCATAACAATTGAAACCTCAAGATCAGATATGGAGTTATTAGATGCATTTGATAACTTCAAGTATCCAAATGAGATTGGACCTGGGGTGTATGACATTCATTCACCAAATATTCCAACCCAAGATCACATAATCTCGCTGATGAAAAAGGCGGCGCAAAAGATTCCAGCTGAGCGATTATGGGTAAATCCAGATTGTGGTCTAAAGACTAGACAATGGAGTGAGGTTACCCCAGCGCTAACAAATATGGTTGCGGCTGCAAAAACTTTACGTAGCCAAATATCAAATTAATAACTAGGTATTAATTTGCTACCAAATCTTTCAATAGAGCTTTTCCCGCCTAAAGATCAGGCGGGTGAAGATAAAATGTGGAGCGCTGTAAATCACCTGCAAAACTTTGATTTAAGTAGTATCTCAGTTACATATGGTGCAGGGGGTTCGGTTCGAGATCGAACTATAAAAATTGCCAAAGAGCTGCGATTATTTATTAATGTTCCAGTAACTGCTCATCTAACCTGTGTTAATTCAACTAAAGATCAATTATCTGAGATTGTGGATCAATATGAGCAGGTGGGGATAGAAAATATTCTCGCACTCCGTGGAGATCCAGTTGGCGGACCAAAATCGACCTGGAGTAAGACTGAAGGTGGGTTTGATCATGCCGATCAATTAATCTCATTTTTAGCAGCCCGAAAAAAATTTACGATTGGTGCCGCAGCCTTCCCAGATGGCCATCCGGCATCAAATGGTAATTTTGAAAAGGATTTAGAGGTACTACTTACTAAAGAGCAAAAGGGTGCTACATATGTAGTGACTCAATTCTTTTTTAATATTGATAATTTTTATAGATTAGTAAACTCATTAAAAAGTAGGGGCTCTAAATTAAAGGTAATAGCTGGTGTATTACCTATTACCAATTTTAAGCAATTAACTAGGATGGCTGAATTAGGTGGTACAGAGTTACCAAAATTTGTACTGGAGAGAATTGATCCCACTACCCCCACTGAAGAGGTTGAAAAGGTTGGAGTTGAGATTGCTACTACGCTTTGTGATTCATTAATTTCTACTGGAGTAGATGGCTTACATTTTTACACAATGAATATGTCATTTGCTACTGAAAAAATTATTACCAATTTAGGTTATTTAAAAAATAACTCTTAAGTGGAGACCAGGGGAATCGAACCCCTAACCCCCGCCTTGCAAAGGCGGTGCTCTACCAATTGAGCTAGGTCCCCGCGTTAGTTGCAGGGTGGGCCTATGTGGACTTGAACCACAGACCTCTTCCTTATCAGGGAAGCGCTCTAACCAGGCTGAGCTATAGGCCCATATTGCTGGTGAAGGCTACCTGAGGAAGTACTTCATAACCAAAAGTTCTTAATTAATACCTCTACCTTCTTCTCTTTTTGAGCGCCTAATCAAGATCTTCAACTAAACGAGTAACAGATACTACAGAGATTCCTGGATCTAGGTTAACTAGCCTTACTCCCAAGGTATCCCGACCAGTCTCTCGAATTTGT
Organism: Actinomycetota bacterium; assembly: GCA_010030895.1. Classification (GTDB taxonomy): domain Bacteria; phylum Actinomycetota; class Actinomycetes; order Nanopelagicales; family Nanopelagicaceae; genus Nanopelagicus. Next base: position 2,424 of record RHBS01000031.1, on the reverse strand, counting down.
GTTAGTGGTGTGCGCATTACTGTGCCAGCCGATGAGATCGCCAAAATTTCATCACTTTCTTGAACAATCATTGCACCTACTAATACCCCTCGTGAGTCCTCATCAATTTTTGCAGCCTTAACACCAATGCCACCACGTCCTTGGGATCGATACTCTTCAAGTTTGGTTCTCTTAGCAAAACCACCATCGGTTGCAGTAAATACATAATTTTTATTATCGCTACTTATCGCAGCCATTGCTAATAGATTATCGCCCTTTCTAAACTTCATTCCAATTACTCCAGTAGCTCCTCTTCCCATAGAGCGGAGTGAATCATTGTTAGCGCTAAATCTAAGTGACATTCCCATCTTTGAAACTAATAGCAATTCCTCCTTGTCACTTACTAATGCAGCAGAGACCACCTCATCATTTTCCTTTAGGGAGATTGCAATTAAGCCACCAGTTCTAGTTGAGTCATACTCTGCCAACTCTGTCTTTTTTACTATTCCACCCTTAGTTGCAATTACTAAGTATGGTTGAGTTTTATAATCTGCAATTGCAATAACTGATGCAATTACCTCATCAGGTTTAAATGCTAAAAGATTTGCAACATGTTGACCTCTGGCATCTCGACCAGCATCTGGTAATTCATGCACCTTTGCTCGATAAACCCGGCCCTTATTGGTAAAAAATAACAACCAATTATGGGTAGATGCGGTGAAGAAATGTTCTACAACATCATCAGATTTTAGGGCTGCACCCTTAACACCTTTTCCGCCTCGTTTTTGTGCGCGATACGCCTCAGCCTTGGTTCGCTTGGAGTAACCACCCTTAGTAATTGTTACTACTACATCTTGATCTGGAATTAAATCCTCAACTGATAAATCAGTATCACCGGCAATAATTTGAGTGCGGCGTTCATTTCCATACTTATTTGCCACCTCTTGTAACTCATCTTTAATTATTAAACGTTGTTTTTCTGGGCTAGCTAAAATGATATTTAATTCCTTAATCTCAGCCATTAATTCAGTGTGCTCATCGGTAATTTTTTGGCGCTCTAACGCTGCAATTCTTCTTAGTTGCATATCCAAAATTGCATTAGCTTGAATCTCATCAACCTCAAGCAATTTCATTAAACCAGTTCTAGCCTCCTCTGGTGTCTTACTTGCTCTAATTAATGCAATTACAGCATCTAGGGAATCTAGTGCCTTTAGATAACCCTTTAATATATGAGCTCTTTTTTCCCGCTCAACCAATCTGTACTTACTACGCCTAACAATTACTTCTACCTGATGATCAATGTAGTAGCGAATAAATTCATCTAAGCGAAGTGTTCTTGGTACACCATCAACTAATGCCAACATATTTGCACCAAATGAATCTTGTAATTGTGTGTGCTTGTAAAGATTATTTAAAACTACCTTTGCCACTGCATCATTTCGTAACACAATTACTAATCGCTGACCAAGCCGCTCATTTCCCTCATCTCTTACATCTGCAATTCCTTTGATTCGACCATCTTTAACCAATTCAGCAATTTTTAGCGCTAAATTATCTGGGTTAACTTGGTATGGAAGCTCTGTGACTACTAAACAGGTTCGCTTATTTATTTCCTCTACCTCAACAACTGCCCGCATAATTATTGAACCCCGACCAGTTTTATAAGCATCTTCAATTCCACCTCTACCCACAATTAAAGCTTTGGTTGGAAAATCAGGTCCTTTAACAATTGTCATCAATTTTGCTAATAATTGTTCAGATGGCAAATCTGGATTTTCTAATGCAAAACAGGTAGCTTCAACTACCTCATTTAAGTTGTGTGGTGGAATATTTGTTGCCATACCAACTGCAATTCCAGCTGAACCATTAACTAATAAATTTGGAAACCTGCTTGGTAAAACTGTTGGCTCTTGTGATCTGCCATCATAATTTGCAATGAAATCAACAGTGTCCTCATCTATATCTCGCATCATCTCCATTGCAAGTGGCGCCAGACGAGCTTCGGTGTAACGCATTGCCGCAGCTGGATCATTTCCAGGAGATCCAAAGTTTCCATTGCCATCAATTAACGGATAACGAAGCGACCAGAATTGAGCAAGTCGAACTACTGCATCATAAATTGCGGTATCACCATGGGGGTGGTAATTACCCATAACATCTCCAACAATGCGAGATGATTTGTAGTAGCCCTTATCTGGACGATATCCCGCGTCATACATTGCATATAAAACTCTTCGATGAACTGGCTTTAATCCATCTCTAATATCTGGAAGTGCTCTACCAACAATTACGCTCATTGCGTAATCTAAATAAGACCTAGCCATTTCAACTTGTAAATCAACAGACTCCTGCCGATCGCGACCATGTTCGCCTTGGTTATCTGTAAAAGTTTTATCCATTTTAAATTACCTTTAAATATCCAAAAATCTAACATCTTTGGCATTA
>RHBS01000004.1 GCA_010030895.1 Actinomycetota bacterium | reverse complement strand
GTGAGCTTCCTTCACGGTCGCTAATACACCCTCTGCTAATCCCTTAACAACTGATGCTGGGGTTACATCAGCAAATTGAGGTCCAGTATTCATAACCTTTGCATCTACCCAAATTACATTTGATTTCTTGGTCTTTTGGCTATTTGCAGCTGTTGTTGCTTGCATTCCACCGGCAACTGGGAAAATAAAATCTGCTCCTTGTTGCTCTAGTGAAATTGAAGTTTGAAGGGCCTTTGTAGTGTCATTAAAGCCACCAAGGAAAGTTCCAGTCTTAGTATCAGTATTCCAACCTAAAACTTGAACATTCTTGTTCTTGATGAGATTGTAGTGAGCCACGCCATTTGCGTAACCTTCCATGAATATTGTCACTGTTGGAATTGGTAATCCGCCGTAGGTTCCGACCTTACCTGTCTTACTCAAGGCAGCTGCCATATATCCAACAATAAATGAGTTTTCATCGGTCTTATAGGTAATTGCTTTGACGTTATTGCCCAAGCCCCAACCATCAACAAATCCAAACTTAACATTTGGGTTTGCTTTAGCTGCAGCAGCAATAGCATCACCTAGCAAGAATCCAACTCCGATAATTAAAGTACATTTCTTTTCGATGAACTTTTTAATATTTGGTGCGTAGTCAGCATTTGAATTCGCAGGTGCATACTCAATTGATGATGCAAATCCCTGCTTTAGTGCCATCTTGGCACCTTCATAAGAGCTCTGGTTGAATGACTTGTCATTGATACCAGCAGTGTCGAGTGCGACACAAACTTTTTGCTTAGTCGCACCATGCGCTGCCGGGGTCACAGCAACAGATGCCACAAGTGAAGTCGCTGCTACGGCGACTACGAATTTAAATGATTTTTTCAAAATCCCTCCCAAGGACTAGTTCCCAAAAAAACTGGGGTTGGTTGTAGGCAGACCCTATCGTTAGGTCCCATTTCATCAGGGTCAACGCCCTAGGCCATATATTACGATTTGTTTAGAATCACTTAAACTCTAAATACAGAGTTAAGAGTTTTTACAAATTACTCTTAAAAATAGGTGCTAAATCAAGCCAATAGCCGAATATGCCGACTTAAGAGTTTCAGATGCAACTTGGTTAGCTCGTTGGGCACCAACTTCTAAAATCTTAACTAATTCTGCGCGATCGGACATGAGTTCTTGGGTGCGCTTGGCAATCGGCTCTAAATTAGCAATAACGACCTCTGCAACCGCTGATTTAAAATCTCCATAACCCTTACCAGCAAATTCACTCTCAATGCTTTGAATTGACTTACCAGATAAAGCTGAGTGAATTGTTAGTAAATTTGAAATCCCAGGCTTTAATTTCTCATCAAATTTAATTTCTTTACCATCATCAGTTACAGATGACTTAAATTTTTTCAAGGTTGCTTCCGGTGTATCTAGTATCTCGATAACTCCCGCCATGCTAGAGGCTGATTTACTCATCTTTGCTGTTGGATCTTGTAAATCATTAATTTTTGCAAGTGATTTTATTATCTGAGCTTGTGGAATATTGAAAACTTTGCCAAATCTTTTGTTAAATCGTTCAGCAATGTCCCGTGTCAGTTCTACATGTTGCCGCTGATCTTCTCCAACTGGAACAAAATCGGGTTGATAAAGCAAAATATCAGCTGCTTGCAAAATTGGATAGGTAAATAAGCCAACATTAGTTCTTTCGGCGCCACCTTTTTGAGATTTATCTTTAAATTGAGTCATACGACTTGCTTCTCCAAAACCGGTTATGCATTCAAATACCCAAGCAAGTTGGTTGTGTGCTGGAACATGAGATTGAACAAAGAGTGTTGATTTATTTGGATCAATACCAATTGCAATTAATTGTGCAGCTGATAATAAAGTTCTTTGATGTAAAAGCTTTGGATCGGTTTCAACTGTTAAGGCATGTAGATCAACCACGCAGTAGTAGGCATCATTATCGGTTTGAAGTTCAACCCACTGCTTAAGTGCTCCTAAGTAATTTCCCAAATGAAATGAGTCATGCGTGGGTTGAATACCAGATAAGACTCGCTTTTTACTCATTAAGCATCATCTCTAGCAAGAAGTATTTGGCCAACGCGTTTGCCATTCATACTGATAATTGTAAAGCGTGCACCATTAATTCTTATGACATCATTTACTTGCGCAATTCGCCCCAGATAGTGCATAGCAAAACCACTTAAAGTTTCATATGGACCCTCTGGTAGAGATATTCCAGAAATCTCCTGCAACTCTTCTAGTGAAATTAAACCATCTAGCTCGATATCGCCAGTTCGCTTTTCAAATGTGTTGTCTGATTCTTGAGGATCGTATTCATCATGGATTTCGCCAATTAGACATTCCACTAAATCTTCTAATGTCACAATTCCATCGGTACCACCATACTCATCTAAGACAATGGCAATATGTTGTCGCTTAGTTTGCATCTCAGTCAGAGCTGGTAGGACTCCTTTTGTACCAGGTAAAAATAGAATGTTTCTGATTAATTCCATAATTGTTATCTGAGCATCATCAAGTTTTGGATTCAACAAATCGCGAACATGTAGAAAACCAATTACCTCATCGCTACTACCGCGAACCACCGGATAACGAGAATGGGCTAACTCAACCGCAATTTTTCTAGCCTGAGAAATAGGCAGAGAGGCATCCAAGAAATCAACCTCAGTTCTTGGCACCATAATTTCATGAATTAATCGATCACTTGCATTGAATACTTCTTCAACAATTTCTCGCTCTTCTTGTGTTAAGTCGGCATGGCCACTTACTAAATCCATCAACTCAACCTCTGAGATCTGATTTCGCTCAGTCTTTGAGGTAATACCAAAAATTCTTACTATTAAATCGGTAGAGTGTGAAAGTAACCAAATAATTGGTCTAAAGACAGTGGCTACCAAATCAATTATGGCGGAGGTAGCGAGCGCTATCGACTCGCCCTTATACAAAGCTAGGCGCTTTGGAACAAGTTCACCAAATACTAGAGATATGTAAGCAATTACCAAGGTGATTCCTACGATAGAGAGAATTTCACTGCTTTGAGTAGAGATGCCGATACTTTCTAGCTCTGGAATTACATATTGGCCAAGTTGCTCAGCACCCAGCGCCGCCGATAAAAATCCACAGAAAGTAATACCAACCTGTACGGCAGCTAAAAATCTATTTGGATTCTTAGTTAATTTAAAGACTCTTGCGCCACGTATACCCTTATGGGCAATCTGCTTTACCTGGGATTCTCTAAGCGATATCAGTGCGATCTCTGCGGCAACGAAGATTCCACCCACGGCAATCAAGCCTAAAACGATTGCGATACTTTGAATTGCCCCTTGAGCCATTACTTAATGATAACTGTGCCGGCGGTTAGGGCGTTAAGTCAGGCGCTTTTAACGCCCCACTTCCCCTTTACTGCCTTTATGTCGTAGCCTTTGCCAACTCTCACAAACGTGAGACCTTCATCCAACGGATCGTCGGGTACGTACCTACCCGGAAGAGGGAGAAATAAATCATGGCCTCAGTAGTATTTTCACAAGCATCTCGAATATATCCAGGAACTACAAAACCAGCGGTAGATAAATTAGACCTTACTGTTAATGATGGCGAATTCTTAGTTTTAGTCGGTCCATCCGGTTGTGGTAAATCCACCTCACTTCGCATGTTAGCCGGGCTTGAGGAAATTGATACCGGAACAATTCACATCGGTGATAAAGATGTGACAAATGTTGCACCCAAGGATCGAGATATTGCAATGGTATTTCAATCATATGCTCTCTACCCACATATGTCAGTCGCTGAAAATATGGGATTTGCACTAAAGATTGCAGGTGTTGCTAAGGAGGAACGCGATCGCCGAGTTTTAGAGGCCGCAAAATTATTAGATTTAGAAGATTACTTAGATCGCAAACCAAAAGCTCTATCTGGTGGACAGCGTCAACGTGTAGCGATGGGACGAGCAATTGTGCGCGAACCGCAAGTTTTCTTAATGGATGAACCATTATCAAACTTAGATGCAAAATTAAGAGTTGCAACTCGTACTCAAATTGCAGCCCTACAACGCAGATTAGGTATTACAACGGTTTATGTAACTCATGATCAAGTTGAGGCTATGACTATGGGTGATCGAGTAGCGGTGCTAAAAGATGGTCTACTACAACAGGTTGATACGCCACGAAATCTTTACGATAAACCACAAAATGTATTTGTTGCTGGTTTTATTGGTTCACCTGCAATGAATCTTCTTACAGCTCCTGTTGCTGGCGGTAAAGCAATGTTGGGAAATTTAGCAATAGCAACAACTACCTCCGCATCCTCAGTAACTGTTGGAATTAGGCCAGAGGGCTTTATTCCAGCCTCAACTGGGTTTGAGGTTGCAGTTGAAGTTGTAGAGGAATTAGGTGCTGATGCATTTGTTTACGGAAAGCCCGTAGATAAGTCATTAAAGTTTGCAAATACTAGTGAAGAATTAGGTCAAGTAATTATTCGATGGGATCCAAAGACTCCACCAAAGGTTGGTCAAACAGTAATAGTTGGAGCTAATCCAGATGCGGTTCACTTGTTTGATGCAGCTAATGGTAAGAGAATAAATTAAAATCAAATAAAAATAGCCCCACTTTATTTGAGTGGGGCTATTTTTATTTTAGGCCATTGCTTTTTTTAGATTTTCATCGATTGCGGCTAAGAATTCTTGGGTATTTAACCATGGTGCATCTTTACTAATTAAAAGAGCTAAATCTTTAGTCATCTTGCCGCTTTCAACTGTTTGAATACATACCTTTTCTAAAGTCTTTGAAAATTCTGCAACCTTTGGCGTGTTATCTAACTTTGCACGATGAGCCAATCCTTGGGTCCAGGCAAATATCGAAGCAATTGGATTTGTTGAAGTTGCTTTACCTGCTTGATGATCTCGATAATGACGAGTAACAGTGCCATGAGCGGCCTCGGCTTCAACCGTCTTACCATCCGGTGTCATTAATACTGAGGTCATCAATCCAAGTGAGCCATAGCCTTGTGCAACGGTGTCAGATTGAACATCACCGTCATAATTTTTACAGGCCCAGATATATCCACCCTCCCAACGAAGTGAGGTTGCGACCATGTCATCAATTAATCTATGGTCATACTCTAAATTATTTTTATCAAATTCAGCTTTGAACTCATTTTCAAAGACCTCAGCAAAAATGTCCTTAAATCGGCCGTCATAAGCCTTAAGAATTGTATTTTTAGTTGAAAGAAATACTGGATACTTTCTTACTAATCCATAATTAAATGATGCCCTGGCAAAATCTCTAATTGAATCATCCAAGTTATACATAGCCATGGCCACACCTGAGGATGGAAAATCGAAGACATTGAATTCCATTGGCTTTGAACCATCAGTTGGAGTAAAAGTTACTGTTAATTTACCAGGGCCTGGAACCTTAAAATCTGTAGCACGATACTGATCTCCGAAGGCATGACGACCAATAACTATTGGCTTTGTCCAATGCGGTATTAAACGGGGTACATTTTTTATGATGATTGGTTCACGAAATATTACGCCACCTAAAATATTTCTAATAGTCCCATTTGGTGACTTCCACATTTTCTTCAACTTAAACTCTTCAACCCGAGCCTCATCAGGTGTGATAGTTGCGCACTTTACGCCAACACCATGCTTTTGAATCGCATGAGCAGAATCTATTGTGACTTGATCATCAGTTTTATCTCGATATTCAATTCCTAAGTCGTAGTACTCAAGATTCACATCAAGATATGGAAGGATCAATGAGTCTTTAATGAATTGCCAAATAATTCTGGTCATTTCATCGCCATCTAACTCAACGACAGTACCTTCGACCTTAATCTTGTTCACTTTTTACTCCGCTCTTATAGATCTTTAACATCAGCTTGTTTACTTCGAACCGCTTCTGCAGCAGCTTTTAATGATGAAAGCTCATCTGCTGTTAATTTAGTTTCAATAACTTTAGTAACACCATTCTTACCAATTTGAGCTTCAACTCCAAGATAAACACCAGAAATTCCATATTCGCCATTTACCCAAGCGCACACTGGCAAAATCTCATTTGAGTTTGTAATTACCGCTCTAGCCATTCTTGCTGCCGCAGCAGATGGTGCGTAATAAGCAGATCCAGTCTTAAGCAATGCAACAATCTCTGCCCCACCATTTCGTGTCTTTTCAACCAACTCGGAAATTTCCTGCTCTGATAACACCTCTGACAAAGATTTTCCATTAACAGTGCATTGACTTGGTACGGGAACCATAGTCTCGCCATGAGATCCTAAAGTTAAAGTTTTAACTGCTGATACTTCAACCTTGCATTTTTCGGCTACAAAATTTGTAAATCTTGCAGTATCAAGCATTCCAGCCTGACCCATTACTCTGTTATAAGGAAACTTAGTTGCTATTTGCGCAAGTGCTGTCATCTCATCTAATGGGTTTGAAACCACGATAATTACAGCATTAGGAGAGTGCTTTGCAATATTTTCAGCAACACCTCGAACTATTCCAGCATTGACACCGATTAGATCCATTCGACTCATGCCAGGTTTACGGGGCAATCCTGCGGTAATCACTACTACATCAGAGTTGGCAGTTTTTTCATATCCAGCACCATCACTTGTAGTTGTTGCACCAATTACTTTGCTTTCAAACTTTTCAATAGACCTTGATTGATTAATATCTAAAGCTAACCCCTCAGGTTTGCCTTCAACAATATCGGTTAGTACCACAGTTTCAAAAACATCATACTCTGCAAGTCTTAGCGCAGTAGTTGAGCCATAGAATCCAGCTCCGACAACAGTGACTTTCCCAGAACGACTCATTTAATCCCCTCAAGTATGCCCCAATATTACTGATGAATGCCATTACTGCTAAATCGAGTAATTACCTCGCGTTAGGTAAAGAAAGCGCCAAGACAAAAAGTAGGATACAAATCATAATTGGTAGCAAAAGTTCAATATTTCGCTTAACTTTTTGCTGAGTATATCTAGCTAGTACAAAGGCACTTGCCCCTAAAGACAAGATAATTGATCCCGTTCTAACTGCACCCGTCATTCCTATTATTAACCCTACGATTACAACTATAAGTGAGAACCTTCTAATTTGGTCCAATGTAAAACTATCTTTCATTACTTTGACAATTCAACTAAATTTCGTAGAAGCATGGCACGGGTCATAGGACCAACTCCGCCTGGCATAGGTGAAAAGAGTGAAGCTACATCTATAACCCTTGGATCAACATCTCCAACCAAACCGTTTTCAGTTCTTGTAATTCCAACATCAATTACTATCGTGCCAGACTTAACCATTTCTGGCTTTAAAAAATGAGCACTTCCCAATGCGGCAATAATTATGTCAGCACTAGAAATTAGATTTAATAAATCTTTAGTTCCTGTATGAGCCAATGTAACTGTGGCATTCACCGCTTTTTGTGAGAGCAGGATTGATAACGGCCGACCAACCGTAGTTCCCCTACCAATAATTAAAACTTTTGCTCCATCTAAATTTACCTTGTACTCTCTAAGAAGAGCGAGTATCGCACTTGGAGTACAAGGTATTACTGGATTTTTACCTAAAACTAGATTTCCTAAATTAGTTGGATGTAAACCATCTGCATCCTTATTTGGATCTATTTGCTCTAGTACTGCTTGCACATTAACTGATTTTGGTAAGGGTAGCTGGACGATAAAGCCGGTGCACTTCTTATTTTGATTCAAACTATTTACAGCTTCAATTATCTCACTTTGGGATGCAGACGATGTTAAATTAATTTTAATTGAATCAATTCCAACCTCCGCACAATCTCGATGCTTTCCTTCTACGTAGGCGACTGAACCTGGGTCATTTCCAACTAAAATGGTCCCTAGTCCTAACTGTTTTCCCGAGTGTTTTAATTCATTAGCAATCTGAGTTTTTACTCTAGAAGCAGATTTTTTACCATCGATAATGATCGCACTCATAACTTAAGCCTACCCCTGACTTACTTTTTTCTTAAATATAAGTGTGTATAAATACATGAAAAGCATAACTAAAAGTAAGTGTGCTGCAACAACTATGGAAATCAATATTGGATTAACCCCAACAGGTGACATATTTTCAGAAATAAGTGATCCTGAACTTATAAATGATGCCAAGGCAACAAAGGCCACTGAAATAAAAATAAATCGAATTTTTAATTGCCAGATACTTTTCGGATCTAATTTGACTTTACTTATCAAGCTAAAATTAATCCAGCCATAAAGTGAGATAACGATTGTAAATATTATCAACCAAGGCAATTTGCCAGTTGGTAAGGCAGCTAGTGCTGGAATAGCAGGAATTTCTCGTAACTCAAAAATTATAGGTGAGATATTAGTTTTCTGTCCAAGAGAAAACCCAGATCCAATTAGATAACTGAAGGTTGCAAAAAATAAATTAGGTAGATAAAGCACCTGTAAAATAACTAATAAAATTCCACCTAAAATTCCAGGTTGAATAATGATAGTAAGATTTTTAGCAGTAGAAAAATTTAAGATCAAAGATAATGTAAAAATTATTCCACTGATTCCTAGGAAAAATATAAAGATACTCCACGGTAATTTAATCAGATTGGTTATTTTATTCCGTGCAGTTGCAACAAAAAGTAAAATTAAGACAGTTGGAAGTGCCCTAAGCCAATTAATTTGTACTTGAGCATTACTGGCTAAAATTGCTAAAAATATATAGAACGTAAAATAGATCAGAATAAAATATGATCTGCCAATTTTCTTATTATCAAGGGTCTGAGCCACTCGACCAAAACCATTTCTAATAGCAAGGATAGGAAGTAAGGCCGCCCCGATGGGTAAATATGAAAGGTAGCCATTTAATTGGTTACTTACAATATTAAATGGTGTTAAGTGCGCACCCAGCCAGAGCCAAACTGCAGCCCTCATTGGGTCTGAGGTAGTGCCATAAGTACTACCTGCAGTAGCCCAAGCAAACAAGGTTATGAAAGCTAATGGAAAGAGAATAATTAGTACTGATCTAATTACTTGTTGCAACGTTACATAAAGGCGACGCGCAACCATTATTTTCCTATCTGCGATTTATCCATTCAAAATCTTGCGCATCAAGTTAGCGGTTTCACTTGGGGTTTTACCAACCGCAACACCGACAGCCTCTAATGCTTCTTTTTTCGCTGCCGCCGTTCCTGATGATCCAGAGACTATGGCACCAGCATGACCCATGGTTTTTCCTTCGGGAGCAGTAAATCCAGCTACATAACCAACAACAGGCTTAGTTACATACTCCTTGATAAATTGTGCCGCTCTTTCCTCTGCATCTCCACCAATCTCACCAATCATTACTATCGCCTTTGTTTCAGGATCATCTTGAAACGCACGAAGACAATCAATATGTGTTGTACCAATTATTGGATCGCCACCAATCCCAACTGCAGTTGTAAATCCAAAATCTCTTAACTCATACATCATTTGGTATGTAAGCGTTCCTGATTTTGAAACTAAACCAATCTTTCCTGAACCCGTTATATCAGAAGGAATAATCCCTAGATTTGTTTTGCCGGGGCTTATGATGCCAGGACAGTTTGGCCCTAATATTTGAGTTTTACCCGAGGTAACTGCCTGAGCATAAAAAGCTGCTACATCGTGAACTGGTATACCTTCAGTAATAACTACCACTAGAGGTATTTCGGCTTCAATCGCATCCAATACAGCAGTCTTAGCAAACTTGGGTGGAACGAAAACTACTGATGCATTTGCTCCTGTTGCATTAATTGCCTCTTTAACCGAATTAAAAATTGGGATCAAAACTCCATCCATATCAGAAGTTTGTCCACCTTTACCAGGAGTAACTCCACCTACAATTTTTGTGCCCGCTTTTAGCATTCGCTTGGTGTGCTTGGTTCCCTCTGAACCAGTCATACCTTGAACAATTACCTTAGTATTTTCGTTTACAAAAATTGCCACTATTTCGCCGCCAACTCTGCCGCTTTAGCTGCAGCACCATCCATGGTTTCAAGTTGCTGCACCAATGGATGATTTGCATCATTTAAAATTTTTCTTCCTAATTCAACATTGTTTCCATCTAAGCGAACTACAATCGGTTTAGTGGCTTTTGAGCCCAATATTTGTAATGCTTGAACAATGCCATTTGCAACTGCATCACATGCAGTGATGCCACCAAAAACATTAACAAATACGCTTTTTACATCAGTGTCACCTAATATGATGGATAAGCCATTGGCCATAACCTCAGCAGATGCGCCCCCACCAATATCAAGAAAATTTGCAGGCTTAACTCCGTATTTTTCACCAGCATATGCGACAACATCCAATGTGCTCATCACCAATCCGGCACCATTTCCGATAATCCCTACTTGACCATCAAGTTTTACGTAATTTAAATCCTTCTCTTTTGCTAGTAACTCCAATGGATTTGTAGAAGTTTGATCAGTTAATTTTTCATGTTCTGGGTGCCTAAAGTTTGAATTATCATCCAAGGTTACTTTTCCATCTAAGGCAATAATCTTTCCGTCAGAGGTTTTAACCAGAGGATTAATCTCCATTAAGGTCGCATCTTCTTTCACAAAGGCATCCCAAAGCTTTATCAGAACCTCAGCAACTTGATCGATCACCTCACTTGGGAATTGACCAGCTTTGGCAATCTCAATTGCTCTTTTTTTGTCTATTCCGTTATTGGGATCGATGCTAACTCGTGCCAGTTTGTCAGGAGTTTTATGAGCAACCTCTTCAATCTCCATTCCACCAGCCACCGATGCCATGACTAAGAAGTTACGATTTGCCCTATCTAAAAGAATAGCCAAGTAGTATTCGAAATCAATTGGAGCTGCTTGAGCAATCATTACTTTTTTTACAATATGACCTTTGATATCCATACCTAAAATTGCATTAGCTTTTTCTTTTGCATCGATAGCGTTTTCTGCCAATTTAACGCCACCTGCTTTTCCTCGCCCACCAATTTTTACTTGTGCTTTTACAACGACTTTTCCGCCGATTCTTTTTGCTGCTGCTTCGGCCTCTTCTGGAGTGCTAGCCACAGCACCCGCTAATACTGGGATTTGGTGAGATTCAAAAAGATCTCGTGCTTGGTACTCAAAAAGATCCAATATTTTCCCCGATCAATTTTCTACTGCAAGGTGGTAATAGTAATGACCTAATTAAGAAACTTATAATTTCTCAACTGGGGCATAACGCAATAAAAGTCGCTTAGGCCCAAATGAGCCAAAATCAATGGTGGCCTCCGCTCTGTCACCTTCACCATTAACCTCAATTACCGTTCCTAATCCAAAAGTGTCATGTGATACCCGCTCACCCACTTCTAATTGCATAGTGTTACTTACTTTTCCAGTCGGCTTTGGGGCAGCAAAATTTCGCTTAATTGCAGACCTTGAACTACTAGTTTTTTCCTGAGCTTGATTCCATTCAATTACATTTTCTGGAATTTCACTAATAAATCTAGATGCCGGGTTATAGTTTGGTGAGCCCCAAGCAGATCTATACTCTGCCCTAGTTATAAATAAATTTTCTCTAGCCCTGGTTAATCCAACATATGCAAGTCTGCGCTCTTCTTGTAACTCCTCGGGATCATCTAGTGTTCGAGAATGAGGAAAAATACCCTCCTCCATTCCAGTTAAAAATACCGTCGGAAACTCTAATCCTTTAGCAGTATGTAATGTCATCATAGTTACAACGCCACCATGATCTTCACCATCAGGAATCTGATCAGCATCTGCTACCAATGAAACATCTTCTAGAAATCCAGTAAGTGAAATCTCCTCACCTTCATCAACTTCACTCTCTTCATACTCAGTTGCAACAGCAACTAATTCCTCTAGATTCTCTACTCTGACTTCATCTTGTGGATCTTTGCTATCTTGCAACTCAGTTAACAACCCTGATTCTTCTAATACAGCTTGCGTAATAACCGATGGTCTGGTCTTTGCTTCAACCAGAGTTTGCATTGATTTTATAAACTTAACAAAATCAATTAGGGTAGTAGCTGACTTCGCTGCAAACTCTTGATTTATATTAACCTCACATAAAGCCTGCCAAAAAGTTAAATTGTTATTCTTAGCGAAGAGATCTAACTGATCAAGTGTCCGATCACCAATGCCTCGCTTCGGAGTATTTATAATCCTACGCATGGAAATTTCATCCTCTGGGTTAACAACAACTCTTAAATAGGCCAGAAGGTCCTTAATCTCTTTGCGCTCATAAAATCTGACACCCCCCACAACCTTGTATGGGATTCCTATTCTCATGAATACCTCTTCAAATACTCGAGATTGAGCATTAGTCCGATAAAAAATTGCTGTATCACCTGGATTAGATTTTTCAAGATCACGTAATCTTGCGATCTGCCTGACCACAAAATCAGCCTCATCATGTTCGCTTTCAGCCACGTACCCAGTAATCATTGGGCCACTTCCAGCCTCTGACCAAAGATTTTTTTCTTTTCTACCATCATTATTTGAAATTACTGCATTTGCGGCAGTTAAAATATTTTGAGTTGATCGATAGTTTTGCTCAAGTAATATAGTTTTGGCATTTGGATAATCTGCCTCAAATTGCAATATGTTTCTTATATTTGCTCCCCTAAATGCATAAATTGATTGATCTGCATCACCAACCACACAAAGTTCGGCAGGCGGAAAACCCTCTCGCTCAGATCCAACCAACTCTTTTATTAGTACATACTGGGCGTGATTTGTATCCTGATACTCATCGACCAAAATATGCCTAAATCTTGAACGGTACTTGGCTTTAGCCTCAGGGAATCTTTGCAATACCTCTACTGTCTTAGCAATTAGATCATCGAAATCCATAGCATTAGCTGCCATGAGTCGTTTTTGATATACCTCAAACACTTGCGCCACAATTTCCTGAAATTGATCTTTAGCTTGATTTAAATAATCTGCTGGTCCCATTAACTCGTTTTTCGATTGAGAGATCAATGAAGCGATTGCTCTTGGTGCATACCGCTTTTCATCAAAATTTAGATCCCTCAATACTAAAGTAATTAATCTGAGAGAATCACTTTGATCATAAATTGTGAATGAATTTATGTAGCCAAGTAGTGCAGCTTCTTTTCTTAATATTCGAACACATGCGGAGTGAAAGGTCGATACCCATATTGCCTTTGCTCGTTCACCAACTAGCTGGGCTACTCTTTCCTTCATTTCCCCGGCAGCTTTATTAGTGAATGTAATCGCTAATACTTCAAATGGTGCAACATTTCTTTCTGCTAATAAATATGCAATTCTTCTAGTTAGAACTCTAGTTTTTCCAGAGCCAGCACCAGCTACAACTAGCAGTGGATAACCTTCACTTTTCACTGCCGCTTGCTGATTTGGGTTTAAATCCCCTGTTAATACAGACATATTGCCAAGTCTATCGGTGGGTAAGACAGAGAGAATTGCTGCGGTAGCCTTACCTCCAATGAAGCCATTAGACGACAATGAGATTAAGCGCGTATTAGTAGTTACTGCACATCCTGATGATTGTGATTTTGGAGCTGCTGGAACTATTGCTCAGTGGAGTGCCAAAGGCATCCATGTTGCTTACTGCATATGTACAAATGGTGATCAAGGTGGCGAAGATCCAAATGTTCCCCGTGCAGAAATGCCAAAAATAAGACAGCATGAACAGCGTCAAGCAGGTTTAGCCGTTGGTGTAACTGATATTACTTTTTTAAATTATCGAGATGGTTGGCTGGTTCCAACAATTGAACTAAGAAAAGCGATTGTTCGGCAAATAAGAATTACCAAACCAGATCGAATGGTCATTCAATCACCAGAGCGAAATTGGGACAGATTATTTGCATCTCACCCAGATCATATGGCAGCTGGAGAGGCAGCAATTCAAGCAGTTTATCCAGACTCAAGAAACCCATTCGCCTTTGAGGAATTATTAAAAGAGGAAGGCTTAGAACCTTGGCGCGTTAAGGAAGTTTGGGTCATGTCTTCTCAATCGCCAGATCATTTTGTAGACATAACCTCAACTTTTGATAAAAAAATGCAAGCTCTGCATAGTCATGTTAGCCAAACTGCGCATAACGAAAATTTAGAGAAAATGGTTCGAGAATGGGGAGAAAGAAACGCCCAAGCAAATAATTTGCCAAATGGTTCAGTTGCTGAAGTATTTAAGATTGTAAATACTGATTAACGAATTTTAACTTTTTCAATTGCAATTTTGCGTTTTGGCAATCCTTCAGATTTACCGTCAATCACCCCATCTTTTGCAATCGCCTTAACTATCTCTAACCCACTTATAACTTTTCCCCAAATCGTATAATTTGGCGGTAATGAAGTATCATCATAAACGATAAAAAATTGGCTACCATTTGTGTTGGCACCGGAGTTAGCCATCGCAACTGTTCCGGCAGGATAATTACCTTCTGTAGCTAACGGTAGATTCTCATCGTTATAGAAGAAGTTTGGCCCACCTCTACCAGTTGCCGTTGGATCACCACATTGCAAGACATAAATATTCTCAGTTGTTAGACGATGGCAGAGTGTCTGATCAAAAAAACCACCTTTTGCTAAGGCTGTAATTGCGGTTACGGTAACTGGTGCATTTACCCCAAAAGCGTCAATCGAAATGTCACCGCAATTGGTGGATAAATTTATAACTCTATTTCTAAACGGGGCTTTGACTTCTGGAGGCGCAACATTTTTTACTGCATGACCTTTTGCTTTTGTGCTCTTACAATTTAATTTAAATGGCTTACTGCTTGGGGATGCATGTGAGACAGTAGTTATTGATGATGAGGCAACAAAAATAGTTATAGAGAAAACGGCTATTTTTGTTTTGAACATAGAGTAAGTTTAATCAATAAGTATGTATTACCCAACAAATTTAGAGAGTTATTGATAATTACAACCCAACTTTAAGTACTTTCACAGATTTTTAAGGTTTTACAACTACTTCAACTCTCTGGAACTCTTTTAAGTCAGAGTAACCACAGGTAGCCATAGATCTTCTTAGCGCACCAAATAAATTCATTGAACCATCAGAAGTATTGGATGGTCCAGTTAGTACCTCTTGTAATGAGCCAACCGTTCCCACTTTAACCCGATTTCCTCTTGGAAGTTGTGGGTGATGTGCTTCTAATCCCCAATGCCAACCTTTTCCTGGTGCCTCTGCTGCCTTAGCAAGTGGAGATCCCATCATGATTGCATCTGCGCCAGTTGCAATTGCTTTGGCAATCTCACCACTTGATCCAACCGATCCATCGGCAATTACATGAACATACCGTCCGCCAGATTCATCTAAATAATCACGACGTGCTGATGCCACCTCAGCAACCGCTGATGCCATTGGTACTGAAATACCTAAAACTGTTTTTGTTGTATGAGCAGATCCTCCACCAAATCCAACTAAGACTCCCGCTGCACCAGATCTCATTAAATGTAGTGCACCCTGCGCCGTTGCGCAGCCACCAACTATTACAGGAACATCTAACTCATAAATAAATTTTTTAAGATTTAGAGCTGTTGAGTTTGCCGAAACATGCTCAGCTGAAACAGTAGTTCCCCGAATTACAAAAATATCAACCCCAGCATCTATTACAGCTTTATGAAACTCAGCTGTTCTTTGAGGTGAGAGTGCTCCAGCAACTGTTATGCCAGCAGATCGAATTTGTGAAATTCGTTCTTTAATAAGTGATGGTTGAATTGGAGCTGAGTATATTTCCTGCATCTTTATGATCGCTTTATCCTCAGGCAACTTAGACATATCCGATAACTGCTTTTCGGCATCCTCATATCTTGTCCAGATTCCCTCAAGATTTAGAACTCCTAAACCACCTGCTTTGCCAATTAAGATTGCTGTTTCTGGCGAAACAACAGAGTCCATCGGTGCTGCTAAAAATGGTAGATCAAATTTATACGCATCTATCTGCCAAGAGATTGAAACCTCTTCTGGGTCACGAGTTCTGCGAGAGGGAACAATTGCAATATCATCAAAAGAATAAGCAGATCTTGCTCGCTTACCAGGGCCTATCTCGATATCGGACATATCACCAATCGTATCTACTAATAGAGTTAATAACTAAGCTAGAAGATCCCAAGCTTTTACTCCGCCAGCAACACCAGCCGAGTTTGGAATAATCTTAACTTTATAATCAAAACTTCGCAGTGCAGACCTACTAATTCGCTGAGCATTTCCGCCACCGATATATAACTTATCCCAAAGAATCATTGGATAAAGCTCTTCAATAAGTGCTTTAACTCGACGTGACCAAAGTTGATTTCCCATTCGCCTTCTGGATATCTCACCGATCCAGGCATCGATAGTCTTTCCATACCTGATAGTGGCATGAGACAGCTCTAAGTGTGGCGCAATCTTGCCATCACTAAACATTGCAGATCCCAAGCCAGTTCCAAATGTAAGAACCGTTTCTAATCCAACTCCAGTTACAACTGCAGATGCATGTACCTCAGCATCATTTAAAACTAATATCGGCATCCTAAGTTTCTTTGTAAGTGTGCTTTGTAGATCAAATCCATGCCAAGCTTTTTTTAAGTGTGGATCAAGTGCAGTTCTTGGCCCCCGTTTATTTACATAATGTGGAATAAATACTATTTTTCCATTTCGGATCATGCCTGGTAATCCGACAGTAACTCGATTAACTCGGCTGTCAGCTAAAACAAAGTCTTTAATTATCTCAGTGAGTAAATTAGGGGATAGTGGATAGGGAGTTTTTAGGTAAGGAAAGTCAATTAAAACTTTCCCATTCTTATCAAAAACTGAGGCCTTGATTCCAGTTCCACCGCAATCAACGGTCAGTGTTATATTTTCCACTGATTAATGCTAGTCGATTATCAGCTTTATGAAAACAAGGCCTTGTTTTTAATGATTAGTGTGAATGTCCACCTGGTCCATGTGAGTGACCATGACCTGCCGCCTCATCTTTTTTCTCTTCTGGAGTTTCAAAGACTAATGCTTCAGTTGTAATGAACATTGCTGCAATTGAAGCAGCGTTTGCCAATGCAGATCTAGTTACTTTAACTGGATCGATAACTCCTTCTTTAACAAGATCAGTGTATGTTTCAGAGTATGCATTGAAACCTTCATTAGGCTTCATAGCCCTAACTTTTGAAACAACTACATATCCTTCTTGGCCAGCATTTTCAGCAATCCAACGAAGTGGCTCATCGCAAGCTTTACGAACAAGGCGAACACCAACTGCCCGATCTCCCTCAAAGCCCAAATCATTATCCAGTGCAGTTGCAGCATGTACTAATGCCGCACCACCACCAACAACAATTCCTTCTTCAACGGCCGCACGGGTAGCAGAGATCGCATCCTCTAACCGGTGTTTTTTCTCTTTTAACTCAACTTCGGTGTGTGCACCAACCTTAATTACACATACACCACCAGCAAGCTTAGCAACTCGTTCCTGTAGTTTTTCACGATCCCAATCTGAGTCAGTATTTTCTATTTCACGGCGAATTTCAGTAACTCTTGCCGCAACATCATTTTTATTGCCAGCACCATCAACAATTGTTGTGTTGTCTTTTGAAATTACGACTCGGCGAGCTTTACCTAACATTGAAATATCAATCTGCTCAAGTTTTAATCCAACCTCAGCAGAAATAACCTGACCACCAGTTAAAATTGCAATATCTTGCAACATAGCCTTTCGTCGATCACCAAAGCCAGGTGCTTTAACAGCGGCAGAGGCAAAGGTGCCACGCATGCGGTTTACTACCAGAGTAGATAGTGCCTCTCCCTCAACATCCTCAGCGATAATTAGTAATGGCTTACTTGCTTGAGCAACTTTCTCAAGTACTGGCAGGACCTCACTTAGTGCTGAAATTTTCTGCCCTGAGATAAGAATAAATGCATCCTCTAAAATTGTTTCCATTCGATCTGCATCGGTAACAAAGTAAGGTGAGATATAGCCTTTATCAAATTGCATACCCTCTGTGAACTCAAGCTCAAGTCCTGTAGTAGATGACTCTTCAACAGTTATCACACCATCTTTTCCAACTTTATCCATAGCTTCAGCAATCAGGTCACCGATAGCCTTATCTTGAGCCGAAATAGTTGCAACATCTGCGATCTGAGATTTTCCACTAACAGCAGTTGAATTTTTTCTTAAAGCTTCAGTAATTGCAGAAACTGCTTGCTCAATTCCATACTTTAATTCCATAGGTTGAGCACCCGCTGCCAAGTTACGAAGGCCTTCTTTAACCATTGCTTGAGCTAATACGGTTGCAGTAGTAGTACCATCACCAGCAACATCATTGGTTTTTTCCGCAACCTGTTTAACAAGTTGAGCGCCCATATTTTCAGCTGGATCAGATAACTCAATTTCCTTTGCAATTGTTACACCATCATTTGTAATCAATGGTGCGCCGTAGCTTTTTGCAATGACTACATTGCGCCCCTTAGGTCCAAGAGTTACCTTTACTGTGTCAGCAAGAATATTTACTCCGCGCTCCATAGCGCGACGAGCTGATTCATCAAATTGAAGTGATTTACTCATATTTACTTCTTTGCAATGATTGCTAGTACATCACGGGAAGAAAGTACTAAGTACTCCTCATTGTTGTACTTAACCTCTGTGCCACCATACTTTGAGTAAAGAACTACATCACCCTCTTTAATATCTAGCGGAATACGATTGCCATTTTCAAAGCGGCCAGGTCCGACAGCCATCACAGTTCCTTCTTGTGGCTTTTCTTTCGCAGTATCTGGAATTACTAATCCAGATGCAGTCTTTTGCTCCGCCTCATTTGCCTTTACGACAATTCGATCCTCTAGTGGCTTAATTGAAATTGCCATGCTCATACTCCTTCTTAGTTACTTGTCTTCGAAATTTTTTGCTCTTGGTGCCTCAGGGCTTACTTAGCACACGGAGGCTTAGAGTGCTAACGCTAACTTTAAAGGGGTTGGCGCTAAGGAGCAACTTGGCGAGTATTTATGCCCAGACGATCTGATCGACCCCAGCGGCAGAATCAGCGGAAATACCGATGGCAGATGGCTTAACCCCCTCGGAGATAGCTAGAGAGCCAAGGGCCGCCACCATGGCCCCGTTATCGGTGCAAAGTGCGGCTGGCGGAATCCGTAATCTGACCTTGGCGACTTCGCATCGTTGCTTAGCTAGCTCTCTTAGTCGGCTATTAGCTGCTACTCCTCCCGCTATTACCAAATCTTCAATTCCTGAATCTTTACAAGCTAATAAGGATTTACTAATTAAGACATCCACAATCGCCTCTTGAAAAGATGCAGCTACATCTGCTCGATTAAAATTTGGAGTTTGTGCTAAGTATCTTGAGACTGCAGTCTTTAATCCAGAAAATGAAAAATCATATTTATTTTTTTCTATATCATTTCCTTGAGTCAGAGCTCTTGGAAAGTTAATTGCATCTTTACTACCCAATTTAGCTTGATTATCAATTAATGGTCCACCTGGAAAACCTAATCCCATAATTCGCGCAACCTTATCAAACGCCTCACCTGCTGCATCATCAATAGTCGAACCTTTTACGACTACATCAGTTACAAGATTGTTAATTTGTAAAATTGAAGAGTGACCACCACTAACTAGTAAACCGATACTAGGTTGAATCTTCACATCAGAACTTAGTGCATCAACTGCAATGTGGGCATTTAGATGATTAACGCCATAAATTGGCTTATTTAAGGCTAACGCTAAAGCTGATGCACTACTGACTCCAACTAACAATGCTCCAATAAGTCCGGGGCCTGCTGTTACCGAAAAAGCATCAATATCTGAAAGCTTTACCTTAGCCTCTAATAACGCTTGCTTAATTACCTGTTGCATTGATTCTAAGTGAGCTCTACTAGCAACTTCAGGAACTACCCCGCCAAATCTGACATGCTCTTCCACGCTAGATGAGATTACATTTGCAAGCAGTGTTCTACCTCTAACAATACCAACAGCAGTCTCATCACAAGAAGTTTCAATACCAAGAACTAGTGGACTCACATTAGTTCCTTACGCATAACAACTGCAGTAACCCCGGGTGCGTAGTAATTTTCTCGCTGCAAGACCTCGATAAATCCCATTTGCTCGTAAAGTGGTCTGGCTTGATCATTTCCTAATCGCATTTCAAGTAATACCGCATTTACTTTTTTACTTCGCGCTAAATCGATCATTCGTTTTAATAACTCTCGACCGATTCCCTTTCGGCGTTGCGAATCTATAACTGTTAATGTGTGAATATCTGCAGTATCCATATTAAATACTATGCCGGCATAGCCAATTACCTCACCAGCTAACTCTGCCACTAAGTATTGAGCGCTCTTAGGTACCTTTGAAAACTCTTCTTTAAACTGGTTTAAGCTCCAGGCACTTTTTTGATAAACCTGCTTTTCAATTCCACTTGCTGTAATCAAATCTAGAGCGGTCATCGCTCGAATTTTTATATCTTTAGGTACTGGATAAGCATCAGGTTTTCTTACATAAATTGGAGTTAAGATCGAATTATTCGTAGCGCTTAACTCAACTAACTGCACTGGATCTGGGTAGTACTCGCCCTCATTAAATATTGGAATATTTAACTTCAATATTTCATTAGCGTTGCTAACTTTAGGCTGTCCATCTCTTTTAGAATTAATGTACCTGGCCCAAAATCTTTCTTTTCTTCTTGCGTCCGTTGAAACTATAAAATCAATTTCTTTAATTTTCACTGCCATTGCATCTA
This sequence comes from Actinomycetota bacterium, assembly GCA_010030895.1. GTDB lineage: Bacteria > Actinomycetota > Actinomycetes > Nanopelagicales > Nanopelagicaceae > Nanopelagicus. The sequence goes on along the minus strand of RHBS01000004.1, from coordinate 22,064 downwards.
ATGAGCAAATTCCTAACCACTTGATGCCACGAGCAAGTGCAAAACTCTGACCAAATGCTATTCCAGATCGTAATCCAGTAAACGGACCAGGTCCCATTCCAATCACGACTAAATCAATTTCCGACTCTACCTCTAAAGCCTTTGCCACCAATTTTGGCAATACTTCGCCATGAGCAATTGGATCATCGTGAAATTGATTAAACAAAACCTCCCTATTTTTTACTATTGCTACTGAAGTTCTTGAAGTAGAGGTATCAATTGCTAAAACTGTACTCATACTTTAAATCCAGCCCATCTATCTCCTGAGCCTAAAATCTCAACAACTCTGTGATTATCTCTTTCACCCATTTCTATTTTAATCTCCAAATACTCATCTGTAAGTGTTGTTACAAAATCTGCACCCCATTCAATAACAAAAACACTAGTTGAAAGGTAACTTTCCAAATCTAAATCAGAAAAACTATTACTTCCTAGATCTAGCAATCGGTAAGCATCTATGTGCACGAGATTTGGAATGCCCTTATGAATTCTACTTATAACAAAAGTAGGTGAGGTAATATCTTTAAATCCAAATTTCGATGCGATACCTTGAGTCAATACAGTTTTTCCTGAACCTAATTCACCAGTTAAAACCACAACATCACCGGTCTTTAATTGTTCACCAATTTTTTTACCCAATAGCTGCATCTGTTCGATTGAGTCAATAACAAGTTTCATGATTGAGAGTAGTTTATAGATATAAAAAGGGGCCTCAGTTTCTGAGGCCCCTTTTTTACTTACTTAGTTATTGACGATATTTGTGTACTTGACCCCTGTAATTCGGATCAGTAAACAGATTTTTATCCTTTGCAATAGCTGCCTTAACTACTTTACTTGAAGGAGCTTTTCCTGATTTCGCTGAATCAGTAAGTAGTTTGGCAATAGTTAACCATTGGCTTCCAGTAAAGTTACAGTGCTGGGTTCCATTAGTTGGCGCAGAAGCATCAACTGGAATAGGTGAACCAGCATCAGTAAATTTTGTGTATTGATCTGGCGGTTTATTCCAGATGTTTACAAGTAATCCAGGTTTTGCTTTGCCACTAGCAACTGAAGCGTTGTATTGATCAATAAAGTACTGAGTACCTTGAGCAATATGATCTGCTGTTCCAGCTAATGTAATGGTTGGAACTGTCACATTACCTTGAATCTTTGCATAAGCGGCAACTCTAGCTACTGCAGATGGATCTGCTTTTACACGTGGTGCAGCTGGGTTAAGTGGACTTAGATATGCAAGCATTCCTGCAATTGCAGTTTTGCCGGTAAGGCCAGCTGCATACACATCACTATCATCACCTAATCGTGTTGCCCAATTTGTTTGGGTATTGTCATAGACAACACCGCCTGCTCGTAGCTCTAAATCGTAAGTCGCAACTACTGCAAGAATTGCAGCTTCAGCAGCATTTTCTAGAACTGCTAGCGATGGACTAATTACCAATCCAAATGAAGTTTCAAGTGGGCCTTTTGGACCACTTGATGAATCAAATGTTCTTGACTGTGTAGGTACTCCTGCAAGTAATCCCATAAGTAGAACAGCGCTTCGAACTGGAATTCCTTTTAGAGTCGCAGGAACAGTTGAGGTCTCTGGCCAAGTTGGTGCCAATGGATTTTTTTGTATTGAGGCTGACAAAGCGCCAAATACTGTTAGCACCTTGCCAATATCAGTAACCATTTGAGCGTAACCGGTAGAACCTGATGCATAACCATTTCCTTTAATACTTGGGTCAAATAATGTCTTTGTTAACCAAAGCGCATCAGATGCATAAGTAATTGCATTTGCTTCCACTGAATCAGATAGACACAATGGTGCAACTGCATCAACAAGTCCTGGATTATTCTCTGCTAGAAGTTGAGTTGAAAGCGCTCCTAGCGATGCACCCCAGGCTGCTATACGATCAATTTGAGGGAACTTTGTAATTGCCTGATCAATTACGATCGTGGTTGCAAGTACCTGTTCTTCTTGATTCCAACCCTGAGTCTGTACTCCTGATCCAGCTAATGCAAAGCCTTGCTTTAGCAACGCGGTTGCAATTGCCGGCGCTGGTGCAATCTCTGGAGAGTTATCTACTACATACCCATTTGGTGCAACTACTGGAATTTTAGGTAAATTGGTATTTTTACGAATTCCATGTGACCAAACAATCAAAGTTCCATTGAACTTCTTTGGCATTGCAATTTCATACTTTGCGCCAAATTGATCGACACCAGTACATAGTTGTGTATTGCGTGCACTGTATTTAGTTGCAGCAGCAACCTCACTACAAGTTGGACCATCAGCTCTCGCTGCTGTTGGAATAGCCACTGCTAATCCAGCAATAAGTGCTGTAGTTGATAGAGCTACCAAGCTCTTTCTAAGGTTTATATTTTTCATGAGTTTGTTGGTACCCCATTCTTAGGAACTGGCTTACGCTCGTATGAGGAAGCTGTTGGTGCTGAGTTTGATGATGAATCAGTTGTATAAACGGTTAGCTTTCCACCAAATGGCTTTAACTCACCCTTTTCATTCAACTGACCAAACCAATATCCGTTATAACCAACTCGGCTAGTGCCTGAGTAGTTAAGTGGTACAAGTCCTGCGCTTGCAAAATCTGCACCCTTACTCTCAATAGCGCTAATTAAGCCAGCACGAGTTAGATTCTTTCCAGCCGCACGTAGCGCCTGAACAGTTAACATCGCTGAATTCATACCTTGTAACACAACGTTGTCGAATGAGACACCCTTGTTGTACTTGGAATTTATCTTCATGAATTCACTTACGTAAGGATCGGTTGCATCTTTAGCATCTGGGAAGAAGGATGCTGCGAGCGCACCATTAATTGTTGATGGTTTAACACCTAATGCAAGCAATGTATTGGCATCGCCACCGACTGAGCCAGCTATCCAGTTGAACTTAGTAGTTAGTGATAACTTCTCTGCTGCCTTAAGAATTGTGGCAGTTGAGTCAGTTGTTCCAAATAGTACAAGTACTGGCTTTCCAGGTACGGCACTTAATTTTGTAAGGGCACCCTCTGCTAGTGCTGGAGTTAATGCACCTTGTGGATACAAAGTAGGAGCAGCTGTAAATTTATGTCCAGCTAATGCAAATCCATTTACACCATCAACACCGAATTCATCATCTTGAGCGATCAAGAATGATGCCTGTGGTGCAAGTGTTGGTGTGTCCTTAATAAACTTGGCCATGATCTTTGCTTCCATGGCATAACTTGGAAGAATTGTGAATGTGGTTGGGTATTTTGCTTTGTTAGCAAATCCACTAAATCCAGTATTCACAAATAGATCTGGCACATTATTTTTTGCTAGCTGGGCAGCGGTGTAAGCCTTGCTATGTGTAGCAGTACCTAGTGCACCAACTAATGCAAAAACTTTGTCATTCAAAACTAAATTTGTGGTTTGAGTTGCTGCAAGAGTAGGTAAGTACTTATCATCTCTTGAAACTAACTTGATTTTACGACCATAGACTCCGCCATTAGCGTTAATGTGATCGAAGTAAGCCTTCATAGCTCCTGGTAATTTTCCGTAAACTAAACCGGCGGAGCCAGTTAGTGGGCCGGAGTAACCCAGCTTAATTTCCTTTGCGCTAACACCTGGGGTAGCAGCTTGAGCAGGTAGCGTGCTGAAAACCAACGCTCCTACGGTTGCTACCGCCGAAACGATTGAGAATCGTTTCATGCGAGTATTTCTGATCATTTATTTCCTTCCCTATCTGATTAACTTGCTTTGACTTTAATGCTTTTTCTTGTGGTGATGTAGTAACTGCCCCGGTCCGTTTGGTGTGAATAGCACCGCTAAAATCAAAAGTGCACTCACCATAAAACCAGGCAAGGTTGTGGTGAACCCTTCTGAACCTCCTATGCGCGATACTACCGATTCGGCGATTTCAGGTATAGCCACCAAAACCAACCCCCCTAGCATCACACCTTTTAGGTTATACACGCCAGTAACAACCGCCCCAGTCAGTAATGCAAATGAGAGGCTAAGCGGGAAGGCGCTGGGTGAAACCCCACTTATCAGCATTACTAGTAAGCCACCAGCCAAACCAGCAATACCTGAGCTAATGGAAAAGGCGATCGCCTTAAGACGCCCAACATTTATACCTGAAAGTTGAGCAGCCACTGAGTTATCTCTGAGAGCTCTAAAAACTCTGCCATACCTTGATGCTAATAAGTTAGAGAGCATCCAAATAGTGATTAATGCTGCAAGGGCGCTAATCCAAAAAAACCATTTGTACTGTGAAAAATCTTCGCCAAATCTTGAAGGAGGTGTACCAATATCAAAGATAATTCCTTGTTCACCACCCAAAATTGGAAATTGGTTTGCAACTGTTGGCAATGAAACTGCTAACGCTAATGTGGTACCAGCTAGGTATGGACCGCTTAACCTTGCAACGGTAAACCCTAAAAGCAAACCAAAAATACCAGCAATCAGAGCTGCAACAATGAGGGCAAGGGCTGGATGTAACTTCAAATTATTAATTGAAAGCGCACCGGCATAAGCACCAACTGCCATTAATGCACTGTGACCAAGAGAAAGCTGACCTGAGTAACCTGTTAATAAAATAATAGATGCAATAGCTAGGGCATACATAGCAACAAATGAACCTTGATACTGACGCAACTCTCCTACCCGATCAGAGATAATAAGGAGTACCCAACCCAATAAAACAAAGGCAAGTGTTCGCTTTCGATTTGTGGAAATCTTTACCATTAATCTTTCCTACCTTTTTTACTTGAGAAAACTCCTCCTGGCTTGATTAAAAGAACTAGTATTAAAATTACAAATGCAGTTGGAAAAACTAATTTATAACTTATATATGTAGTAGAGAAATTTATGGCAAAGCCGAGAATCATTGCACCAGCTACGGCGCCAAATAAACTATCTAGACCACCAATAACTGCTGCAATAAATCCAAATACAAGTAATACCTCCATAGAATTTGGATACAAATATGAACCTGGAACATAAAGCATTCCAGCTAATCCGCCAGCTGCACCTGCTAAAGCCCAACCAATTGTTCGAATTGCCTCAACTTTAATTCCAGAAAGTTTTGCAATCTCTGGTGAGTAAGCAGATGCCCGCAAAGCTAATCCCAAATTAGTTTTTTGAAATAAAATCGTAAGTAAAATCATGCTCAAGGTGACTGAAATTAAGACCATTAAATTAAATGGACTAAAGGCAATTACTGAACCAAATACTTTTAAGCCTTCAGTTGAAACTGGAGCGGCAATTGTTAAATAGTTTAAGCCCCAAACAAATCCCACAATCGCCTGAATGATTCCTAGTAATCCTAAAGTTGCAACAACTGGCGCAATCATGACAATAGGTCCACTCTTTACTCGTTTAAAAATTGGACGCATAAAAAATCTATCTATGCCAGCTCCGATTATGGCACCACTTAGCACCGCCCCAATAAATCCAATCCAGTATGAACCAGATCGAGTAGTAACTTCATAACCAATATATGTGCTTAAAACTGCTTGACCTGCTTGAGCAAAATTAATTACTCGAGTAGAGCGCCAAACTAAAACCAAAGCTGTAGACATGAGGGCATAAATTGCACCAGTAGAAAGTGAGGTTAAGACTGCTGTAAAAAATTCCAACATTTAAAACCCCAAGTAAGCAGCTCTGACTGCCGGATCATTGAGTAAATTTTTAGCAGAATCACTAGCAACAGCCGTGCCTAAATTTAGTACGACTCCTTCATCTGCAATCTTTAGGGCTCCCATAGCATTTTGCTCTACTAAAACTACTGTCAAATTCATCTTTGCAACAAATGATTTTATGGTTTGAAAAATCTGTTCAACTATCAATGGTGCTAATCCTAAGGAAGGCTCATCAAGTAATAATAATTTAGGACGAGCAATCAAAGCTCGCCCAATTGCTAACATCTGCCGCTCGCCACCGGATAATGAGCCAGATGTTTGGGATAAACGTTCTCCAAGAATTGGAAATAACTCAATTACCTCTTCGGTAGCTTTTGCCACATCTTTTTTATCTTTTCGCCACAGGCCTGTAAGAGCTAAATTTTCTTTGACTGTTAACTCTGCAATCACTGATTTACCATCAGATACATGCATAATTCCTGACCTAGCTAAATCCTCAGATTTTCTTCCAAGAATTGAGTCTCCATTCCAGGTTGCAGATCCAGATTTACTCTCTTTTAATCCCGATAAGCTTCTAAGTAACGTAGTTTTTCCAGCACCATTTGCGCCAATAATCGCCGTCAATTGCCCGGTAGCTACTTGAAATGAAACATTGTTTATAGCCCTAATGGCACCATGATCAATTGTTAAATTAGAGACAACAAGTGTCAATTGTTTACCCCCAGATAGGCTGCAATAACTGCTGGATCCCGTCTTACCTCTTCTACTTCCCCAGATGAGATCACTTGGCCAAAATTTAAAACATATAAACGATCACAAACCGACATAACTACATCCATATGATGTTCAACCAAAATTACAGAACATTGAGTTGCTAGGTTATGAATTAAGGTATTCATCCACTCAATATCCTGGGCCCCAAGCCCACCAGCGGGTTCATCTAGCAATAAAATTTTTGGCTCACTTACCAAAGCCCTGGCTATAGCAACCCGCTTGGTAACTGGATAGGCGAGTGAATCTGCCCGTTGGTTTGCAATTCCTGAGGCGTAAACTCGCTCTAACGCACTCAACGCTTTTTGCCTTAATTTAGTTTCATCTCTACCACTTATTCCTAGTGCGGAGGAGATTAATCCACTTCGAGCAGATTTATTTGCCCCAATCATGACATTTTCTAAAACTGTTAACTCCGGAAATAAACCAACTCCTTGAAGAGTTCTAGAGATTCCTAGATCTACTAACTCATAAGGTTTTGGCCAAGCATGTTGCTTACCATTAATCTCAAGCTCACCTGATTCAACATCTGCCAATCCAGATAAAGCATTAAATAGAGTTGTCTTTCCGGCACCATTGGGACCAATTAAACCCACTACTTCATTTTTATTTAAATGTAAATCAACATTAGATAAAGCCTTTAAACCACCAAAACTGACAGATAATGATTTAATCGCCAGTAAATTTGCTTCACTCACGAGTGTAGATTCTAGGCACACGAGGGCCAATTCGGGTAACAATCTCATAATTTATTGTTCCGCAAGCCTTAGCCCACTCATCAATTGTGTATTCACCATCAATTCCAGAGCCAAAAACGATCACTTCATCCCCAGTTTTTGCTAAGGAATCAATTCCAAGATCAACCACAAATTGATCCATTGAAACACGTCCAATCAATGGTGCCCTTTGGCCTGCAACAAATACTCCAGCTAGATTATTGGCATTTCTTGGAATTCCATCTGCATAACCTAATGTAACAACACCTAACTTTGTATCACGTTTAATAACTGCCGTTGCTCCATATCCAACAGTAGATCCAGCTTTAACTTTTTTTACAAGATTTAGCTTTGCTTTTAATCTCATGGCAGGTTTTAATCCAATTAACTTTGAATCACCTAAATTTTCGACATCAGGACTTAAACCATAAAGTCCAATTCCCCACCTAACAATACTTTTGTGAGAATCTTTGAAGGTAATGACTGCGGCTGAATTTGCAAGGTGCAGGAATTCAGGATGAACTCCCATAGCATTTAGCTTTAATACACGATCATTAAAAAAGGAAAGTTGTTGAGAATTCATAACCTCTGCTGGTTCATCTGCCCTTGCAAAGTGGGACCAAACTCCAACTATGTTGATTTTATTTTCAGTTAGTAAGTGCCCAATTTGAACTAGAAAATCCTCCCACTCCTCACCCACGCCACCCCGACTCATTCCAGTATCAAGCTCAATATGTAATCTAGGTATTTTTCCTATCTTTTTAGCAGCTGAAATAATCTCTGCTAATACCTCAAGTGAGGAGATGGATAGATCAATATTTAAATTTAAAGCAGATTCAAAATCCTCTCCACATGGAGTTAGCCAAGCAATAATTGGCAGCTTAAATCCATTTTTTCGAAGTGTTATCGCCTCTTCTAATAAAGCTGTGCCTAACCAATCAACACCAGAATCTACAGCTGCCTGAGCAACTGGAATTAATCCATGACCGTAAGCATCTGCCTTTACAACAGCAAGAACTTTTGAGTTAGTTTTATTCTTAACTAATTTTAAATTATGTTCTATAGCGTTTAGGTTAATTTCAGCAACAGCTCTGCTCATAAGATAAGCCTACTTTGATTTAAGAAGGTTGGCGATTAGAACTTATTGATCTATCGATTGCAATAATTAAAACAAGCAAAGCAGATCCAATAAATAGGCCACCTAGAAGATCTGAGAACCAATGTGTATTTCGATATAAAGATGCCAGGCAGACTCCGGTGGTAATGATCGCTACCGACCAAGTTAATCTAATTCCTTCAAATGGTTGTTTGTGTGAATATCTAAATATTAGATAAGCCAACATGCCCCAAGTTAAAATCGCATTTGCAGCATGGCCTGATGGATATGAAAGTCCACTATCAGTAAATACTAAATCAAAACCAGTACTTGGCTTGGTTCTGCCAAACAGTAATTTTGATACTCCTACAACTAAATTAAGTAGTATTAGTGAAAGTATAGATAAATTAATTGGTCGCCAAGATTTAAATCTACGACTAATTATGGCCGCAGTAGTAAGCAAGAATATTGCTGTAATACTTCTTAATCCTAAATCATCTACTAGCATCACAAGAGTTGGAGTTTTACCAGGAGTGATCAATAAAAAATCTCTTTCGTAAATCCACTCATCCAATCTTCGGATCCAGGTATTTGCTAAAACCTGCTGCGTAACTAATCCGTAAAGGAAAATAAATAAGATAGTCAATTTAAGTGCAGAGTTTTTCTGCCTTTTTCTCTCTTCTGGCATTTTTATTCGACTGTTACTGACTTTGCCAAATTTCGAGGTTGGTCAACATCATTTCCTCTAGCAACTGCCATTTCATATGCAATTACCTGCAATGGGACAACTGATAAAACGGGTTGCATTAATTGATCAACTTTTGGAATTCGGATCAAGTGATCAGCTCCTGGGAAATCAATTTCACTTATAACTATTACAACAGCGCCTCTTGCCTTAACCTCTTGAATATTGCTTGCCATTTTTTCAGCTAATAGTGAACCTGGAGTTGGCATAATTGCCACAACTGGAGTTCCTTGATCAATTAAAGCAATTGGCCCGTGCTTTAATTCTCCACCAGCAAACCCCTCAGCATGCATATATGCAAGTTCCTTTAGTTTGAGCGCTCCCTCTAGTGCAGTTGGGTATCCAACATGCCTGCCAAGAAATAACACTGATTGTGCAGACTTAAACTGTCTAGTTGTTTGTCGAAGTGGTTCAACAGTTTCAAGTATCTGCTCTACTTTTGATGGTAATTCATTTAACTCTTCGCTTATCTGCTTTACCTGTTTCTTAGTTAATGTATTCAACTTTTGACCTATTTCTAAGCCGATTAAATACATCGCTATAAGTTGGGTAGCAAAAGCTTTTGTAGAGGCAACCGCTATTTCTGGACCAGCATGGGTATAAAGCACTGCGTCAGATTCTCTTGCAATTGTTGAGCCGTTAGTATTACAAACTGAAAGAATTGTAGCGTTCTTAGATTTTGCATATCTTAAAGCCATTAAAGTATCCATAGTCTCACCAGATTGAGAGATTGGAATAACTAAAGTATTTTTATCTAAACTAGGTTCGCGATATCGGTACTCTGAAGCCAACTCAACATCAACTGGAATATTTGCCCATTTTTCAATTGCATATTTACCGACCAAGCCCGCGTTATATGCAGTTCCGCAAGCAATTATTACAATTTTATTAAACTTCTTAAACTTAATTTTCAAATCTAGACCAGATAATCTCCCGATTAATGTATCTGCGATTGCTTTTGGCTGTTCATATATTTCCTTAAGCATAAAGTGTGAGAATCCGCCTCGTTCAGCTGCAGTAGCATCCCATGAAATTTCAAACTCCTTGCCATTGATTTTTTGGCCGGCTAAATCTGTCACTTCAATAGAGGTAGGAGTGATCTCGACAACTTGATCTTGGCCTAGCTCTAAAGCTTTCTTTGTATGAGTAATGAATGCAGCAACATCAGATGCTAAGAAATTTTCACCATTACCAATACCAACAACTAAAGGTGAATTTCTTCTAGCTCCAACAATATGGGTTGGGTTATCAGCATGAATTGCCAATAAGGTAAATGAGCCTTTTAACTGTTTGCAGATCTGTCGCATAGCCGCTGCAAGATCCCCATTATTTTCTTTTCGGGCATCACTTAATAGATGCACCACTGATTCAGTGTCGGTCTCTGATTTGAACTTGTGCCCCTTTTTCTCTAATTCAAATCGTAGCTGTTCATAATTTTCGATAATTCCATTATGTATTAATGCCAGCTTTCCATCATTATCTAAATGTGGATGTGCATTTGTATCTGTCGGACCACCATGTGTTGCCCATCTGGTATGGCCTATGCCACTATTAGATTTTGGCGTTTTTCCTAATGCATCTTCTAAATTCTTTAGTTTGCCTGATCTTTTCTCAACAAATAATGGTTTACCAATTTCAACTGGTATAGCAATTCCTGCAGAGTCATAACCACGATACTCAAGGCGACGCAGGCCTTCAATTACTGGAGTTAGTGCGGAGACTTTACCGGTGTAGCCAACAATGCCGCACATTTTAAACTCCCTTTACTTGAGCTCTAATCTTACTAGTTGTGCCAATGAATCAGCGATTTTTTCTGCTAGTTGCAATTCATTCGCCTCAACCATTACGCGAACAATTGACTCAGTACCTGATGCTCTAACTAGAACTCTTCCTATACCTTCAAGTTCTTGCTCTGCTGCCTTAATTGCATCTCTAATTGTTTCTGAAGAACTTAATTTCTCTTTTTGAATATCCTTTATATTAATTAGCACTTGTGGGAATTTATTCATATTCGAAGCCAGCTCACTTAAAGATTTCTGGGAAGTTACCATCACCTGCATTATTTGTAATGCAGTCAGTAGGCCATCACCAGTATTTGAGAAGTCTCTCATAATCACATGTCCGGATTGCTCACCACCTAAATTAAAGTTATGCTCTAACATTTTTTCTAGGACATACCGATCACCGACTGCTGTTCTTTCTACAATAATTCCTGATGATTCCATCGACTTAATGAAACCCAAATTACTCATAACAGTTCCAACCACTGTTTTCTGATTAAGTTTTCCTTGTGATAACCATTGATGTGCCAAAATATTTAAGATGTAATCACCATCAATTACATCACCATTTGCTGCAACCAATAGGCAGCGATCAGCATCACCATCATGTGCCACGCCTAAATCAGCTTTTACCAATGCAACTTTTTTAATTAAGTTATCTAGGTGAGTTGATCCACAATTCTCATTAATATTCCAACCAGTTGGCGTAGCAGAGATAGCTGTGACACTTGCACCAGCTTTCTCATAAACGATGGGAGCGGAGTATGAAGCAGCTCCATTTGCACAATCCACCACAACTTTAAGGCCGGCTAAGCTAGTTTTAATCGTTGATAGCAGATATGAGATATAACGATTCTTAGCCTCTGTATCCTCAATTACTCTTCCCACATTTAAGCCGACTGGTCTATCCCATGGCTCACCCAATCTTGCTTCTATTTGTGCCTCGACTGAGTCAGCTAATTTATCCCCACCTTTGGCAAAGAATTTAATTCCGTTATCGGGCATTGGATTATGAGATGCACTAATCATTACACCTAGATCTGCGCCGCTTTCTTTAACTAAGAATGCAACTGCGGGAGTTGGCAGTATCCCTACTCGATAAACATCTACGCCGGCACTTGTTAATCCAGCAACAACTGCAGCTTCAAGAAAATCACCTGAAGCGCGAGAATCCTGGCCGACAATGGCTTTTGGTCTGTGGCCAGCAAATGCTCCTATTTCACCCAAGACATGAGCGGCTGCAATCGCTAAATCCACTGCGAGTTCTGCGGTTAAATCAACATTTGCAACACCTCGAACACCATCGGTGCCGAAGAGGGCCATAATTATTTAAAGAGAGTTTAAATTAACGCTTGCTGTATTGAGAGCGCTTACGAGCTTTCTTAAGTCCGTACTTCTTGCGCTCAATTACGCGAGCATCACGAGTTAGGAAGCCAACCTTCTTAAGCGATGGACGATTTGCATCTACATCAATTTCATTTAATGCCCGAGCAACTCCTAGTCGAAGTGCTCCTGCCTGTCCTGAAGTGCCACCACCATTAATTCGAGCAAAAACATCATATGTACCCTCTGCTCCTACAGTTCTAAATGGTTCAGAGACTGATTGTTGGTGAACTTTATTTGGAAAATAAACCTCTAATGGTTTGCCGTTTACAACCCAACGGCCAGATCCTGGTACTAGGCGAACTCTTGCCACTGCCTCTTTGCGTCGACCAACTCCACCACCAGGTGCGGTGATAGCTTTTCGATTCGTTGCAGCAGCAGGAGTGCTAGAGCTATAAGAGGTTGGTAGATCCTCTTCAACAGATTCTAAATTATCGTTAGACATTACGCTCCTATTACTTCTTTGCTATCTGCGAAACTTGGTTGAATTCAAAAACTTTTGGATTTTGAGCGGCATGTGGATGCTCAGAGCCGGCATATACCTTTAATTTTGTCGCAGCTGAACGGCCTACAGAGTTCTTAGGAAGCATTCCCTTGATTGCCTTCTCTACTGCACGAGTAGGAAACTTTTCAAATAAATCTGAATAAACAGTTGATGTCATACCACCTGGATAACCAGAGTGTTGGTGAGCAAATTTTTGTGAACTCTTTGAACCGGTTAATGCAACCTTGTCAGCGTTAATGACAACCACAAAATCACCCATATCCATATGAGGTGCAAAAGTAGTTTTATGCTTACCGCGTAAAAGATTCGCTGCATGAGTTGCAAGGCGTCCCAGCACAACATCTTGAGCATCAATGAGATACCAACTACGGGTAATCTCACCAGCCTTCGGTGTAAATGTGCGCACGAGCAGCTCGCTTTCTAGATTAAGGATTGTCCCAACTGGGTCATTTCCAGAGGGGCAAGATTACCTTCAGATGAGGGGTCGGGTCAAAACCAGTTTGCCCCCCGCTCAGAAATCACCCTTCAACCTCATCAAAATCGATCTGCTTCAAATACTGGTTATAACTATCTAAGTACTGATCTGTTTCTGGGTATGAAATTGAAATAAGAGTTAATCCTTTGGCTGGAAAAACATAACTATCGGAGACTCTTAACCTTTCATCTAATACTTTTTTCATCCATTTTGGTTCAAATCTGCCTTCGCCGACACAAACAGCAGCCCCAACCAAATTTCTAACCATGTTATATCTGAAAGAATTCGCTTGGATTTCTCCGATCACAATCGAATTCTCATCTCGATGCCATTCAAATTTAAGTAAATTTTTAACTGTACTGCCACCCTCACGAAACTTGCAATAAGCAAAGAAATCATGCTCACCAAGTAGTAAATTAGAGCCAAGGTTCATTAAATTAATATCCAATTTTCTAAACCATTCCACACTGTCATACCTATCAAGTGGTGCCGTCACCTGGCCACCATCAATTATTTTGTATTGATAAGTGCGAGATTGTGCCGTAAATCTTGCATGAAAATTAACTGGTGCCCAAGCGGTTCTTAATACACGAATCTCATCTGTCAGAAACTGATTTAATCTAAATGTCAGATTATCTATTTTAGAGTCAATTGGTATATCTGAATGTAAAACTTGATGTTTAGCATGCACACCTGCATCTGTTCGGCCAGCAACAATTGTTGTTACGGGAGTCCTAAGAATTGTTGTAAGTGCCTTCTCAAATTCTTCTTGAATTGTTCGCTGGTTTGGTTGCTTAGCCCAGCCTGAAAAATTTGTTCCATCATATGTTAAATCAACCCTCAAACGAGCAAACCCACTCTCGGGATTGAGAGTGGGTAGCGTCATAATTACTTAGGTTGCGTTATTACTCAGCTTTCGCTGCTGCTTTTTTTGCTACCTTTTTTGTTGGGGTACCAGCCTCTACCATTTCAATCACTGCCATTGGTGCGTTATCACCTTTGCGTGGACCTATTTTGGTAATTCGAGTGTAACCACCATCACGAGATGCAAATCTTTGTGCAATATCAGTAAATAATGTGTGCACAACAGACTTACTTGAAATTCTTGCCATCACTCTACGACGAGCAGGAAGATCACCTTTCTTAGCATGAGTGATTAATCGCTCAGCTAATGGACGAAGACGTTTGGCTTTAGCCTCGGTTGTAGTCAACTTTCCTTTTTCGAAAAGTTGAGCTGCAAGGGTACCCAGTAATAATTTCTCATGTGCTGGTCCACTTCCTAGACGTGGGCCTTTACTTGGCTTTGGCATATTTTCTCCTAGACCTCTTCGTCGACAAGTTCATCATCAACGTTGCTTCCGTAGTTTGCATGCTTTGTTGGATCAAATCCAGCTGGGCTATCTTTTAGTTGCATTCCCATAGATTGTAATTTCGCTTTAACCTCATCAATTGATTTGGAACCGAAGTTACGAATATCCATTAAATCTGCCTCAGATCGAGAAAGTAATTCACCAACTGTGTGGATTCCTTCACGCTTTAAGCAGTTGTAAGAACGAACTGTTAACTCTAGATCCTCGATTGGTAGTGCCATATCTGCAGCTAATGCTGCATCTTGAATGGAAGGTCCCATTTCAATACCTTCAGCATTGGTATTTAGCTCGCGAGCAAGGCCGAATAATTCAACTAAGGTTTTACCCGCTGATGCCATTGCATCTGCTGGCTTCATTGATCTTTTAGTTTCAACATCTATAACCAAACGATCAAAGTCTGTACGTTGTTCAACACGTGTGGCTTCAACCTTGTAGGTAACACGAAGGACTGGTGAATAAATTGAATCGACTGGGATACGACCAATTTCACCACCGGCTTGCTTGTTTTGTACCGCAGTAATGTAACCACGACCACGCTCTACTGTTAACTCAATTTCAAGATTTGCCTTTGAGTTTAAGGTTGCGATGTGAAGCTCTGGGTTGTGAACTTGCACTCCAGCTGGAGCGGCAACATCTGCACCAGTCACTACACCCTCGCCATTCTTGCGAATATAGAGAAGTGATGGCTCATCATTGTCTGATGAAAGTACTAGGTTCTTGATGTTTAAAACGATCTCAGTTAGATCCTCTTTAACACCTTCTAAAGTTGTAAATTCGTGAAGAGCACCATTTACTCTAATTCCAGTAACAGCTGCACCTGGAATAGAAGAGAGTAATGTGCGACGAATTGAGTTACCAAGGGTGTAGCCAAAACCAGGCTCTAGCGGCTCAATGATGAACCGTGAACGGTAATCGCTTACTACTTCCTCAGTGAGGATGGGGCGTTGTGCAATCAGCACTGTGTTCCTCCGTATGTTCTGGAAGACCCTCTATTTGATCTTCCGGTTGGCTATTTCGATATTTAGTTTTACTGCTGGTAAATCTTTACTTCTTTATTAATGATTACTTCGAGTAAAGCTCAACAATTAGTTGCTCTTGTACCTGAGTATCAATAACTGGGCGGGTTGGAACTGAGTGAATCAAGATTCGCATCTTTGATCCAACAACTTCCATCCATGCTGGCACACTCTTCTCACCAAGCTCAGCACTTGCGACGATAAATGGTGTGGTATCCAGCGATGCTGGAACTACATCAATTATGTCCATAGGTGTAACTCGGAAAGATGGAATGTTTACGCTTTTGCCATTAACTAAGAAATGACCGTGGCGTACCAATTGGCGTGCCATGTCACGGCTCTTAGCAAAGCCGGCGCGGAAGACAACATTGTCTAAGCGAGTCTCAAGTAATACCAAAAGGTTTTCACCAGTCTTACCTTGTAAGCGGTTAGCCTCTTCGTAATATCCTCGGAATTGTCTTTCCAAAATTCCATAAATGCGAGCGCACTTCTGCTTCTCGCGCATCTGTAATAAATACTCAGAATCCTTAGAGCGAGCACGGCCATGTTGTCCTGGAGGATATGGACGTGACTCAATTGGACACTTTGGACCATCGCACTTTGAGCCCTTAAGGAAGAGCTTTACTTTTTCGCGACGGCATCTTTTGCAATCTGCACCGGTATAGCGAGCCATAGTTTTCTCCCTTTCCTTATACTCGACGTGGTTTACGTGGACGGCAACCGTTATGTGGTGCTGGAGTTACATCTGCGATGGCTCCAACCTCAAGACCAGCTGCTTGTAATGAACGAATTGCAGTTTCCCGGCCAGAGCCAGGTCCCTTAACAAATACATCAACCTTCTTTAAACCATGCTCCTGTGCTTTGCGAGCCGCAGCCTCAGCTGCCATTTGCGCAGCAAATGGGGTTGATTTACGAGAACCTTTAAATCCAACTTGACCAG
This sequence comes from Actinomycetota bacterium, assembly GCA_010030895.1. Lineage (GTDB taxonomy): Bacteria > Actinomycetota > Actinomycetes > Nanopelagicales > Nanopelagicaceae > Nanopelagicus. The sequence goes on along the minus strand of RHBS01000004.1, from coordinate 5,630 downwards.
ATGATGACCATGCAATTACGCCACCTGATGGATCAGTAATTGAAACGATGGTGTTGTTAAATGTGCTCTTAATATATGCATGACCGAAGGCAACATTCTTCTTATCCTTCTTACGTGCTTTAATTTTCTTAGGTGCAGCCTTTGCTGCCTCTTTAACTGGCTTAGTTTTCTCGGCGGCCATTACTTGGTCTCCTTCTTCTTACCAGCGATTGCAATACGAGGACCCTTGCGAGTACGCGCATTAGTGTGAGTACGTTGACCGCGGACTGGCAATCCCTTGCGGTGACGTGAACCTTGATAACTTTGAATTTCAACTTTACGACGGATGTCGCCTGCGATCTCACGGCGAAGATCACCCTCGATTTTATAATTGGCTTCAATAAACTCACGAAGCTTTGCCAACTCTGGCTCTTGAAGATCTTTAACTCGAACATCTGGTGAGATACCAGTAGCAGCAAGGGTTGCTTGCGCACGGGTAAGACCCATTCCAAAAATATAGGTAAGTGCGACCTCAACTCGCTTTTCGCGAGGTAGATCAACACCAACAAGACGTGCCATATTGCTAACCTGTTTCTAATATCCGAAAGGTCCTCCGCAATACCTCCAAATAATTTCTTATTTGGCCCCAGCCCTTCGGCCTGGGGGTCTTAATTAAGTTTTACCTTAATTAAGTCGTATCACGCGTTTTTTAAATTAACCCTGACGTTGCTTATGGCGCAGGTTGTCGCAAATCACCATAACGCGACCATTACGACGAATGACTTTGCACTTGTCGCAAATCTTTTTCACGCTTGGCTTAACCTTCACGATTACCTTTCCAACAACTAAAGATTAAAAATTATTTATTTGTAACGATAAATAATTCGACCTCTTGTGAGGTCATATGGACTAAGTTCAACGATCACTTTATCCTCTGGCAAAATGCGAATGTAGTTCTGTCGCATCTTTCCACTGATATGTGCTAAAACTTTATGTCCATTTGTTAACTCAACTCGGAACATTGCGTTTGGTAGTGCTTCAGCAACAGTGCCTTCAATTTCAATTGCACCGTCTTTCTTGGCCAAGCGATACCTACTTATCTGTTCTAAATTAGGTTTACCCCTTGCGAGGCAGGAGGGATAGTTTAGGTGGGGTGGGTAAAAAAGAAAAATCCGCCCAATTAATCAAAATCTATGCGGGAAATTCCCCTGCATCTAGAGCAGATCTGAGATCTCTACCCCTAATTGACCCAGCTTTTGTGCACCACCATCTTCGGCGGTTAGTACAAAAACCTTCCCATCTGGAGCAATTGTGTATGTGTGTTCAAAGTGCGCACCATTTGATGAATCATGAGCTACAACAGTCCAGTCATCACCTAAAACTTTAGTTTTTGCGTTACCCCTTGTAATCATAGGTTCAATTGCAAGTGCCATACCAACTGTTAGCTCTGGACCATTTCCAGCTGGGCCAAAATTTAAAATGTGTGGCTCCTGATGCATTGCACTTCCAATGCCATGACCACCATACTCTCTTAAAATTCCGTACCTACCCTGTGAATTAATATAACCTTCAACTGCAGCGGAGATATCAGTTAACTTGGCGCCTTTTTTACCTGCTGCGATACCTCGCCACAAAGATTCCTCACAGACATCCATTAATTTTTGATCAGCTGGATCAACATCACCTAATCCAAAGGAGATTGCAGCATCGCCATGCCAACCCTCAATAATTGCACCAAAATCTATTGAAAGAAGGTCGCCTGAAGTCAACTTACGTTTATTTGGGATGCCATGGACAACCTCTTCATTGACTGATGCACAAATAACAGCTGGAAATCCGTGATAACCTAAAAAAGATGAGGTGGCACCATGTTTAGCCAGATTTGTAATCGCTAAATCATTTAAATCTAAAGTGGTCATGCCAATTTGAGCTTGCTCTTTGATTAGTTTCAAAGTCTCTGCAACCACCAGCCCTGCTTTGCGCATGGATTTTAATTGCTCTAAATTTTTAATTTCAATTGCCATTTTTACTACTTTAAAAGTGAGATAACTTTTTGCGTAATTTCAGATACATCACCGATTGCTGAGATACTTTTTAATATTCCAGCTTTCTTGTAGTAGGAAATTATCGGTGCAGTTTGCTGCGAATATATTTCAAGCCGTCTTGCAATTACCTCTTCTTTGTCATCCTCGCGCTGATAAAGCTGTCCATTACATTTATCGCAGATATCATCAAACTTAGGCTTTTCAAAATCTTTATGAAATGTTGCAGAACAATTCCGACAAGTTCTTCGCCCAGATAATCTTCTAATAATCTCTGAGTTATCTATTGCTAACTCAAGGGCGGCATCAAGTGGCATCTTCTTTTCTAATAAAATTGCATCTAAAACCTCAGCTTGATTGGTATTTCTAGGAAAACCATCCAATAAAAAACCATTGGCGACATCACTATTTCCTAAGCGATCCTTCACCATCTCATTAGTAACTGAATCAGGAACTAATTCACCACGATCCATGTAACTTTGGGCTTGCTTGCCTAACTCGGTTCCATTTTTTAAATTAGCGCGAAAAATATCCCCGGTTGAAATGTGTGGGATTTTGTAGTGTGCAGCTAAGGCAACTGCTTGTGTTCCTTTACCTGCACCTGGTGGTCCAACCAGGATTAGACGCATTAGCGCAAGAACCCCTCATAGGAGCGTTGTTGCAACTGAGATTCGATCTGCTTTGCAGTATCTAATCCAACACCAACCACAATTAATATTGATGTGCCACCAAATGGGAAGTTTTGTGAAGCTTGGAATAAAATCAAAGCGATAAATGGAATTATTGCCACAATTGCAAGATATAAGGAACCAGGCGCAGTAATTCTAGATAATACATACTGTAGGTAATCACTTGTTGGCTTACCCGCTCTTATTCCGGGAATAAACCCACCATACTGCTTCATATTATCGGCAACTTCATCTGGATTAAATGTAATTGCAACATAGAAGTAGGTAAAGAAAATAATTAAGAGCGCATAAACAGAGATATAGAAGTAATTATCACCAAAGACTAAATACTTTGAAATCCAGGTTGCCCATGCAGCTTGTGAACCACTGAAATTAACAATTAATGATGGGATATATAGCAAAGATGAGGCAAAGATAACTGGAATAACACCAGATTGGTTTACTTTAATTGGAATATAGGTACTTGTTCCACCATATTGCTGGCGCCCAACTTGGCGCTTTGCATATTGAACTGGAATTCTTCGTTGTGCTTGCTCAACAAATACCACTGCAGCCACAATTAAAACTCCAACTGCCATAATGAATAGGAATGCAAACCAGCCCTTTTGTAACTTAATTGACCAAAGTTGACTTGGAAAACTTGCAGCAATTGAGGTGAAAATTAAGATTGACATACCATTACCGACTCCACGGTCAGTAATTAACTCACCTAACCACATAATTACTGAGGTACCAGCTGTCATAACAGCAATCATGGTCACAATTCTTACCCATGAGGTATCTGGAATAATTGGTAGTGAACAGTTTGCAAAAATTCTTCCTTGAATTCTAGCGACTGCAATCAATCCAGTTGATTGCAAAATTGCAAGGCCGATAGTTAAATAGCGTGTGTACTGGGTTAATTTTGCAGTACCAGATTGACCCTCTTTCTTAAGTGCCTCAAAGCGAGGGATAACCACAGTTAATAGTTGAACAATAATTGAGCTTGTGATGTAAGGCATGATGCCAAGAGCAAAAATGCTAAGTTGTAGTAAGGCTCCGCCGCTGAATAAATTAATCAATCCAAATAATCCACCGGTTTCAGCGGTTTTTAAACACTCCTGAACATTTACATAGGAAACTCCAGGGGTAGGAATAACTGATCCAAATCGAAATAAAGCCATAATAGAAAGAGTAAAAAAGATCTTTTTACGCAAATCAGGTGTTTTAAACGCCTTAGCAAATGCTGATAACAAGATCTTCTCCTTCTATAACTTAATTCTTAAAGTGTCTTTGCAGATCCGCCGGCGCTTGTAATCTTCTCAGTAGCTGAGGTAGAGAATGCGTGAGCTAAAACTGTTACCTTCACAGAAATATCTCCATTTCCTAACACCTTCACTGGATGACCCTTGCGAGCAGCACCTTTTTTAACTAAATCCTCAACAGTTACCTCACCACCCTTTGGATAAAGTGAATTAATAGTTGAGATGTTTACCGCCTGATACTCAATTCTTTCTGGATTTTTAAATCCACGAAGTTTTGGCAGACGCATAACTAATGGCAATTGACCGCCTTCAAATCCAGCGCGAACCACGTTACGAGCACGTGTTCCCTTACCGCCACGACCTGCGGTCTTTCCCTTAGATGCCTCACCGCGACCCTTACGAGTTTTTGCGGTCTTAGCACCAGGGGCTGGACGCAAATGATGAACCTTTAGCACCATTGTTATTCAACCTCCTCAACTGCAATTAAATGACGAACGGCATATACCATTCCCCGAATCTCAGGACGATCTTCCTTAACTACAACATCTCCAATTCGCTTTAACCCAAGTGAACGAAGAGTGTTGCGTTGATCCGGAGGATTTCCAACCTTGGATCTAATTTGAGTAACTTTTAATCTTGGCATTAAGCACCTACCTTTACTTGTTCAGCAATTAAACGAGTAAGTGCTGCTGGGGCCACATCCTCAAGTGGACGACCGCGACGAGCAGCAATTGCAGTTGGGTTCTCCAACATCCTTAATGCAGCAGCTGTTGCATGCACCATATTAATTGGATTACCTGAGCCTAAAGATTTAGTAAGCACATCGGTAATTCCAGCGCACTCAAGAACCGCACGAACTGGACCACCGGCAATCACACCAGTACCAGGTGATGCTGGACGTAACAAGATTATGCCCGCAGCCTTCTCACCTTGAACTGGATGAGGAATTGTTCCATTTAACAATGGAACTTTGAAGAAATTTTTCTTTCCATCTTCTACAGCTTTAGCAATAGCTTGTGGAACCTCTTTGGCTTTTCCATATCCAATGCCAACCATTCCCTTTCCATCGCCAACAACTATTAGCGCTGTGAAGGAGAATCGACGTCCACCCTTAACAACTTTAGCTACGCGGTTAATGAAAACTACCCGCTCGGTATATGGAGATTTTTCCTTTTGGAATTCACCATCACGGCGTTCGCGCTTTTCTCTGCCACCCTTAGGGCGCTCTTCGCGATTACCTGCAGTCGGATTTGTACCGGCCATTAGAACTCCAATCCATTTGCACGAGCACTAGTTGCAACAGCTGCAACTCGGCCATGGTACTTATTACCACCGCGATCAAATACCACGGTAGAAACACCTTTTTCTTTTGCACGCTTAGCGATTAACTCGCCAACCTGCTTAGCTTTTGCCGTCTTATCGCCAGAAAAAGTACGTAAATCTTTTTCCATAGTAGATGCCGAGGCTAAAGTGGTTGAGGTTGTGTCATCTACGATCTGCACAAATAGATGACGAGCAGAGCGAGAAACTACTAACCGTGGACGTTGCGGAGTTCCAGATACGCGCTTGCGCAAACGGAAGTGACGACGGGTACGGGCCTTAGTAAATGAACCCTTAACGACTTTTTGTCCGATAGCCATTATTTCTTACCTGTCTTTCCTTGCTTGCGGCGAATA
>RHBS01000030.1 GCA_010030895.1 Actinomycetota bacterium | reverse complement strand
CTGCCACCCTGACCGCCGCCCATAAACAACAAAAGTAAAAAAATAATTAATAAAATCGGTAAAATGCTAAGTATTAGAGAAACAAAAAATGATTGCTTTGGAACTTCAACATCCCAATTAGTTGTAGGCGGATTACTAGTTAGCAATTCAACTATTAATGACTCTTGACCCACCACATAAGAAGCTTCAAGATTTGAAGCGCCATCTACAAACTCACCATCTTTAAGAACAACTCTGACCTTTTGTTCGCGATCAATTACAGTTGCTGATTTAACATTATTTTGAGAAATCTCATTAAGAATTACTGATGTTTGAACCTTTTTAAATTCTTTTCCAGTTGTTGAAATTTGTCCAAAAATACTTACAGCAATTAAGGCAGCGATAATCCAAAAAAGCGGACCACGAAGTATTCGCCTTGCCATTTGTGGAGATGGCTTTACCGATTTTTTACCAGGCCTAAATCCTTTAAGGCCAGAAGGTTTAAATTTCTTTTTTTGCGCCACCGATTACTTCTCTTTCTTAATACTGTTATAGGGGCTTAAGAATAAAGGTGTTTCGCAAGAACGCCAATAAACGGCAAATTTCGATACTTCTGATTGAAATCTAAGCCATAACCCACAACAAACTCACTTGGAATATCAAAGCCCACATACTTTGCCTCTACTTTTACCTTAGCTGCTTCTGGCTTACGTAATACAGTCAATATCGAAACTGACTTAGCACCTCGTGATAATAAATTTTCAGTTAACCAAGAAAGTGTTAATCCAGTATCTAATATGTCTTCTATTATTAGAACTTCGCGACCTAAAATATCGCCATCTAAATCTTTAAGTATTTTAACAACTCCGCTGGATTTTGTGCCTGCACCGTATGATGAAACCGCCATCCAATCCATATCAACATGTCGTTGCAAGTAACGTGAAAAATCTGCCATTGCCATTATGGCACCCTTTAAAACTCCTACTAAAACTAAGTCTCTTCCCTCATAATCCTTTTTTACTTGTTCAGCCATTTCTTTTAAACGATTTTGAATTTGCTCCTCGCTGGCAATCACTCTTTCGATGTCATTACCAAGGGCTGATAGATCCACGATTCTCCTTTATTGGTTTGAGAGGATAATTCTGCCTGAATTTCTTAAAACCTTCACATTCCCAGGGAGCGCGACCTCTTTTTGTCCGTGCCACTGAGAAATCAGGCTTTCAACACTACTTATGTGATCAGCACTCAAAGATCCAATTGGTGCACCGGCATTATAAATTGCAAGTCGTAGAACCCTAGTCCTAATTGCCTTTGGCAGTTTTTCTAGGTCACTAACCTCTAAATTCAATTTATCAACTTGATTAAAAAATTCATAGGCAAATCCATCCAATGCATCTGCATCATCCCGCAATAAGTCAGAGCTTCTGGCAAGTGCTTCAGCAATTTTTGGTCCTAAATTATTTTCGATAACAGGTAGGACATTTTTTCTTACTCGCACCCTAGTAAATCTCTCATCATCATTATGCGGATCATGCCAAATCTCAATACCACCTTCAATACATGCCGCTTTCGTTACTGAGCGAGTAATCTTCAACAACGGTCTAATAAACTTATTATTTTGAACTGCCATTCCAGATAATGATCTACTTCCTGAACCCCTAGCCAATCCAAGTAAAACATTCTCGGCTTGATCATTTAAAGTATGGGCTAATAAAAAATATTTAGCATTATAGGCATCAATTAGTTGATTAAAAATCTGATATCTAGCTCTTCTTGCTGAAGCCTCAAGTCCATCTGTAATTACTACTTGAGCTTTTGCAGATTCTATTTGGTTGAAACCAATTTTTTTCAATTGTTCAATTGTTCTAAGAGTTATTTGCGCAGATTCTGATTGTAATCCATGATCGACAACAACTGGAATTACATTTTTATTTTCTGTTTCAAGATATAGAGCAAGTGCCAGTGCCATTGAATCTGTTCCACCCGAACAACCAAATAAAATTGGTTGCGAATCATTTTCTAGCCAAGGCTTAATAGCTTTGCGGATTTGCCAAAGCGCGACTGATTCGGAGGTATTCACATCTCCTAGATTAGACCCGGCCTGCGTATGGCATTAAACCTTTAACATTGTAAATACTTGAATAGAGCAAGCCACCCTTTTTTGAGTGAGCTTCCCACATCATGCCATCGCCAGCATAAATACTTATATGGTGGATAGTGCTTACAGTTCCCTTATATGAGTAAAAGAGTAAATCGCCGGGAACCATTTGGCTTAAAGGCACCCGCTTAGTAGCCACCCAGTAAAGGGAGGAGTTAAGCCGATCCCAATTTGGCCAACCCAATCCAGCAGATCTATAAGCTGCATAAACTAAACCAGAACAATCAAATGCATTTGGTCCTTCATCTCCCCATACATAAGGTTTCTTTGCTAAAACTTGTTTCTTCGCATACTCAACTGCTTGTGCACGCATAACCTCATTTGATCTTGTGCTACTTCTTCCAGTAAAACCAATATCTGGCCAAATCTTGGATTGATCTGGGGTTAATTCTGCAATTCCTGCATTAGTTTCTTCTAAAAGTGCTATTTGTCGTTGTTGTTCTAGGGTCAATCTCTTCTTCTGTGCGACGGCCAACTCTTTTGCTAACTTATCTTGAACAGCTTGTAATTTATCGACCTCTTCTTTTTGAAGTGCTGCAGCCTCATCTGCTTCCTTCTTAGCAGCGGCTACCTTTACTGTGGCAGTTGCTTGAGCTTGCTTTGCAAGATCAGCCTCTTTTTGAGCAGCAGATGCCACAATCTCAGCTGATTTAAATCTGTCGAGTGCCTTAGAGTTGTTATCTCCTAAGGCATCTAAGGCATTTAGTCGATCTGCTAAATCTTGAGGCCCATCGGCGTGAAGTATTGAATCTAAATCTGTAAATCCGCCTCCCATTACATAAGCATTAACGGCAAGCTTTCCGATAGTTCGCTTACCAGCGCTTACAGATTCCTGCGCTGCTTGTAAGTGTTTCATAGCTAATTCAGCTTTTTTAGTTTTAGCTTTCAATTCATTTTGAGCCTCTATATAAAGTCTGCGCTTTTTATTTGCAATGTCAGTCAACTGTCTTAAAGTTTTCTTTGCACTATTTAGCTTTTTCGCTGCAGCATCTGCAGCTGCCTTTTTCTCTGCCTCAATCTTCTTAGCCGCATCAATTTGCGCCTGAGTTGGTTTAGGTGTCGCTGCAATTGCTGTACTTGGTAACAAACTAAATACAAGCGCTATGGCAAATATTTTTCTATTCATTAGTTTGCTACATCTCTCTTTTTAAAAAGTACCGCAACAATTAATAACCCTGCCAATAAAAAGGAATAGGAGGTAAGGAGTGCGTACTTATAAGAAATTTTTTCGGTGCCACCATCTGCTACTACCGACAAAAGTTGACCCGGAAAGTACTTACTTAAGTTTGATATAAAAACTGATAACAGACCTTCAATGATTAGGTTCCAGATTACGCCAATTGAGATTGCTGTTATTGGTGATCTAAAGAGTAAGCCTAAAATCATGCCAAAAATTCCAAATCCAATAGTGGCTATCAAGACATTAACAAATCCGCGTAATACTGCAGATCTAGCATCTGGTGTTGACCAAGCCGCTGTTGAAACATCCATTACGCCAGCAAATATGTAAGAAAGTGATAAAGCTAAAAGTGCCGAAATACTCACCATTACAACTGCAAACATCTTCATAGCAATCAGTTTTCCAACCAGGATCTTCATTCGAGAAGGTTGGCGGACCAGTAAATTTCGTAATGTGCCGTATGTGTACTCCTGAGCAGTCTGAGCGGCAAAAATACAAAGTGCAACTATTCCTAAAAGTCCTGCAGAATTTTTAAAACTGATTGAAATTCCTGAGGAAAGTTCAAGTACTTCACGAGATATCCTAGTTCCGCGCTCACCATTACCTTCAGGTGAATCCACAAGTAAAAATAGTAAGGAGGTAACTAAGCCTGTTACAAATGTGACTGCAACTACAGTTGAAATTGAAAGTGATGGTCTACGTAGTTTTGTAAGTTCAGCTCTGATTACATTGATCATCAATCACCAGTCATTTCAAAAAATGTATCTTCAAGTGTCGGGCGAATTGGCGTTAAAGATGTAAGAGTAATTCCAGCCTCAAATGCTGATTTATTAAGCTTAGCTGAAAAATCGCTGTCGCCGATGACCTCAACAATGTCATCTTTAATCTCTGCTTTTTTCCCTAAATTATTTGCAATCTCAAAAAGTTTTTTTAAATCTTTACTATTTTCTGGCTTTGCAATAATTACTGGCTTTTGTGCTGCTAGTAAGTCAATGGTTTTACCAGAAAAAATAACCTTTCCTTGCCTTAACATAACTAGATAATCACTGATCATTTCAATTTCAGATAGTAAATGTGAAGATACAAAAACAGTTGTACCGCTATCTGCCAGCTTTCTAAGTAATGTTCTAATTTCATGAATTCCGGCTGGATCTAACCCATTAGTCGGCTCATCCAAAACCAATAATTTAGGATTTGGTAGAAGTGCAGCTGCAATTCCTAACCTCTGTTTCATGCCAAGTGAGTAGGTCTTAAATTTTGAATCACCACGATCACCAAGGTCGACTAATTCCAATAATTTTTGAATTGAATCTGTAGCTAGGCCCCCTAATTTTGCTAAGACTGCAAGATTTTGTTTCCCAGTTAATGCTGGATAAAAAGCTGGCCCTTCAATCATGGCTCCAACTCGAGGTAAATATTTTTCTGGTTGAGTAATTGACTCACCCAGCACGTGCCCGCTACCTGTTGATGGTGTAATTAATCCAAGTAGCATCCGGATCGTTGTGGTTTTGCCAGATCCATTTGGCCCCACAAAGCCACAAATACTCCCCATCGGAACTTCGAAATTGGCATGCGACAGCGCCATTCGGTCACCATATTTTTTTGATAAATCGGCAACATCAATTGCAAGAGGGGAGGACATGAGAAAAATTATCTCATCAAAGAGTCAAAAAACTACTTAAGCAATACTCCTATTACCAACAAAAATGAGTAAATACTGAGAAAAATTATTGATGCTTGGAATAATTTCCCAGCATTCACCTCATTTGGCTCTTTAGTTAGTTTAATTAACTGCAACTTCCATCCAACAATTAACAGTAATGAAAATACAAGAGTCCAAAGGGGTAACTTGGCGGAAGTGATTACAAGCACAGAGATAACCGCCATTAATGTTGAGTGCAACCACATTTGCTTTATAACTGATTTCATAGGTGCAACCACTGGCAACATGGGAATTGAAGCTGCACTGTAATCATCTTTGTACTTAACTGCCAAAGCCCAAAAATGTGGTGGAGTCCAGAAAAATATAAGTAAGAAAAATAGCCAAGAGGTAAGTGTTAGATCATTTGTTACTGCAGCCTGGCCGATTAAAACTGGCATGCAGCCTGCAATTCCACCCCAAACAATATTTTGTGATGTTCGTGTTTTTAAAGTTAATGTATAGCCAATAACGTAAAAAATAATTGCGATTGCAGTTAAAACTGTAGCTAATTTAGTAGTGAAAAAATAAAAAGTAAGTAAAGATAATATTGAAATAAAGAGAGCAAATATTAGGCCACTATTTTTTGAAATTTGACCGGTTGCTATTGGTCTGTTTGCAGTTCGCTTCATCAATTGATCTGATTTGGATTCAATCACCATATTAAAAGCATTCGCTCCACCAGCCGCCAATGTTCCACCTAGCAGTGACCAAAAGGTGACAGAAACACTAGGAATGCCGTTAGAAGCTAAAAATAATGCCGGAACTGTTGTAACAAGTAAGAGCTCTACAACTCTTAACTTCATCAATAAAATATAGTTTTTCATTACCCTTAACTCTACCCTTGTAAAGTAATTAAATATTTACTGAGTTGTTGTAAACGGCGTACTTTCAGGTACAGGTGGTGTTATACCGATCACAGGTGGCTTTGTAATTGTTCCTAACATTCGGTCAATTGCTTTTCGAGCAGAATTCTGTGCAGCCCTAGTTCTTCCAACTTCATCTGCTAAAACTACAAACACATATTCCTTTTCACCTGAAGTTGCAAAACCAGCTAATGAAACTACGCCTCGAATTGAACCGGTTTTTGCCTTCACTAATCCAACAGCTTGCGGTGCAGTTTCACGATACCTACTAATTAATGTTCCAGTTTCTCCACTTACTGGAAGATGATCATAGATTGATTTAAGTCGTGGATCTGTTTTTACTTTTAACAATAGCTGCGAAATAGTTAGTGCAGTAACCTTATTTTTACGACTTAAACCAGATCCATCTATAAAATTCATACCAGTTACATCTATGCCAAGAGTGGAAATTTTATCAATAATCATATTATTTAAACCCTCTTCAGTAAGCGGGTAGCCATTTCTGCCAGTGGCTAACATGGCGAGTCTTTGTGACAAAACATTATCGCTATATAGCAAAGCAAATCTAATCATCTTATTAAGTGGTGGCGATGTAATAACTGCTAATTGCTCTTGAACTATCTCTTCTACCGCTACATCTTTTCCAATTCTCTGATATGTCACTGAGGCTCTTCGTTTTAACGCCTTTTTTGCATCTCGAATGTCAGAGTTATTCACCCCTTTATATATCAATTTAATTTTCTTTAATTTTTTATCTGAGGCAAAAGCCGCTTTAATCAATTTGGGCATATAAGCACGTTGATTAGCATTAGCAGCCTTAGCAGATGAAGTTATCCATGGATCATTTTCACCCCAGATCACAAAGACACCTCTCTTATCAGTCTTATAGATAGCAGTTTGAAAAGTTGTTTTAGAATCTAGTGTTAGTGCAATAGATGCAGTTGTAAATAATTTTAAAACAGATGCTGGAGTGCGCGGTTTATCAGCTCCACTTTGATACAAAACTTCATTACTACTTGGATCAACTAAAATAACACCTGGATTAGCCAAATACTTTGAACCAAGGTAATTAAAAAAGGGTTGAGGTAAAACTTCAGCTGCAGTAGCAGGATGTATGCTTAAAAAGATAAAAGAAAATAAAAGCGCTAAAAATCTTCTCACTTGAAAATTATCAATCTGTTTAATCTTCCCTGAGATATTAAAGCTCCAGTGATCACAATTAATGCACCAATAATTTCATGCCAAAAAACCTCTTCACCTAAGTAAAGCCAGCCAATTACAACTGCTACTACAGGAGTTAGGTAGGTTACGGTGCTAGCTATAGCACTACCTGCTGAGGCGGTAATATAAAAATTCCAAATATAAGCAAACCCACTTCCAAAGACTCCCAATAGCAGCATTGCAATAGCCGATTCAATTCTTGGTGCATTTCCTAATACGCCATTGAATATAAATAATGGCAATAAAGTTAGAGTTGCCATAATCAACTGTCCAGTTGCTAAAGCCTCTGGTCTAAGTCCCAGCGGGACAACATTTCGGGTTGAGTATGGGTAAGAGGCCCCATAACAAGAGACAGCAAGAAGTAATGCAATTACTCCAATTAGTTGATTATCACCCAACTCTTTCCAAACTCCAACTACAGTCATTACCCCTAATGCGCCAACAAGTAAGCCAATAATCTGCTCTGGCTTTAACTTCTCTTCTCTAAATAAAAGTAAAATAAATACTAAGGTCATAAGTGGTGTAGTAGCGTTAATAATTCCCGCTAATACAGATGTTATATATTGTTGGGCAAATGCAAATAAGACTCCAGGAACTACATTTAATAACATCGCAACTACCCATAATTTACGCCAAGTGCTCTTTTGAGTAGGAAGTTTTGCTTTTCTAATTTTTAAGATGATAAGTAATGTAATTGCACCTAGAGCACATCTAGTAAAAGTAACGCCAAATGGCGTCAAGAACTCAAGTCCTAACTCAATGAAAATAAATGAACAGCCCCATACCGTTCCAAGAGCCAAATAGGCAGGAAGCCAAGATTTTCTCATTAACACTCCTTAGCCCTTAAGGTTTACTTATGACACAAGCATCTGTTGGCCCCGGTGAGTTCTACCAGGTAGTTGGTGTAGGACCACACTCTAAACCATGGCCAACTGATAATCACTTTGATCCTGATTTACTTGAGCATGGAGATCGCAGAAATGTCTTAGATAAGTATAGATACTGGAAAGTTGAAGCAATAGTTGCAGATCTTGATACTAAACGACATGAACTACAAATTGCAATTGAGAATTGGCAACATGATCTAAATATTGGATCGATTGTAAGAACAGCAAATGCATTTAATGTTTCAGCAGTTCATATTGTTGGTAAGCGAGACTGGAATCGAAGAGGGGCAATGGTCACTGATCGATATCTAACAGTCCATCATCATCCAAGTGTTGAAGAGTTTAAAGCCTGGTGTGATGACAAAAATCTTCCAATAATTGGAATTGATAATCTCGAGGTTTCAAAGCCACTTGAGAGCGCCGATTTACCTAAAAAATGTGTGATGTTATTTGGTCAGGAGGGAGCTGGTATGAGTGAAGAGGCGGTAAATATTTGCTCGGTGGTGCTGGCAATTTCCCAATATGGATCAACGAGATCAATGAATGCCTCTGCTGCAGGTGCAATTGCTATGTATGCCTGGGCAATGCAACACCTAAATCCAATAAACCACCCAAAAGCCTAAGCCTCGTCAATTACCTCAGTTACTGCATCTAACCTGCGGATAATCTCATTTGCCTCATCTACCCGCTCTAACTTATTTAAGGTCAGAGCAATCTTCCGCTCAATATCGATAATAAACTCAAAATCCTTAAACTCTGATTCAGTGACACTCTCTAAAACATTTTCTAGTGTCATCAAAGCCTCTTCATAATAACCAGCAGCTAGTTGAGCTTTTCCTAACTCAAATGATGAATAAGTTTCGCGCCGGTGATCATGAGCTGTAACAAAGACATCTAAGGATTTTTGAGCAGCTAATAAGGCACCCTCAGCATCACCTAACTCTGTTAAGCAGTGTGCAATTTTTTGATCACACCTTGCCACATTTATAACCTCTTTTAACTTCTTAAATAATGCCCGTGACTCTTTAAAAGCCTCCAACGCCTTGCCGTAATTCTTACTCTCCCGATAAGCACAGCCAATTAAATGTAAATCATTAGCGGCACCAGAATCATTACCATCAACTAAATGCTCCTGAACACATTGATTCATGCACTCTATAGTTTTTTCATACTCTTTTGATCCATACCACCACTCACCTAATGTGCAGGCAAGTTCGATTGCCATTGGTGATTTAGTTTCTCTTAATAACTCCACAGCCTTACTCATTGCTGTTGCGGCTTCATTCATTCGCTTTAATTGGTTTAAGTTATACCCAATTGCAGAGTAGGCCTGAGCCAATCCCTCTGCTGGCGCAATCGCCCCCAAATCTGCATAAATATCACGTGCTGTTTCTGCCAGTGCTAATGCTTCATCATATTGACCACGTGCATAAATACGTGCGCTTAATTCATAATAAGTATTTGCTCGATCTAAGCCCTGCACTTCAGGAATTTTTTCCCAAAGCATCTCTTCAGTAATAATCTCTTCTGAGTTATCTTCACCCTCTGAGTGATCTGACAAGTTTCACCTTTCGATATAACTGGGAAGCTGTCTAATAACCTTAGCAGTTTAACCTGTAGGTAGGGTGGGAAATACTTAGGAACGCACCCATGCCACAAAGCCACTTGCCGCCGCCTCGATTACTTTAAGCACAGATTCAAACTCAGAAAGTGGTCCACCATATGGGTCGGGAACTGAAAGCTTAAACCCATCTTTTCCATCAGGGTCAATATGGCTTTTAGTAGGATCAAAAGAGGTAAACATAAAGACCTTCTCTTTATCGCTACTGCTCTTGGCTAACTTTAATATCTCACTTCGATTATTTAAATCCATAGCTAAAATCAAATCATGGTTAGTAAAGTGTTCAAAGGAAAATTGTTTAGCAAGATGGTTGTACTCATACCCAGCTACTTGCCAAGCTAATTGCGAATTTAGCGCTGCTGCTTGACCAACATGCCAGCTACCAGTACCTGAACTATCTACTAAAACCTTCGGTGCGGTTAAATCCTTAGTTAAGCCGAGTAGGACTGCATTGGCGATTGGAGAGCGACAAATATTGCCTAAGCAAACAATATGCACGCTTATAACCGGCTTACTACGCAAGGCGGCTAGGTAATTAACGGTGTTTGAGGTGTGCATTTAGCGAGTATAATTTCCCCACGTGCGTTTCATAAATACCCCAAGTCACGATCTGACCTACGACGATGTTTTTATGGTCCCTTCCTATTCTCAATTATCAAGTCGTATGGATGTTGATTTAGGTGCTACCGATAACACCGGAACTACAATCCCATTAGTTGTTGCAAACATGACTGCGATAAGTGGTCGTCGAATGGCAGAGACTGTTGCCAGACGAGGTGGGATGGCAGTGATTCCACAAGATATTCCTTTTGAAATAGTTTCAGATGTAATCTCTTGGGTTAAATCTAGACACATAATTTTTGACACCCCTGTAACCCTAAACCCAAGTGAAACAGTTGCCGATGCGATTGATTTAATTACAAAGAGAGCTCATGGAGCATTAATTGTGGTTGAAAATAATTCACCTATCGGAATAGTGACTGAGGCTGATTGTGAAAATGTTGATAGATTTACCCAATTAAATAAAATTATGTCTAAGGATTTAGTAACTTTAACTGATGATGTTACCCCTAAGGAAGCCTTTGAGTTTTTAACTCAACAACGACGTAAGTTAGCCCCGGTTATAAATAAATCTGGAAAATTAGTAGGAATAATCACTAGAACTGGCGCATTGCGAGCAACAATGTATCAGCCCGCTCTAGATTCAAATGGCAAGTTAAAGGTTGCTGCAGCGGTTGGAATTAATGGTGATGTAGCAGCAAAAGCCAAGCAATTATTAGCAGCTGGGGCAGATGTCTTAGTTGTAGACACAGCTCATGGACATCAAAAGAAAATGATTGAGGCACTTAAGACAATTAGAGCACTTAATCCAAAGGTTCCAATTGTTGCTGGCAATGTCGTCACTGCCTCTGGTACTAAAGAGTTAATTGAAGCTGGTGCAGATATTGTTAAAGTTGGCGTCGGGCCCGGTGCAATGTGCACTACTCGAATGCAAACAGGTGTAGGCCGGCCACAATTTTCAGCTGTTCTAGAGTGTGCAGCTGAGGCTAAAAAATACGGCAAAACAATTTGGGCAGATGGCGGTGTTCGCCATCCACGAGATGTTGCCCTTGCATTAGCAGCTGGCGCATCACAGGTAATGATCGGCTCTTGGTTTGCTGGTACATATGAATCTCCAAGTGATTTGCGAAAAGATTCTGATGGAAGGTTATATAAAGAATCATTTGGTATGGCCTCTGCACGAGCAGTTGCTGCTAGAACTGCAAGTGAAGATGCATTTGATCGAGCTCGTAAATCTTTATTTGAAGAGGGAATTTCCTCATCTCGTATGTATATAAATCCAACTCGTCCTGGTGTTGAGGATTTAATTGATGAAATTATTGCTGGATTAAGATCTTCATGTACCTATAGTGGAGCAGCTAATTTAATTGAATTTAATGAAAAAGCGGTAATAGGAATTCAATCTGCTGCCGGCTACGCTGAAGGCAGACCACTATTTACCTCTTGGAAAAACTAAAAACCATCTTTTTTGATCTGATTCTTGGACAACACAATATGTCCAACAAATCCAATTATTAGTGCAAATAACACACCTAAATTTGCATAAGCCCAACTTCCTTCACGTCCACCTAATGGTCCAAGTAAGTAACCTTGCCATGCAAGCCATCCGGCAGAGGAGTTTGTTACAAAGCCCCAGCCAATAATTGCGCCAAAACACATGATGCCTATTGATTTAAAATTCCAACTTCCATATCTACCTTTAACATCAAATAATTCAGCTTCAGCGTAACCTTTACGCATTAATACATCAGCTACAAATATTGCTGACCAGACTGCAACAGGAACACCTAAGGTAATTAAGAAACCCTGAAATGGAACAAAAAAATCACTTGCAAACCAAACTAAGTAGATCGTACCGATTGTCATAATGATGCCATCTATTGAGGCTGCCACATGTCGCTTAACTGGCACCCCGATTGAAACTAGGGTTAACCCAGATGAGTAAAGGTCAAGAATTGCCCCACCAATCAAACCTAAGATTGCAACTAATGCAAATGGAATTACTGGATATGACCCTAGCACTCGAGTTTTTACCGCGCCAACTCCCGGGGTGTATAGTTTTAGTTATTTGACAACTAGCGGCGGTACAAGCATTACACTAAGCGAAAATAATTCATTATTGAGACCATTTAATTCAAGTGGCGAAACAATTACTGCTAGCTCATCAACGGTGAATTTAGGAACAACTTACAGTATATATAACCCAAGTCCTAGCTCTACAGCAGGCACAGGAACATTGGCTAACGGAGTAGTGGGCCAAATAAAAGTTATTTCTAA
>RHBS01000029.1 GCA_010030895.1 Actinomycetota bacterium | reverse complement strand
CAAGCACTTTTAACTAAGCGTATGGGTAAAAAAAGGATTATTGCAGAAACGGGTGCTGGCCAACATGGTGTCGCTTCGGCGACTGCTGCTGCACTCTTTGGTTTGGAATGCGTTGTGTATATGGGTGAGGCTGACACAAAGAGGCAGGCATTAAATGTTGCACGTATGAAACTTCTAGGTGCAGAGGTAGTTCCAGTTACTCAAGGATCAAAAACGTTAAAGGACGCTATAAACGAGGCAATGCGCGATTGGGTAACTAATGTTGAAAGCACACATTATTTGTTAGGAACAGTTGCTGGACCTCACCCTTTCCCAACTATTGTTAGGGATTTCCAAAGAATTATTGGTGTTGAAGCTCGTCAACAGGTTTTGGAGTTGACTGGAAAACTTCCAGATGCAGTGTTGGCATGTGTAGGTGGTGGTTCTAATGCAATAGGAATTTTTCACCCATTTATTGATGACACATCAGTCAGATTAATTGGACTTGAAGCGGGTGGAAAAGGTATTAACACTGGATTTCATGCAGCAACGATATCCGGCGGATCGCCTGGCGTTTTGCATGGGACAAGATCATATGTGCTACAGGATAAAAATGGTCAAACAGTCGAATCACATTCAATTTCTGCAGGTTTAGATTATCCGGGGGTAGGTCCAGAACATGCCTACTTAAATGATCTTGGTCGTGCCGAATACCGACCTATTACAGATGACCAAGCAATGTATGCCTTTTCACTTTTGTGCAAATCTGAGGGAATTATTCCTGCAATTGAAACGGCTCATGCATTAGCTGGAGCATTAGAGATTGGAAATGAGCTAGGTGAGAATTCAACGCTCCTAATCAATCTCTCCGGTAGAGGTGATAAAGATGTACAGACTGCTGCAGATTACTTTGGACTTCCGCTTTAATGCCCACGGCTTTAGAAGATCTTTTTCATCAATCAAGAAAAAATAACCAAGCAGTATTGCTTGGTTATATTCCAGCAGGATTTCCAACCCAGAAAAAAGCAAAAAAAATAATCAAGGCCATGATTGATGGTGGAATTGATGCAATTGAAATTGGTTACCCTTATTCAGATCCAGTAATGGATGGACCAGTAATCCAATCAGCCTCAGAAGAGGCAATCAACAATGGTGCAGGAGTAGATGAGGTTTTTGAATTACTTCAAATGAGTGTGGAGCTTGGAATACCGTCAGTGGTGATGAGCTATTGGAGTCCTATCGAAAAATACGGTGTTAGTAAGTTTGCATCTGAAATTGCTAAAAAAGGTGGGTCTGGGGTAATCACGCCCGATTTAACTTTTGAAGAGTCAAATGTTTGGCGATCAGAGGCAGCCAGAAACTCAATTAATAGAATTTATGTGGTTGCACCTAGTAGTGGAGAAGCTCGGTTAATAAAAGTAACAAGTGAGTGCTCTGGCTTTATATATGCTGCAAGTTTGATGGGAGTAACTGGGGCACGTTCTGCAGTCTCAGCAAATGCTAAGCAACTCGTTGAGCGGATTAGAAGAGTTTCAGATAAACCAATTGCAGTAGGATTAGGTGTCTCAACTAAAGAGCAGGCGCGAGAAGTTGCAACTTTTGCAGATGGCGTAATAGTTGGCTCTGCTTTTATCAAAATTGTGCAAGAATTTGGTGCAGGTAGAAAAGGTCTAAAAAGGATTAAGCAGCTTGCTAAATCCTTATCAGAAGGAGTTAGAAGTGCGAGATAAATTTGTGTTAGTTCAACCTTGGCTAACATTACTCGCAAGGTTAATTTTGGGTGGAGTATTGATTGTTGCAGGCGCACTTAAAGTTGGAAATCTCCAGAAATCAGCAATGGCGGTGCGGGCTTATGAAATGCTTCCGATCTGGTTAGCAAATCTATTTGGCTATGTACTTCCATGGATTGAAATCGGGATTGGCTCACTTTTAGTAGTGGGTGCGTTAGTTAAGATTAATGGTCTTCTCGGAGCGTTAATCATGTTGGCCTTTATTATTGCAATTGCGCAGGCTTGGGCGCGTGGGCTAAGTATCGATTGTGGCTGCTTTGGAGGCGGTGGAAGTATTGATCCGGAGGATACAAAGTATTTATCTGAGATTATTAGGGATATCGGCTTACTAGGGCTTGGCGTTTTCTTATATTTCTACCCTAAGGGTAGATTTGCACTAGATAAATAATAGACTTGGGATAAATTAGGAGAACAATTATGGCAACGAGCAATAGTGGTGATAAGGGAACAAGAAATCTCGTAATCATAATGGTGGGCTTTATTGTTACGGTTGGTGTCGTTTTTTCTATAATAAGCAATCGCGCCAGTTCAAACTTTGAAATTCCTGCAGCTGTATCACCAACTGATGGTTATGGAATTGTCTTGAATCCAACCGCCACTCCTAAAATTGATGTGTATGTAGATTATCAATGTCCAGCATGTCGGGCTTTTGAGTTAATGAATGGTGGATACCTCAACGAGGTAATCGCGCAAAATAAAGCAAAGGTCGTCTTTCATCCGATGACATTTATTGGTCCGGAATCGATTTTGGCTGCTAATGCAGCTGCATGTTCAGCCGATGAAAACCGATTTGTTGATATGAATCTGGCTTTATTTCAGAATCAGCCAGCAGGTGAGAACACTGGAAAATGGGGTAATGAGACTTTAATTGCTTTAGGTAATTCAGTAGGAATTACCTCAGAGAAATTTAAACAATGTGTCAATGATGGTAAGTATGTTAAGTGGACTCGTAACATAACAGTTGAATCTGGAAAACGAAATGTTAATAGCACACCTACAATTCTTATAAATGGAAAACCACTTGATCGAAATACTGAATACGGAGATCCAGCTAAATTCAGAGCGGCATTAGAGGCTGCCGGAATAAAGTAGTTTTTAATTAAGAAACTGAGTTTTAGTTGATTCCCAGTCCAGCTATATCAACTCTCAATCTTGGCCCGTTTACGATACATTTTTATGCCTTAAGTATTATTTTAGGGATAACTGTCGCCATTTATGTAGGCCGAAAGCGATATAAATTATTGGGTGGCAATCCTGATGAGGTATCTGATGCTGCGATTTGGGCTGTTCCATTTGGAATTATTGGCGGCCGGATCTATCACGTTATTACATCACCACAATTATATTTTGGTGCAAATGGTAATCCACTCGATGCCTTGCGAATTTGGAAAGGTGGATTAGGCATCTGGGGTGCTATTTCACTGGGCGCCTTCGGTGCATTTATATATTTTAGAAAAAATAAAACAACGCTCAATTTTTCTACTTTTCTCGATGCATTGGCCCCAGGCGTTCTGCTAGCACAAGCAATCGGTCGAATTGGTAATTGGTTTAATCAGGAGTTATTTGGCAAACCAACCAATCTTGTATGGGGATTAGAAATTAAACCATCAAAAAGACCAGTTGGATATGAGCAGTTTTTAACATTTCACCCCACTTTTTTATATGAATTACTCTGGTGTTTATTCATAGCGATTCTCCTAATTAAGCTTCCAGGTTATTTGAGAAAAATCCCTTCTAAATCTGGAGATATCTTTGTTATGTACATATTTGGATACTCAATGGGCCGGCTTTGGATTGAATCATTGAGGATTGATGAGGCAAATTTGATCTTGGGGCTTCGATTAAATATCTGGGTCAGCATAACCGCAATAATTTCATCAACAATATATTTAATTTTGACTAGAGCGAGGAAAAAGCCGACAAATCATAATGTTTCAAGTTAATATTGACTCATGGGTTTAGAAGAGGTTCAAAAGCGTAATTTAGAGCATCGTACCCATCGGACTGGTTGGCTACGGGCTGCAGTACTTGGTTCAAATGATGGATTGGTTTCTACCTCAAGTTTAATGATTGGCTTTGCTGCAGCTAGTAAAGGTGAACTATTAGTAACTGCAGGACTGGCTGGAATTGCTGCCGGTGCGATGTCTATGGCGGTAGGTGAGTATGTTTCTGTAAAGTCTCAAAGCGATATCGAGAAAACAGATCGTGATATCGAGATTAGCCAATTACAGGAAGATCCAAAGGGAGAATTATTGGAGTTAACTCATATTTATATGGATCGTGGTTTAACTAAAGAATTGGCTTCTCAAGTAGCAAGTGCATTACATGAGCATGATGCGCTTGAAGCGCACCTTAGAGATGAGTTAGGGCATTTCGATCATACAAAAGCTAGGCCACTTCAGGCAGGAGTTGCATCAGCGATCGCTTTTTCTGCCGGGGGAGTTGTGCCATTACTTGGTGCGCTAATTTCAAAGGATCATGAAGTTTTTTTTATTCTAACTTTTACTGCGCTTGGGCTTATAACTGCTGGCGTAATTAGTTCCAGAGTCGCATCCTCACCAATTATCAAAACAGTGATGCGCATATTTGCCGGGGGTGCATTGGGGCTTGCTATTACTGCCGGTATTGGTTGGTTGGTAGGGCTAACTGGAATTTAGTACTCCTGCTACACTTGGCAAAGCAACTAGAAGTTAGGCCATAGATGTCCTGACTCTTCAGCAGGATCGGCCATTTAATTGAAGAGTAAAACACTTTTTTCAACCGTCCCAAAAGCTAGTGGGTTATACGACCCCACAAATGAACATGATGCTTGCGGTGTGGCTATGGTTGCGACCTTAAATAAATTACCAAGTCATGAGATAGTTTCGAAGGCTCTAACAGCTTTGCGAAATCTAGAACACCGTGGAGCATCTGGTGCCGAACCAGATAGTGGCGATGGTGCTGGCATATTGATTCAGATCCCAGACAAGTTCTATAGATCAGTAGTTGATTTCAAGTTGCCACCAATTTCAGAGTATGCAACCGGTATATTATTCATTAGTTCTGACGAAAAAGATTATAAAAATCATTTCAAGCAAATTGCATCTGAAGAAGGATTGTCTGTGCTTGGTTGGCGAGATTTGCCAACCAACTCAAAGTCTTTAGGTAAAACTGCGTTATCGGTAATGCCGCAATTTAAACAAGTATTTATAAGTGGAAATTCAAATGAATCAGATTTAATACTAGAAAGAATGGTTTACTGTTTACGCAAGCGAATCGAAAATAAATATAATATTTATATTCCGTCTTTATCTTCGCGCACTATTGTTTATAAGGGTATGTTAACCACGGGTCAACTTGAGGAATTTTTTCCAGATCTGTCGGATCCACTCGTGGAGTCTTCACTTGCTCTGGTGCACTCAAGATTTTCAACAAATACATTTCCATCTTGGCCATTAGCTCACCCTTATCGATACATTGCACACAATGGCGAAATTAATACTGTTAAGGGAAATAGAAATTGGATGAGTGCAAGAGAATCTCTACTTGAAAGTAATTTAATTCCTGGCGATCTGAAGAGATTACTCCCCATTGTTAATAATTCAGGAAGTGATTCGGCATCTTTTGATGAAGTTTTGGAGTTGCTATACCTCGGAGGCCGTTCACTGCCACATTCAATATTAATGATGATTCCAGAAGCTTGGGAAAATCATGCAACCATGCCACAGGAGTTAAAGAATTTTTATGCATTCCACTCAGCATTAATGGAACCCTGGGATGGACCAGCCTGTGTGACGTTCACTGATGGAAAACAAGTTGGTGCGGTATTGGATCGGAATGGATTGCGCCCATCAAGATTTTGGGTCACTAGTGATGGGCTTGTTGTTTTATCAAGCGAAGTTGGAGTGTTGGATTTTCCACCCGAGAACATTATTCGTAAAGGTAGATTACAACCCGGAAGGATGTTCTTAGTAGACATAGATGCTGGTCGAATAATTGAAGATGATGAGATAAAAAGTAAATTGGCAGCCTCGGCTCCATATGGCGATTGGTTGCATGGCGGTTTAGTACGACTAAGTGATCTACCGACTCGTGAGCATATTGTTTATCCGCACTCTTCAGTTGTGCGCAGACAGCGAGCATTTGGTTATACCGAGGAGGAATTACGCATAATTATTACGCCAATGGCTCGAAATGGTGCCGAGCCACTTGGTTCAATGGGAACAGATACTCCAATAGCTGCACTTTCTGACAAACCTCGATTACTTTTTGATTACTTTGCTCAATTGTTTGCTCAGGTAACAAATCCACCTCTTGATGCAATTAGAGAGGAATTGGTTACATCGCTAGGTGGCTCAATCGGACCAGAACATAATCTGTTGGATCCAGGCCCAGCCTCTTGTCGGCAAATTTCCATCCAATTTCCAGTTATTGATAATGATGAGCTTGCAAAAATAATTCATGTAAATGCTGATGGTGATCAACCAGGGCTTGCAGCTTATGTTGTGAAGGGTTTATTCCCCATAGCAGGAGGTGGCAAGGCGTTAGTAGCGCGAATTGAAGAAATTCGAAAAGAAGTATCAAAAGCGATTGAAGATGGAGCTCGAATTATTGTGCTCTCAGATCGGGATGGAGATGCAGAGAATGCTCCAATTCCATCACTACTTTTGACCTCCGCAATTCATCATCATTTGATCCGAGAAAAAACCAGAACAAAAGTTGGATTAGTAGTTGAAAGTGGCGAAGTAAGAGAGGTGCACCATGTAGCACTTTTAATTGGTTTTGGAGCAGCAGCAGTCAATCCTTACTTAGCGATGGAAAGTGCTGAGGATCTTGTAAGACAAGGCGTGATAACAGGAATCACTCCAGAAAAAGCGGTAAGAAATCTAATCAAATCTTTAGGTAAAGGTGTTCTAAAGGTGATGTCAAAGATGGGTGTATCAACTATCGCCTCGTACACAGGTGCTCAAATTTTTGAAGCGATTGGATTATCCAAAGAGATTGTTGATGAGTATTTTGTTGGAGCAACATCAAGATTAGGTGGAGTTGGAATTGAAACCATCGCCGCTGAAACAATTAAAAGACACCACATTGCTTATCCACCTGGCGGTGAGATTCCTGGTTCCAAGAGATTGCAAATTGGCGGAGAGTATCAATGGCGCCGTGAAGGCGAGCCACATCTATTTGATCCAGAAACAGTTTTTACGCTCCAGCATGCAACTAGAGCAAAGCGATTTGATGTTTTCAAACGATATACCGCAAGAGTGGATGATCAATCTAAGCGATTGATGACCCTAAGAGGTTTATTTACATTTAAGCAGGGATTAAGAAAGCCAATTCCAATCGATGAGGTTGAACCGGCCTCAGAAATTTTAAAACGATTTGCTACTGGTGCGATGTCCTATGGATCAATCTCGCAGGAGGCGCATGAAACTTTAGCAGTAGCGATGAATAGAATTGGTGGAAAATCTAACACCGGCGAAGGTGGCGAGGATCCTGCACGAAATATTGTAGAAAAAAATGGTGACTCAAAGCGCTCTTCAATTAAGCAAGTTGCTAGTGGAAGATTTGGCGTCACTAGTGAGTATTTAGTCAATGCTGACGACATTCAAATTAAAATGGCACAAGGTGCTAAACCTGGTGAGGGTGGCCAATTACCCGGCAACAAGGTCTACCCTTGGATTGCAAAAGTTCGTTATTCAACACCTGGTGTTGGATTAATTTCACCACCTCCACACCATGATATTTACTCTATTGAGGATTTAGCTCAATTAATTCATGACCTAAAGAATGCAAATAATCAGGCTCGAATTCATGTGAAATTGGTAGCTGAAGTAGGAGTAGGAACAGTTGCTGCTGGAGTTAGTAAAGCGCATGCAGATGTAGTTTTGATCTCAGGTCATGATGGTGGTACTGGAGCTTCTCCACTTACATCCCTTAAACATGCCGGAGCGCCATGGGAGCTCGGCTTAGCTGAAACTCAACAAACATTAATGCTAAATGGATTAAGAGATCGAATAGTGGTGCAAGTAGATGGACAAATGAAAACAGGTAGAGATGTGGTGATAGCAGCCTTGCTTGGCGCGGAAGAGTTTGGATTTGCAACTGCACCTCTTGTGGTATCTGGCTGCATCATGATGCGCGTTTGCCATCTAGATACATGTCCAGTTGGTGTTGCGACTCAAAATCCAGAGTTACGTAAGAAATTTTCTGGTAAGCCAGAGTTTGTTGAAACCTTTTTTGAATACATTGCAGAAGAGGTTAGACAGTTACTTGCTGAGCTCGGGTTCAAAAAACTTGAAGATGCCATTGGTCAAGTTGAATTATTAGAAACAAGGGAAGCTATTGAACATTGGAAAGCTAGTGGGTTGGATCTAAAACCATTGCTTAAATCTATGGATGTAAATTCACCGCGCAAAAATACTACTAGCCAAGATCACGGATTATCCTCTGCACTCGATAATAAATTAATTGAGTTGTCAAAGTCAGCATTAACAAACAAAACACCTATTCGCTTAGAGATGCCAGTTCGAAATGTAAATAGAACTGTTGGAACCATGTTAGGTGCCCAGATTACTCGTAACTTTGGCGGTGCCGGGCTTGCAGAGGACACAATTGATATTACTTTTCATGGTTCAGCGGGCCAATCTTTTGGCGCATTTATTCCATCAGGTTTAACACTTAGACTTTATGGGGATAGTAATGACTACGTCGGTAAAGGTTTGTCTGGCGGCCGAGTAATCATACGACCTGATGAAAGGGCAACCTTTGAATCATCACAAAATGTAATTGCTGGAAATGTAATAGGTTACGGTGCAACCTCTGGCGAAATAATGATCTCTGGAGTGGTGGGTGAGAGGTTTTGTGTTAGAAACTCTGGCGCCACTGCAATAGTAGAGGGTGTTGGTGATCATGGTTGTGAGTATATGACTGGCGGTAACGTAATTATTCTTGGTAAAACTGGCCGTAATTTTGCTGCAGGCATGTCAGGTGGAAGAGCATTTGTTTTAGATTTAAATCCTCAACTGGTTAACACTGAAATGGTAGACATTTTGTCGCTGCCATTGGACCAAGAAGAGTTCGTACAAAAAAATATTTCGAAGTTTTACGCTGAAACTGGATCAAAGATAGCTGGTGAGATTTCTAACAATTGGAAAGATCAAAAGAGTAGAATTTCGCTAGTGATGCCAAGAGACTATGCACGAGTTTTAGAGGTTATGGCAAAAGCCGAGCGTTCAGGTTTATCAGTTGAGAATGAAGTAATGGCGGTGCTCAATGGCTGATCCAAAGGGATTTTTAAATACCCCAAGAGAGTTGCCAAAGCGTAGGCCGGTAGATGTTCGGATTAAGGATTGGAAAGAGGTCTACGAAGAACAAGAATTTTCCCATTTACAAAAACAAGCAGGCCGTTGTATGGATTGCGGTATTCCTTTTTGTCACCAAGGTTGTCCACTGGGAAATTTGATACCAGAGTGGAATGATTTAATTTGGCGTGGTGAAAAAGCAGAAGCTATCGACAGACTTCACGCTACAAATAACTTCCCAGAATTTACCGGCAGATTATGCCCTGCACCTTGCGAAACAGCTTGCGTAGTCGCTATCAATTCCGATGCGGTGACAATCAAGCAAGTTGAGCTTAGGACTATTGAAGAGGCATTTAAGGACAATCGTGTAATACCACTTGTGCCGGATAGACTCTCTGGAAAAACTGTTGCCGTAATTGGTTCTGGCCCAGCTGGACTTGCTGCTGCACAACAGTTGACTAGAGCAGGTCACACAGTTGCCGTTTACGAGCGGGCTGACAAAATTGGTGGTTTATTAAGGTTTGGAATTCCAGAATTCAAAATGGAAAAATCAATTATTGATCGAAGAATCAAGCAGATGGAGCAAGAGGGAACTAGGTTTCGTACCAACGTAGATATTGGCAAGGATATTACCGGCAGTGCATTACGAAATAAGTATGATGCAGTTGTTATAGCCATTGGTGCAACTAATTGGAGAGAGTTGTCGATACCAGGTCGAGAAGCAAATGGTATTTATCAGGCGATGGAGTATCTACCTTGGGGAAATAAACAAGCACTTGGTGAATTAGTTTCGGCACCAATGATTAATGCAGCTGGAAAAGATGTAGTTATTTTGGGTGGGGGAGATACGGGAGCAGATTGCCTTGGTACGGCAATTCGACAAGGTGCCAAGTCGGTTACACAACTTGAAATTATGCCTAGACCCTCTGATGAAAGGCCAAGCAATCAGCCATGGCCAACTTATCCCATGGTTTATCGGGTTAGTAGTGCTCATGAGGAATCCGGCGAAAGAATCTATTCAGTATCAACTCAGGAGTTTATAAAAGATGAAAATGGAAATTTAACTGGGCTTAAATTGGTAGAAACCAAATTCGACAATGGGAAATTTGAACAAGTTACTGGAAGTGAAAAAGTAATTCCAGCTGATCTTGTCTTCTTAGCTTTGGGCTTTACTGGACCAGAGAAGAGTGATTTATTAAAACAGCTTGAGGTTGAGTTGGATGAAAAAGGAAACATAAAGCGGAATGAAAATTACGCAACCTCTAGTGAAGGAGTCTTTGTTTGTGGCGATGCCGGGCGTGGTCAATCATTAATTGTCTGGGCGATTGCCGAGGGAAGAAGTGCTGCAGCTTCTGTGGATTCATACTTATCTGGACACACTCAACTTCCATTTCCAATTGAATCAACTGCACGACCACTAATGGTTTAGAGTCAACTCATGCGCCGCGCAAAAATTGTCTGCACTATGGGTCCAGCAGTTGAATCAGTTGAGAAGGTCACTGAGTTAATCAATGCTGGAATGAATATGGCTCGGCTTAATCTTTCACATGGTGGCTATGAAGAGCACCAATCAAGACTTAACACCGTTAGGGCAGTTGCAAAAAAATATAATAAGGCTGTTGCTATTTTGGTTGATCTTCAAGGACCAAAAATTAGGTTGGGCAGATTTGCCGATGGTCCACATGAGCTTTCA
Source organism: Actinomycetota bacterium (assembly GCA_010030895.1). Lineage (GTDB taxonomy): Bacteria > Actinomycetota > Actinomycetes > Nanopelagicales > Nanopelagicaceae > Nanopelagicus. Next base: position 2,306 of record RHBS01000029.1, on the reverse strand, counting down.
GCGGGCGATAAATTTACGATTACTACCGATGAGATTGAAGGGAGTAAGCAACGAGTAGGCACTACCTACAAGGGATTACCAGGAGATTGTCGTAAGGGCGATCTAATCATGATTGATGATGGCAAAGTTTCAGTTCGTGTAGTTGAAGTGGTTGGAAATGATGTTGTAACGGAAGTTATTCAGCCAGGGGTAGTAAGTAACAATAAAGGAATCAATCTTCCAGGTGTAGCAGTTTCAGTGCCAGCACTATCAGATAAAGACATTGCAGATTTGAAATGGGGTTTAAAGGCCGGCGCAGACTTTATTGCACTTTCTTTCGTTAGAAGCGCTGCAGATATTAAAGGTGTTCATGAAATTATGGCTGAGGTTGGAATAAGGGTTCCAGTCATCGCCAAGATTGAAAAGCCACAAGCAGTAGAGAATTTGCAGGAAATCGTGGATGCCTTTGATGGAATTATGGTGGCACGTGGTGATCTGGGAGTTGAATTACCGATCGAAGATGTTCCCATGGTTCAAAAGCGGTGCATAACAATGGCACGTGAATCTGCAAAGCCAGTAATCGTTGCCACTCAAATGTTGGATTCAATGATTGGAAACTCTCAACCAACCAGAGCAGAGGCAACAGATTGTGCCAACGCAGTTTTAGATGGCGCAGATGCATTAATGCTCTCAGGTGAAACTAGCGTAGGCCAGTTTCCAATTGAAGCTGTAAAAGTTATGGCAAGAATTATTGAACGAACTGAAGAGATTGCATTGGATCAGATTCCACCCCTAAAACATTCTCCGGCAACTAAAGCGGGTGCAATTACAAAAGCTGCCACAGAGGTAGGGCAAACTGTTGGTGCAAAGTTTTTAGTAGCTTTTACGCAAAGCGGAGATTCAGCAAGGAGAATGTCTAGACTCCGTTCGCCAATTCCAATGCTTGCGTTAACCCCAGAGACAGGAACCTACAATCGCTTAGCACTTTCATGGGGTGTTGAGTCAATGCTTACACCAGTTGTCAGCCACACAGATGAAATGGTTATGCAGGTAGATTCATTGCTAATTGAATCCAAGCGAGTAAGTATTGGTGATTTAGTTTTAATCGTAGCTGGTTCACCACCTGGCATTCCCGGCTCAATTAATGCAATGCGAGTTCATAAAATTGGGGATGCTGTTAGTGGAGTTGCACCCGCTTATCGAAAATAAGTATTCATTAAATTAGTCATTAAAAGAGTGGCAATATAAACTGTATCTCTCTATTCGCCTCGGTACTCCAACGGTAGAGAGGACGGTCTCAAAAACCGTATAGTGTCGGTTCGAATCCGACTCGAGGCACATGAATCAAAATACTTTAAATAAGAAGTTTCGTATTGCTGTGGCCGAAGATGAAACTTTAATTCGGATGGACTTGGTAGAGATGCTTACCGAATCTGGGTATGAGGTAGTAGGTCAAGGTACAAATGGTGAGGAGGCGATCGAACTTGCTAACTCACTTAATCCTGATCTAATGATTTTAGATGTAAAAATGCCGGTTCTCGATGGAATCTCAGCCGCAGAAAAAATAATTAAAGTATGCCCAGTATTAATGCTGACTGCATTTAGTCAGAAAGAGTTGGTGGAGCGAGCACGAGATACTGGTGTAATGGCTTATGTAGTAAAACCTTTCACAATAAATGATTTAATTCCTGCTATTGAAATTTCAATAAGTAGGTATCACCAAATGAAAACTTTAGAGAATGAGATTGCAGATCTTTATGACAGGTTGGAGACTCGTAAATTACTTGATCGTGCAAAGGGTATTCTGATGAAAGCCTTAAATATCTCTGAGCCAGATGCATTTGCTTGGATTCAAAAAACTGCCATGGATCGAAGAATCTCAATGAAGCAAGTGGCACAAGGGGTTATCTCGCCATCAGATGCTCCTGAGCAATAGCAACTCATAAATATAGGCTCATTAATAGTAAAAATAACGGGAATGTTAGGCGTAGACCTTATATTTAACTTGTTAAAAATAAGCCTAGGCCGATACCCTTCACCCCTCCCTGTCCCAGGGGGACATGATCATGAACGAAGGGTAATAATGAAAAATCAACGCTCAATTTCCGTTGTTGCCGCAATTGCACTAGCAGCAGGTACTGCTGTCGCGGTTGCTCCAGCATCGAATGCAGCTGCAAGGGTTGTAACTCTTGCATACCAGGGTCCTTTAACTGGGGATGATGCACAAACTGGTATCGATGAGTTAAACGGTATGAAGTATGCCGTAAAACTTTTCAATGCAAAAAATAAAGGTAAGTACGAAGTTAAAATTGTTGAAGTAGACGACC
>RHBS01000028.1 GCA_010030895.1 Actinomycetota bacterium | reverse complement strand
GTCGATACATCCTTAACTCTTCAAAATCATCAAAATCACAAAGCCCAATTGAGGCAACAACCTCATCCACTCCAGCCTTATCTCTAATTGCTAAAAATAGTAGCTCCTGATCAATCCCATTAGGATCCCAATTTTTGTAATCAGATCTTTGAGTATTGGCATAAAAATTGTGCCAGTCCTGGGCTGAAAACTCCTCCTTACCACTTCCCCATAATTTAAGGCTCCACTCAAGTGGTTGATCAGAAAATTGCGGCACTTCACTGATAGGTAGAAGCCGAATTGAGTTATCCATCTATTTTTTAAAGCAAAATCAACTTACTAATTCAGCACACATTTTTTCAAATGCCTGAGTATGAGCATCGACATCATCAATACTGGTATCTGGGCTAATCAGAGCCATGTTGTGAAAAGGTGTAATTAGAAAACCATCATTTAGCATCCGCAGGTGAATGTATTGCTCTAACTCAAAATCTCCAGCATCGGCAGCTTGCCTGCCAGTTATTGGTGCAGTAGGTGCAAACATATACTCAGCTCTAGCTCCCAATCGATTTACCGTCCAAGCTAGATTATGCTTTTTAACACTCTGCTCAACACCATCTGCCCATCTATTTCCTAACTTGATCATTCGTTCAAAATTTTCAACGGTTAATACCTTACTTAGTGATGCCCGCATCGCAGCTAGGGATAGGGCATTTGCTGCCAATGTCCCACCCACACCACCAGTATCAATTACCTCAAGCTCCACCAACCTCTTAATTGAATCTGCCACATGCTTTTGCATACCAAATGCTCCAGTTGGAAAGCCACCACCAATGGCCTTACCAATGGTAAGAAAATCAGGTGTTAGCTTTAAATCAGCTGTCATACCTCCTGGGCCTACAGAGATAGTGTGGGTCTCATCGATTATTAAAAGTGCTTCATACTTCTTAGCTAACTTCTCCACCTCTTTTAGGTAATCCGGTTGCGGTAAGACAATTCCAACATTGGTCATCGCCGGCTCCATCAAAATTGCAGCCACATCATTGTTGGCAAGTGCCTTTTTCATCGCCGCCAAATTATTAAATTCAACAACTCTGGTAGTCAGATCGAGTGATACCGGCGCTCCAATATTGCCTTCTCTGGCAACTGTCTTTCCCTTTTTATCCAAGGTAGCAAAGCTCTCATCAACACTTCCGTGGTAGCAGCGATCGATCACAATTACCTTTGATTTACCGGTAATTAATCTTGCATATCTAATTGCATGGCGGTTGGCATCAGTTGCTGAGACGGTAAATTGCCAAAAGGGAAGATTAAATCTAGTAGCAAGCTCTGCCGAAACATCCGCTGCATCTTTGGTAGGCAACATAGCTGACATCCCTTTACCAGCCTGCTCTCGGATAGCAGTTACTACTGCATCTGGTGAGTGTCCAGTCATTGAACCGGTATCACCTAAACAAAAATCAATATAGGTATTTCCATCAACATCGACAAAGGTTGCACCCTTTGCCTGCTCAACAAAAACTGGATAGGCACCTGGCCACTTAGCCATCCAGGACATTGGCACCCCACCTGGCATATTTAATTTAGATTTTTCAAAAAGCTGACCACTTTTAGGGTGTAGATCAATAAATCGCTTCTCTTCAATGGCCCGAAGTTCGGCTAACTTTGACCGATCAATCATGGCTAAAACCTACCTCATTAGGAAATAACCTAGAAATACATTTCAAAACCTAGATCTAATCTCCCACAAATCCGAAAATACAGGTTTAAATAATGTTGAACTTAAATATTCCACCCCACTAGAGCCGCCAGTTCCCATCTTCTTACCAATAGTTCGCTCTACCATTTTTACATGGCGATAGCGCCACTCCTGTAATCCCTCATCAATATCAACTAATCGCTCACAAACCATTGCTGTTTCGGGATCACTTTGATGGACTTTAAGCAAAACATCCTGCACCTGTTCATTAGCTGTATAGGGAGTGGATTTATCCCTGTTTAAAATCGCATCTGGAATTTTGTGACCGCGCTTACTTACAAACTTAAGGGTTGAATCCCAGATTGAATTCTGGCTTGTCAAACTCTTAATTTGTTGAGCTATCTCAGGGGGCAGATGGCTAGCCATTTTGTTATCTCTTCTACCAAGTAATGCCTCTACCATTCTAAATTGCGCTGATTGAAACCCACTCGATGAAGAAAGGTAAGAGCGAAATGCATTAAATTGAAGTGGGGTCATTGTTTCTAAGATATCTATCTGAGCTACACAAACCTTTAAAATTGTTCGGATTCTGCCTAAAAGTGATAGCGAATAATGTGTATCGCCTGACTCCAACGCCTGCTGGGCTTGCTTAAACTCATGAATTAATTGTTTAAACCAAAGCTCATAGGTTTGGTGAATTACTATAAAGAGCATCTCATCATGCTCTGGCCCAGTTGATAAGGGTTTTTGCAGTTTTAATAACTCATCAATTGCCAGATAAGAGTTATAGGTAAGTGCTGAATCGTAATTTTCACTCATGTGACTCGTGAACCACTCTCTTTAACGCTCTTGTATTGACCACTTGAGACTAAATCTCTCATTCGATCAAACCCATCCCATACCTCAACATATGAGGTTGCAAGAGGTGAGATCGCAACTCGAATTGAATTAGGTGTTCGATAATCTGGAATAACCTTTGAAATACTCCGAAGTGCCAAGCAAATTTGGGCAGCATCTGGATGCACCAATGAAATATGCCCGCCACGAAATTTAGATTCGCGCGGAGTGTTTAACTCAAAGCCAAGAGGTTTAAGCCAATGGTCATAGAGATCAATCATTAACTCCGTGCCAATTGCTGCTTTCTTCGCTATCTCATCGATTCCTGCCTCCTGGATTAATCCAAATGCAGATTGCACACAACGAATTCCGATAAGAGATGGCGAGGCGATTTGAAACCCTCTAATGGTTTTGGCCTTCTCAAATTTCGGACCCATCTCAAATTGTGCCTCTTGGGCAAACCAACCTTGAATTGGAACCTGCAATGCATTTTGAATTCGTTTTGATACATACAACCAAGCTGGCGATCCCGGTCCAGAGTTTCCGTACTTATATGTGCAACCAACACAAAGATCGGCACCCGCTTCATCCAAATTTAACTCGATTGAACCAATGGCATGACTTGCATCCCAAACCACTAATCCGCCAACTGCTCTTACCTGATCGGTAATCGCCTTAATATCAGTTCTGGCACCAGATCTGTATTGGATAACTTGAAAAGTAACCAGTGCTACATCATCACTTAAATATGGAGCTAGCACCTCTGGGGTGATTCGCTCATTACTAGCAATCTTTGGATCTTCATTATCAATAATTACTAGATTTAAACCTAATTGCTCTGCAATACCCTCCAAAATATATCTATCGGTAGGAAAATTAGCTGCATCAGTAATTATGGTTTTTCGACCAGGCTTGGCTTTAATTGCAGCTAGGCATAGCTGATAAAAATTTACTGAGGTGGTGTCACAAACTAAAATTTGACCAGCACCAGCTCCTAATGCTGCCCTTCCTAATAAATCACCAGTTGGTTGAGCCTCATCTACCCAGTGGTTCCAACCTGATACTAACTCTGGACCCCACTCTTTACTCAAAAAATCATTTACCGCAGTAACAGTTCGCTTAGGTAATCTGCCAAGTGAGTTTCCATCCAAGTAACATAGATCTGGATCTGTAACAATAAATTCTGACTTAAATTTTGCTAACGGATCTTTTGCATCCAAATCTATTGCGTATTGGCGCTCAATAGTATTAATTTGAAACCTCTTATATTCCTAATTTAAAGTTAAACTGATTCTGGCTCACACCTAAAGCGTATTGATTAATAATAAAAATGAAAAGCAGGTATGCTTTTAGTATGCAAGATTTAGCCGCACTCTCTGCCCTAACATTTGGTGCTCAAGCCTTTGTGACCCTATTTGTGATCTTAGATCCACCAGGTGCGGCCCCGATCTTCCTTGGCTTAGCTTCTGGAAAGTCAGTTAAAGAGCAACGAAAGCTCGCTTGGCAGGCAGCTTTTGTATCCCTGATTGTGATTATCAGCTTCGCTTTATTTGGTAATGCTTTACTAGATTATTTAAATATCTCACTCGCCGCCCTTCAGGGCGCTGGCGGGATTTTACTTTTAATTACTGGATTAGGTTTATTAACTGGTGCGTTAGATGAGTCAGAGTCAGCCTCTACTCAAAATATTGCATTAGTTCCACTGGGTACACCACTTCTGGCAGGACCTGGAGCGATCGTTACCACCATGCTTTATGTTCAAAAAGCGGACAATGGTCAGCAACTAACCGCATTAGCCTTAGCGATTATCGCCGTGCATTTGATTATTGGCCTTACCTTTATGTTTTCAACCAAAATACTGGCAGTTATTAAGGATGCCGGTGTTACATTATTGGCTCGCATAGCGGGCTTGTTACTTTCTGCAATCGCAGTTGAGATGATTGTGAGTGCGATTAAGTCATTTTTTAGTATTTCCTAGTCCTACTTAGATCTGTCATCTCCGGCAGGTATCTTTAAACCATGGTCTTAGGTAGCACAACTCTGCAACAAACTACTTTTGTAATCGTTGATTTAGAAACTACTGGATCATCACCTAAAAAGGGTGCGGCAATAACTGAAATCGGAGCTGTCAAAGTTAAATCTGGTGAGCATCATGGTCTCTTTGAATCATTTGTTAATCCACTTACTCCAATTCCAGAGTACATAACCCAAATGACTGGAATTACTGAACAAATGTTGGCCAATGCGCCGGTAATTGATGAGATCTTGCCAGCATTTTTTGATTTTGCAGGCGATAGCTCACAAGCGATTTTAGTTGCGCACAACGCTCCATTTGATCTTAGTTTTTTAAAGAGTGCAGCTAAAGATATAGATATTAAATGGCCGGCATATAAAACACTTGATACCGTAACTATTGCTCGTCAGGTATTAAGTAAAGAGGATGTACCAAATTGTAAACTTTCTACCCTTGCTGAATTTTTTGGCACCAAAACAGAACCAAATCATCGCGCTTTAGATGATGCCAAGGCCACCACTGAGATTTTGCATGGCTTAATTGAAAGGTTAGGCAGCTTTGAAGTTCACACCGTGGATGCACTCATGGAGTTTGCAAAAACCGCCGCTCATATTCAGCGTAAAAATTACTGGGGCTTAAGCTCTATCTAGCACTGGCTAGCTCATTGGAAAGCGCCACCCACTTATTAACCACAGCCATGGCAGCACCAGAATCTATCGCTTGATTTGCTAGGACAAAGCCATTAGCTATTTGATTTTGAAGTGGTAAATGAAAATCACCTTTAAAAGCAGCGATCGCAAATGCGGCATTTAAGGTAACTGCATCTCGCATGGCACCTTTTTTCCCATTAAAAATATCTCTTGTTTTTTTAGCGTTAAATTCCGCATCTCCTCCAGCTAAAGCTGAAATCGGAGCTGATGTAATTCCAAGTTCAGTTGGATCAAAATTATTTTTTTCAATTTTGCCATTACTTACCTGCAGCACTGTGGTAGTTGATGCTATAGATACTTCATCTAGGCCATCATCGCCATGAAATACAAACCCCTCTTTACCCTGGGCCAGTAGCACCTCCGCCATAACCTGAAGTAATTCAACTCTAGCCACACCGATTGAGAATGCTTTTGGCTTAGCTGGATTTGAGAGTGGTCCTAAAATATTAAAAATTGTGGCAACACCTAATTCTTTTCGTGCTGCAGCTGCATACCTCATCGCCGGATGAAAAACTGGGGCAAAACAAAAGCCAATTCCGATTTTGTGGACAGTTTTTTCAACCTCACTACCCGTTAGATCTACCGCAATACCTAAGGCCTCAAGCAAATCTGCCGCACCAGATTTGGAAGACATAGCACGATTTCCATGTTTAACCACTCGAGCTCCAGCTGCATTAGTAATAATTGCCGCCGCAGTTGAAATATTAATTGTATTTGCGCCATCTCCTCCGGTACCAACTGTATCTACAGCTCGTTCTTCAATTTTTATCGGCGCACAATACTCATACATCTGATCTACCAGTGCCTTTACCTCTTGTGCACTCTCGCCCTTATTTTTTAGACCCATTAGAAATTGTTTAATTTTTTCATTTTCAGCTTTTCCTTGAAGAATCTCTGACATTGCCCATCTAGCTTGCTCGCTACTTAAGTCAGTTTTACTCTCCAATGATGAAAGTATTAAATCCCAACTCATCATTTTCTAACAATTAATTTGCGAGCGCAGAATTAGATTTCAGTAACGCCGCACATTTCGTAGCTAGCGTAAATGGATCGATGGGATGAGTAACAGTTGCCTCCGCCTTCGACCAGGCAGCTAACCAATTATCTTGAACTCTGCCGGTAATTATTAAAACTGGCGGGCAATTAAAGACCTCATCCTTTAACTGCCGAGCTACTCCCATTCCGCCCTCAGGGACTGACTCGCCATCTAAAATAAAAAGATCGACCTGTTTTTTACTATCAACATAAAGCCGAAGGGCTGCCGCGGTGGCAAACTCTTTAATCTCATGAGGTGGCAGCTGCTTATCTAATTGCTTGCCAAGTGCGGCAATTACCGCTTGACGAACTGTTGAATCATCTGAGTAAAGGGTGATAACCAATTTGCCCGTGTGCGAGTTCATGAGCTAATCCTACCTATCCCTACCTAGATAGATCATGGCCATTGTGGTGGTGATCAGATTCACCCAGATCTAAGTGGGCTAGCCATCAAACAAATTGAGGTATTCCTATCTATTTGCGGAATAATCACCCCCATGACCACTTATGCCAGCCCCACCACAAAGCCCAATCGTCCTAACCTGGTTGCAGTTGGCACAATAGTTTGGCTCTCATCTGAGTTAATGTTTTTTGCCGCGCTATTTGCTATGTACTTCACAACCCGTGCTGTGCAAGGCCCAGGGGTTTGGGCTGAGTCAACTGGGATGTTAAATATTCCCTTCTCTGCTACCAACACCACAGTTTTAGTTTTGTCCTCAGTAACCTGCCAGTATGGAGTCTTTGCGGCTGAGAGATTTCAAGCAAGAAGAGCTGGGGCACTTTGGCAACTTAGTAAATGGGGAATGCGGGAGTGGTTTGCACTAACTTTTTTGATGGGTGCTTTTTTTATTGGCGGTCAGGTTTTTGAGTATGCCGAATTAGTTCATGAAGGATTAACAATCTCATCCTCCCCTTATGGTTCAGTCTTTTATCTGACAACTGGATTTCACGGCTTGCATGTGACTGGTGGTTTAATCGCATTTTTAATTCTACTAATTAGAGTCTTTCGTGCCCAAAAATTTGGTCACTCCCAAGCTACTACTGCAATCGTGGTCTCCTACTACTGGCACTTTGTTGACATCGTGTGGATCGCGTTATTTACCGCGATCTATTTAATAAAATAGGGGTATTGATGAAATTTATTTCAAAGTATCGTAAACATAGATTTGCTCGCCCACTACTTTTGTTATTCTCCCTTTGCGCACTTGGCTTTACCTTCTCCGTCGCGACCGCTGCGCCATCTTCGAACTCCATGGCAGCAGATGCTCGTTCAACCTTAATTGAAGAGGGGCAACAAATATTTTTAAAGGGTTGTTCATCCTGTCATGGTTTAAATGCCGAAGGAGCTGGCGTTGGTCCATCCTTAATTGGAGTTGGCGCTGCCTCCGTTGATTTTCAAGTAGCAACTGGCCGTATGCCGATGCAGGATATGAGTCAGCAGGCAATGCGAAAGGCGCCAGTTTATGATGAGGAAGAGGTAGCAGCATTGGCTGCTTATGTCGCCTCATTGGCACCAGGTCCTCGCGCCTATACCAATGAAGAGATTAAATGGGAGCGTGATGGCAATACCGCAGAGGGTGGTGAGTTGTTTAGAAATAATTGCGCAATGTGTCATAACTTTGCTGGCCAAGGCGGTGCGCTAACTCAAGGAAAGTATGCACCGACTGTAATGGGAGTTGAGCCAAGACATATTTATGAAGCAATGATTACTGGACCACAAGCCATGCCAGTTTTCTCAGATAAAACCATTACCCCAGCGGAGAAGTTATCAATAATTAAATGGATTAAATCAGCTGAGAGCGAGCCAAGTTTAGGTGGTGCTCCCCTGGGTCGGGTTGGTCCAGTAACTGAAGGATTATTAGTTTGGACCTTAGGTCTTGGATTACTAATTGGAATTGCTGTTTGGCTAACAGCAAAGTCGAGGTAGAAAAAGATGTCAAAAGAGTTAGAGCCGTTATCAGATCCAGGGTTGCCAGAGCATATTCACCGCAAAGCTGATATTGATCCAATTGCAGCAAAACGAGCTGAACGCCAAGTTGCAATCTTATTCTCACTTTCAGCAGTTGGTACCTTGTTATTCATTTACTCATTCTTCTTTGTAAATGAGGATCTTTTTATTTTTATCCCAATAATGGGAAGTACCAATGCCCAGCAATTGGGAATTGGTATTGGAATGGCAGCTAGCTTGTTATTTATTGGTTTTGGTGCAGTTCATTGGGCAAAGACTTTGATGCCCGACCAAGAGGTTATTGCAGAAAGAGATGAATTAAAATCTGAGCAGTCAGATCGAGATGAGTTTGTGAAATCTGCTAAAGCAGGAGCAGAATCTGCAGGTTTAGGACGTCGTCCATTAATCAAACGAAGCTTGGCCGCAGCAGCTGGGTTAGCGGGTCTACCAGCGGTTTTATTATTAAGAGATCTAGGTCCACTTCCAGGCAACTCATTAAATGAAACCTCTTGGAAGAGTGGTACTAGATTGGTGACAGATCCAGGTGATCGCCCAATTAGACCAAGTGATCTAGAGGTAGGAGCTGTGGCTCAAGTTATGCCGGAGTTAGCACCTGGCAAGAAGCGCACCTTGGAGAATATTGCCAAAGATGCAGTGCTTTTGATCAGATTGCGCCCAAGTGAGTTCCAATTAGATGCAGAGCGATTCTCCTGGACCTATGAGGGAATTATTGCCTTCTCAAAGATCTGCTCACATATGGGATGTGCAGTAGCCCTTTATGAGCAAAGTACCAAGCATCTACTTTGCCCATGTCATCAATCCACCTTTGATGTGACCCGCGCCGCAAAGGTTATCTTTGGCCCGGCGGCACGACCTCTGCCACAATTAGCCATCACCGTCGATGCTGATGGATTCCTAATTGCAAAACAACCATTTACTGAAGCAGTTGGCCCAAGTTTTTGGGAGAGGAAATCATGACCGCACGTGAGCGAATCGCTGGCAACGTTGCAAATTATGTTGATGAGCGAACTGGTGCTGCAGCGTGGTTAAAAAAGAATTTAAATAAAGTATTTCCAGATCACTGGTCATTTATGTTAGGTGAGATCGCACTTTACTCATTTATCATTTTATTACTCTCGGGCACATTTTTAACATTTTGGTTTGATCCATCAATGCGCCATGTGGTCTATGAAGGTAGTTACCAGCCACTCAAAGATGTTGAGATGAGCGCCGCTTACGCCTCAACCCTGCACATCTCCTTTGATGTTCGCGGTGGTTTACTGATGCGACAAATTCACCACTGGGCAGCTTTAATTTTCGTAGCTGCAATAGTGGTTCACCTACTAAGAGTATTTTTTACTGGCGCTTTTAGAAAACCACGTGAATTCAATTGGATTTTAGGAGTTGCACTTTTAACCCTAGCGATTGTTGAGGGTTTCTTAGGATACTCACTTCCAGATGATCTACTTTCTGGAACTGGTATCAGAATTGCACATGCAATTATTCAATCTATTCCAGTAGTCGGAACATACCTATCGTTTTTCGCATTTGGTGGCGCATTTCCAGGTGAGGTATTTATTCCTAGAATTTATATTGTTCACGTACTACTTTTACCTGGCATATTTTTAGCGTTAATTACCGTTCACCTAATGTTGGTGTGGTATCAAAAGCACACTCAGTATCCAGGACCTGGACGGACTGAAAAAAATGTTGTCGGTTACCCGCTAATGCCGGTCTACATGGCAAAGGCTGGTGGTTTCTTCTTTATCGTATTTGGAATCACAGCATTCTTAGGTGCGGTGGCATCTATTAATCCACTTTGGCTCTATGGCCCATACACCCCAGGGCAGATTTCAGCTGGTTCGCAACCAGATTGGTATATGGGTTGGCTAGATGGATTAGTTCGAATGTCACCACCACTTGAAACTTATTTGTTTGGTAAGACTATTTCCTGGAATATCTTGATACCAGGCTTAATAATCCCCGGCATTATCTTCACTGGTATGGCGCTCTATCCATTTATTGAAAGTTGGATCACAGGTGATAAACGGGAACACCATTTACTAGATAGACCTAGAAATGTGCCAAATCGAACTGCTCTTGGTGCTATGTCGCTAACCTTTATGGTGATTGCAATGATTAATGGTGGAAATGACATCATCGCAACTCACTTTGATTTAACAATTAATCAAATTATGTGGTTTTCTCGAATTGGCATTATTGTGCTGCCACCACTCGCCTTTGTAATTACTAAGCGCATCTGTCTTTCCCTGCAGCGCAAAGATCGTGAGTTGGTATTACATGGCAGAGAGACTGGCCGATTAGTAATGCTGCCTCATGGTGAATTTATTGAGGTTCATGAGGAGTTATCACCAGCTAAGAAATTTGCCCTTACTCAGCATGAGCAGCCTGCTGCAATTGAGTTAGTTAAAGAAGATGCCCGAGGTGTGCTAAATCCAAAGGGAATTCGGGCAAAGATACAGGCTCGATTAAGTTCAGCAAATGCTGAAAATATTGCTAAACCAACCGCCGCTGAGGTTAAAGAGCTAGAAAGTGGTCACCACTAATTTTTTTCAAGGCCAAAGCCTTAAGTTAAAAATTCCGCTCATTTCATAAGACTTTATACTTGCACTTATGAATACCTCCCTTTGGCAACAAGGTCAATCCATCTCCTATCGAGCAGCAATATCAAATAATAAAAATTTTGATGTTGTAATTGTCGGTGGTGGATTTAGTGGATTATGGAGTGCCTACCACTTAAAACAATTACAGCCAGAGCTTTCCATTGCAATATTTGAAAAAGAGTATGTTGGCTTTGGCGCCAGTGGTCGAAATGGTGGCTGGGCATCTGCTGAGTACCCCACCTCAAATGCACGGTTAATAAAAGAGCATGGTCGCCAAAGCTTTAATGCCCTCAGATTTGCATTGATTTCAGCCATCAATGAGATTGGAGAGATTGCAGCACAACACAATTGGCAAATAGATTATGCAAAGGGTGGATCACTACTATTTGCTCGAAACGCAGCGCAACTATCTAGAATCTCAGCTAATGTAGATAGTGAACATACCTTGCTTAATAAATCGCAAACCCAGGATTTAATTAACATTCCAACTGCAGTAGGGGGGCTTTTTACTCCACATTGTGCTGCACTAAATCCATTTGCTTTGGCCAGATCCCTTGCCACATATCTGCAAGCTATCGGTGTTGAGATTTATGAAAAATCTCCAGTATCAAAAATTATGGCAGGAAAAGTTGAGGTAAATGGCTATGAGGTGGCATCCTCCATATCAATTAGAGCCACTGAGGCCTTTACTCCTAAAAATTGGATGGGAAATAGGCAGATTCCAATCTACTCACTGATGGTTGCAACCCAACCACTTCCAAGTGATGTTATAACCCAAATTAGAAACTTTCAGCGAACTACCATGCAAGAGGCATGTCATTTGATTACCTATGCCCAGATCACTGGTGATAACAGATTAGCAATTGGCGGTAGAGGTGTTAGATATAAATTATTCTCTAGATTATCTGAGCGAAGTGAAATTGATAATCGAATGCACTCAGCTTTAGAAAGAAGAGCTAGATCCTGGTTTCCACAAATTAGTGATGCAAAGTTTGAGTATCGCTGGGGTGGTGCTGTGGCACTGACTCGTAGGTGGCAGGCATACCTTAACTTTGATCGAAAAACTGGGAGAGCAGAGATTGGTGGCTACGTGGGTGATGGCGTGACCCTCTCCTACCTTGTTGCAAAAACCTTGGCTAAAAGTATTTGCAACCAACAGGTTGAGGATTTACCTTTTATTGAAGAGAAAATCGGAAAGTGGGAGCCAGAGCCAATCAGATATCTAGCGGTAAATGCTGGATTTAAAGCCACTGTAGCTGCAGATCTTGAAGAAAAAATTACCAACCGACCAAGTATCTTGGCATCGATTATTGATCCACTAATTAATCGTTAAAATTCACTGCCCTTGGCAGATTTGTTTTAAATTTACCAAGGTCTTTGCCATAGCTTTTGGAACCCACTTACCGGCATCACTAACCCACCATCTTGATAATGCTGCTCTACCATCCCAACTTTCAATGACAAGAGTTGTATTGTCATCAATCTTTTGAAGTTCATACCGCCACACATTTTTCATTAAGTGTCGCCAAGCAATTACATGATTCTCTTTGAACTCTACAACCTGATTAGTTACAAAATATGGAATCCCTAGCCTCATTTTCATACCAAATTTTGCACCTAAGTAAAGTTTCTCTGCTCCCTTAAATCTGCCCTTAACCGTGCCAGAGCCATCCATCAATGGATGATTGCTTGGTCGGGATATAAAATCAAAGATCTTGCTAGCAGGTGCTTTTATTTCAATTTGAACCTTAAAGTAAAGAGGGTTTTGGGTATCAATAATCTCAGCTCTATCTTTCATAATTAGTGTGCTGAGGTGGAAGGGCGTTCATACTCTAAAACCAATCCCAAAATTGAAATAATCAAAGCTCCAACTGCGATTAATACCAACCACCAACCAATTATTAAACCTAATCCAACTGCACATGCAGATAATGCAACTGGTAATGGCCACCAAGAATGAGGTGAAAAAAAGCCCAACTCACCAGCTGAATCAGCGATCTCACCCTGCTGATTATCTTCGGGTAATACATTTCCTAATCTACGATTAGTAAACCAAAGATAAAAGCCGACAATTAATGCCAGCCCAGCACTTAAGGAGATTGCTGTTATGCCGACTGGCTCGCCACCAACCTGCCAATAGATAACTGTAAGAATTGCATAGAAGATAGATAAACCAACAAATAGGATCCAGCTAGTTTTCATTAATGCTTAGCCTTTTGTGCCATATGTGGATAGTGAAGATCAAATGCAGGCCGCTCACTTCTAATTCGAGGCATTGAGGTGAAGTTATGGCGAGGTGGCGGACAAGATGTTGCCCACTCTAATGATGAGCCATATCCCCAAGGATCATCTGTTTCAACCTTTGGTGAGTTTCGAGAGATCCATAAATTCATGAAGAATGGAATCATCGATAAAGCCAGCAATCCAGATCCAACTGTTGAAACCATATTCATAAATGTAAAGCCATCAGTTGCCAGGTAATCTGCATACCTTCTTGGGAAACC
>RHBS01000027.1 GCA_010030895.1 Actinomycetota bacterium | reverse complement strand
TTTGCAGCGTTACAAGGATTTGCAAGACATTATTGCAATCTTAGGTATTGATGAGTTATCGGAAGAGGATCGAATTCTGGTAGGAAGAGCTCGTCGTATTCAACGCTTCTTGTCACAAAATACTTTCGTAGCAAAGGTCTTTACTGGTCTAGATGGTTCATTTGTGCCATTAACTGAAACTATTGCAGCCTTTGAGGCGCTCGCAGATGGTAAGTATGACCATGTACCTGAGCAAGCATTCTTTATGTGTGGTGGCTTAGATGATGTTGAACGCAAGGCAGCAGAGTTAGCGAAGTCATAAAATATGTCTGAAACAGTGCTAAAAGTTGAAGTAGTTACACCTGAAAAGCGGGTGTGGAGCGGTGAAGCGAAAATGGTTTCTGCTCGCACGCTCGAGGGAGATCTAGGTGTGCTACCAGATCATGCTCCACTACTTGGTGTATTAGCAGATGGCACTGTTTCAATTAAAGCTACAGATGGATCGGTAAATGATTTTGTTATTAATGGTGGCTTTATCTCAGTATCTAAAAATCGAGTCTCAATTCTTGGTGAAAGTGCTGCAAACTAAACTCTGGTTACATCTGCTCCAAGTGATTGCAATTGTGAAGGCAAATCTGGATAGCCTCGATCAATATGAAATGCATCCTCAATAATCGTAACTCCATCACTAACCAAGGCAGCTAAAACTAATCCAGCACCTGCTCTTATATCTGTAGCAACTACTGGGGCTGCAGATAATTGATCAATACCCGTAATTGCAGCATGGTGGCCATCAACTTGAATTTTTGCGCCTAACCGCATCAATTCATTGACAAACATAAACCTTCCTTCAAAAACATTTTCAGTCACGATCGAAGTACCATCTGCGATCGCGTTTAAGGTGATAACCATTGGCTGTAAATCTGTTGGAAATCCGGGATATGGCAATGTTGCAACGTCAACCGCAGTTGGTCTTTTATCCATTTTTACTCTAAAACCATTTTCAACAGTTGTAATAACTGCGCCAGCTTCTACTAATTTATCCAGTGGCATTTCTAAATGATCTGCTCTGCCATTTACGATCGTGATATCGCCTTTGGTCATAGCAGCAGCAAAGGCCCATGTTCCTGAGACTATGCGATCAGGAAGAGTGGCATGGGTTGCAGAATTTAATTTTTTTACGCCCTCTATTTTTATTGTGTGAGATCCCAACCCAGTAATTTTTGCCCCCATTGAAATTAAAAATTCACCAAGATCTACTACATCTGGCTCGCGGGCAGCATTTTCAATTGTGGTAATACCATCAGCTAAAGTCGCCGCAGTCATAATATTTTCAGTCGCACCAACACTAGGGAACTCCAAAGTAATTACTGCACCTTTAAGTCTCTGTTTAGTATTTGCAACAATAAAACCATGCTCTAATTTAATTTCAGCACCCATATCTGATAATCCATTCATATGAAAATCTAAACCACGAGTTCCGATTGCATCCCCACCAGGTAATGCCACCTCTGCACTTCCTGCTCTGGCAATAAGTGGACCGAGCACATTGATAGAAGCTCGAAGTTTTCTCACTAAATCATAATCTGCTCTATGTCCAATTACTTCGGGAACTTCAATACTAACCTCACCTGCAACATTATTAATTTCAACCTTACAACCTAATCTTGTTAAAAGTTCTGCCATGAAATCCACATCTGCAATCGCCGGTATATTAGTAATTTTCGATTTACCAGGCGCAAGAAGTGTTGCTGCCATCAATTTTAATGCAGAGTTTTTGGCACCTGAAACTTTTACGGTTCCAGATAATCTGGCGCCACCAACTACTCTTAATCTCTCCATAACCATCCTATTGTAATTGTCTTGGACCATATAGGTTAATGCCGGCTAGTAGGAATTTAACAAATACCTATTTAGGTATTGAATTACCCAAATTAGCGGAAAAATCAGTTTAGTTATCAGTAGCTAAAGTGGCTTTGGCAATCCTTAAATCTTCCTCAAAAACTAAAATCTTGGGGCCAGTTTTGGTTTGTGACAATGTTGCTTTGATTCCAACTGCTAGAAGTTTTTGTCGCAGAATTTCACCCTCGATATGATTTTTAGGGGAATGAGCAACTTTCAGCAATCCGTACTCTTCCTCTGAACCAATTCGCCGTTGTTTTTCTACAAGTGATTTATTGCCTGAGTATGCCCATCTTAAAATTAGGGCCAATACTGCAACAACTATGAACCCTGAAAAAGATCTAAGAAACAACTCGTTATTTATTCCGCCTAACATAGTTTGCCTATATTACTTCTTTGTAGGTATATAAATATTTGAAGGAATTTTCTCCTCAGTAGGGGATTTATGACAGGTTGCTGAGATATTACCAACTAAAATTCCAGCCCTTGCAACTGCTGGTGCTGGCAATTGAGTTGTCGGATCAATTGTTTGTGGTAAAAATAGGGGTTCTTCACTAATTAAAAGAATGTTGGCGTAAGTATTTGGACTAAGCGGACCGTAGGTAGTTCTTAATGTGCCTAGAAGTATTTTCTTGTTTGGATCATTTAAGTCATCACCAGAAACTGTGGACTTAATCTCCCACCATTTACAAGGGTAATCTGCCGCTACAATTACCGCACCACACGCATTACTCTCACACTTAATTACATCAGCAGCCAATCTTTTCTGTGCAGAAATTAAACCTAATAACTCTTTTCCATTAGGAATTTTTGCATAAATTCCTTTATTGCTTGTAAATCCAACAGGTGGCCAAATTGGAGAAGGTGAAGGAATTGGAGTTGCAGTTTTCTTAACTTTTTTCTTTTTCTTTTTTACTGGCTTTTTTGTTGAAGTAGATGTGCTTGGTTTCTTGGTGGAATTTACAGTAGGTGCTTTAGTAGCTGGGGAGGGGTTAATTGAATTCTTTGAAACCGGCGTTGTAATTTCCTTCTTAGTTGAGGTAACTTTATTACTTGGCTTCGGAGTAGGCGTTACAGCTTGCACACTAGATACTCCTATAGCTGTACAAAAAAGAGTGGCTATTATTAATTTAATTCTCATTCCCTGCTCCATTTAAATGTTTTTATTGATATAGCCAATCCAATTATTAACCAAATCAATAATATTATTGCAGTCTTGCTAATTTCCCAGCTGCCAGCCACCTCTTGAGTTGCAAAATTTTCTGGCAGAAACACAGAACGCATCCCTTGAGTCAACCATTTTAGAGGAAATATTGCTGCAAACTGCTGCATCCAAGTCGGCAGAGAAGTGAAAACAAAAAATACTCCGCTAAAAAATTGCAAAATAATTACGATTGGAGATACTACTGCAGATGCTCCTCGACCACTTTTAGGAACTACTGAGAAGGCTATTCCAAGCACGGTTGAGCAAGCACTTCCCAAAATTACTAACCAAGTGAAGTTCCACCACAGTGTTGGATCTGTTGGAAGATTTAAATCAAACATTGCAGCTCCAAAAAAGAGCAGAAGTATTGTTTGCAAAACCATCAGAATTGTTACTAGTAGGGCTTTGCCAATAAAGTAAGAAGAGACCGACATTGGAGTTCCGCGAAGTCTTTTCAAGGCGCCCGAATCTCTTTCCATTGGTATTGTGATTGCAAGTTGTTGAAAACCAGTATTTACTAATCCAGAGGCAATCATGCCGGCAACAAAGTACTGGCTAAAAGTAACCCCAGGTGCAATTGTGTCTTTAAATACAGATCCAAAAATAAAAAGCAAAATAACTGGAAATAATAATGTAAAGACTACTGATTCCCTTTGTCTTAAGAATTGTTTTAATTCTAAACCACCTCTTAAAAGACCTATTCTGATTATCACTTTAAGAGATTTCATTTCAATTCACCAATCATCCTTAGATATATCTCCTCTAAGTTGGGTCTTAATACCTGTAACTCAGGAATCTGGCCATTAAAATGCTGGTTTAACCTAATTACCTCTTCAGTGGGATTACTAGTCAAAATCTCCTTACTCACACCATTTTCTACCCACATAACCTTTGCTGGCGCATTATTTCTTCCACCTAAAGTTGAGGGCGTAGCTACCTCGATTAACTGACCATTATTAATTACCCCTACACGATCAGCCAATTCTTGTGCCTCATCCAAGTAATGAGTAGTTAATAAAATTGTAGTTCCCTCTTGCTTTAGAGTTCTTATCAAATCCCAAAAAGATCGTCTAGCCTCAGGGTCAAATCCAGTTGTTGGTTCATCTAGAAAAAGCAATTCAGGCGATCCGATTATTCCTAATGCCACATCTAGTCTTCGACGTTGCCCACCTGAAAGTTCATGCACTTTAGCGTTTAACTTTTCAGTTAATCCAACATCTTTAATTACTTGATCAACATTTTTTGGGTTCTCATAGTAATTTGCAAAGTGTGAAACCATTTCAATTACTGAAAGATCAGCAGCATCACTTGCAGATTGCAAAACAATTCCAATTCTATTTCGCCAGCTTTGCGCTGCACTTCCTTTTGTTGCAGGGTTAAACCCTAGGACCTTAATTTCTCCTGCATTTGCATTTCTATAACCTTCTAGAATTTCAACCGTGGTCGTTTTCCCAGCACCATTTGGCCCTAGTAGTGCAAATATTTCACCCTGATTAAGCGTCGCCCAAATACGGAGCGAACTAGAAATGCTCCCAGATATTGATACTTAACTCTGTAAATATTTGATTTATAAAGGTTACAGTTATAGTTAGAAAGTGAATAAAACCTTTACCGCTTCAAACCCTGCTACCGGCGAATCAGTTGGTGCCGAAATCGCCGAATGGGATCAATCTCAAGTATTGAAAGCGATAACTTCAGCACATAAGGTTAAAGATAAATTATCCAAAACCAATCCAAGTGAGCGCGCCTCTGTATTAAATTCAATAGCTGACGCAATTGAGTCAGAAAAGGATAATTTAGCAAAAATTGCAAATTTAGAGACTGCTCTTCCACTTCCACGGCTTGTTGGTGAAGTGATGCGCACTGTTGTACAACTTAGGGCATTTGCAACTTTGGTGAAAACTGGTGGACATTTACTTCCGATAATTGATTTAGCAGATCCTAACTTTTTGCCAGTCGCAAGACCCGACCTTAGAAAATCACAACAACCACTGGGAGTTGTAGCGGTATTTGCCGCATCAAATTTTCCATTAGCATTTTCAGTTGCCGGTGGTGATACGGCAGCAGCATTAGCTGCGGGTTGCCCAGTTGTTGTTAAAGCACATCCATCTCATCCAAATACCTCTCAGTTAGTTTATGAGGCTGTGACTAAAGCATTAGAATCACACGGATTACCAAAAGATCTATTCTCAATTGTGCAAGGTGTAAATCCTGAGATTACCCATTGGTTAGCAAAAGCTCCTGAAATAACTGCTATTGGTTTTACCGGATCTGCAGTGGTCGGTAAATTATTACTTAGATTGGCGCAAGAAAGAGCTACACCCATTCCGGTCTATGCCGAAATGGGATCTTTAAATCCTGTATTTATTACCCCTACTGCATTGGGTGAAAAAATAGATGAACTCGCAAAAGCGGCGATGGATTCAGCATTACTTGGTTCAGGACAGTTTTGTACTAAGCCAGGCATAATCATTATTCCAAATGATTCTTTAGGTGATAAATTTATTGAACAGGTTAAAACTTATATTTCTCAGCAAAAGGTAGCACCATTATTGAATAAAGGAATTGCCGATAGATTTAGGGAGGCAATAAAAAAACTTTCAATTTCAAAAGGTTTAGAGGTTATTTCTGGTATTTCAAACTCAGATGGCTATGGCGTAACACCAAATATTTTTATTGCCAACTGGTCAGAGGTGAGCCAGCAGAGCGATCTACTTGAAGAACATTTTGGTCCAACCTCAGTAATTATTAGAGCTCCATTTGATCAATACTTAACTGTGGCAAAAGAACTGGAAGGACAATTAACTGCAACTATTCATGCTGGTAAAAACGAGGATCTTTCAGAGCTGATAAATCAACTTTCACAAATTGCAGGTAGGGTTATTTGGAATGGATTTCCGACTGCAGTTTCAGTAACTGCAGCACAAAATCATGGTGGCCAATGGCCAGCCTCTTCAACTCACACCACCTCAGTTGGGATAGATGCAATCTATAGATTTGTTAGGCCCGTGGTTTATCAGAATTTTCCAGATCACCAATTGCCTCCTGAGCTACAAAACTCAAATCCCTTTAAGATTGAGCGGGTAGTTAATTCGGTAAGGACAGATCAGTCAATTCAATAATTACTTATAGTTAATTACCTTATTTTTAATGGTTCCAATTCCTTCAATAGTCGTCACAATACTTTCACCGCCAATTAGATATTTTTCAGGCTTAAATCCCATACCCACACCTTCGGGTGTACCGGTATTAATAACATCCCCAGCTTTTAACTCCATAAATTGTGAGATGTACCAAACACAGTGATTTATTCCAAATATTAAATCATTTGTCCTAGAGTTTTGGCGAACCTCACCATTAATTGTGCAACTCAGCGAAAGATTATTTGGATCTAATCCATTCTTAGCAAATTCATCTGCCGTAACGATCCATGGACCCATTGGATTAAAGGTTGGAAAGGATTTCCCCTTTACCCATTGACCGCTTCTTTCAACTTGCCAGTGGCGCTCTGAAATATCTTGGGAAATTGTGTAACCTAAAATATATTTTGAAGCCTCATCCGGCGATTTTAAGTAAAGTGCATTTTTGCCAATAACAATACACAACTCAACTTCGTAATCTGTTTTATTTGAGTTAGGTGGAACCACTACATCATCATTTGGGCCAATAACTGTATCTGGGGCTTTCATAAATATCACAGGTTCAGCTGGAGGTGTCATGCCAGACTCGACGGCATGTTTTGCATAATTTAAGCCAACACAAATAACTTTTGTTGGCCTAGCTACTGGCGAACCAATTCTAAAATTTTCAATTCTGACTTTTGGTCTACCGTTTAGATCAATTTTTTCAATCTTGGTTATCGCACCATTTTCTAATTCAGCACGATTAAAATCACTTATTACGTCATCGACAAATATAGCTTCGGAATCCGAAACAATTACTGCAGGTTTTTCTTGACCTAATGCTCCTAGGCGGGCAATTTTCATATTTACCTTCTTATCTATCAGAGATGAATTTTTGCTCTATTTGAACTAGAATACGAAAACCTTAACACAGGATAATTCTCAGTATTTGAGAGTCCAAAGATTGGATAGTGGCCTAGCGTGAGCGAAGAAAAGTTTGATCGCCGCAGCCAATATTGGTTTGGATTAAAAGATAAAGGTGGATACATCCACCGAGAGCGTCTTCGCAATCAAGGTTATGCTCCCGATGTATTTGATGGTCGTCCAGTAATTGGAATTGCAAATACTTGGTCTGAGCTAAATCCATGTAATGGCTCATTAAATGATGTTGCCGAAGCAGTTAAACGTGGCGTTTGGGAGGCTGGTGGTTTTCCACTTGAATTTCCAGCTATGTCACTTAGTGAGTCGCTACAACGACCAACAACAAGTTTGTATCGAAATATGTTGGCTATGGAGGTTGAAGAGTTAATTCGTTCACACCCGTTAGATGGTGTTGTCCTTTTGGGTAATTGCGATAAAACTCCACCTGGATTATTAATGGGAGCTGCAAGCGTTGATTTACCAACACTTATGATCACGGGTGGGCCAATGCTAAACGGTCGTTACCAAGGCCAAGCAGTTGGATCTGGAACCTTAGTTTGGAAATATAGCGAGCAAGTAAGAAGTGGCAAGATAAGTTTTGAAGAGTTCATGGCAATGGAGTCATGCTCAGCACGAAGCCAGGGTTCTTGTATGACAATGGGAACTGCTTCAACAATGGCATGTGTTACTGAGGCACTTGGAGTGCAACTTCCAGGGGCTGCAGCAATTCCTGCGGTTGATTCACGTAAATTTACTCTAGCTCATCTATCTGGCCGAAGAATTGTAAAGATGGTAGAAGAGGATTTAAAACTATCAAAAGTCCTAAATCGTAAAGCATTTGAAAATGCAATTAAGATTCTTGCAGCAATCGGTGGTTCAACAAATGCAGTAGTTCATTTACTTGCAATTGCTGGGCGCATCGGAGTTCCTCTTTCACTTGATGATTTTGATAAATTAGGTAAAGAGGTTCCTGTTATTGCAAATATGATGCCCAGCGGTCAATTTTTGATGGAAGAGTTTTTTGATGCTGGTGGTGTACCAACCGTAATGAAAGAGATATCTAATTTAATTCATACTGACCATATAACTGTCACCGGTAAAACTGTTAAAGAAAATATTGAAGGTGCGGAAAATTGGAACAAAGAGGTAATTACGCCAGCAAATAAGCCGTTCCAAGCAGCTGGGGCAGGTATCGCAGTACTTAGAGGATCTCTAGCTCCAGATGGTGCGATTATTAAGGTATCTGCAGCTTCACCAAGATTATTAACACATAAGGGTAAAGCTTTAGTCTTTAAGGAAATTGAGGAGTATTTAAAGGTTGCAGATGATCCAAATCTTCCAGTTACCGCCGACACAGTTTTAGTTTTACAAAATTCAGGGCCTAAGGGTTATCCAGGCTTTCCGGAAGTTGGCAATTTGCCTATGCCGAAAAAAATGTTAGAACAAGGCGTTACCGACATGGTTCGAATTTCAGATGCAAGAATGAGTGGTACGGCGTATGGAACAGTGGTATTGCATGTTTCACCAGAATCAACAATTGGTGGCCCATTAGCATTTGTACAAGATGGAGATGAGATCGAGTTAGATGTACCTAATCGTAAATTAAATCTTTTGATATCAGATGAAGAGTTAGCGAAGCGAAAAGCTGCTTGGGTTGCACCAAAACCTAAAGCTGATCGTGGCTGGAGCAAAATATATATTGACCATGTGCAGCAAGCACACCTAGGTGCAGATCTTGATTTCCTAGTTGGTGGTAGTGGTGATTACGTCCCACGTCACTCTCACTAATTAAACGGGTTTATAAATTTAGTTTTTTCAATTGCCTCTAGTTCAAGCAATCTATTCCACTTAGAGTTTCTCTCTGAGCCATGAGTGGAGCCAACCTTTATCTGGCCAGCACTCCATCCCGTTGCTAAGTCAGCTAACCAAGAGTCTTCATTCTCACCCGATCTTGCGGAAACAACTGTATTAAAGTTATTTGCTCTAGCTTGCTTTAGAACATTTAAAGTTGAACTTACTAGCCCGTTTTGATTTGCCTTAATCAAGATTGAATTTGCACTTTTTTCAGTGATTGCTCGATTAAGTCTAGTTAAATTTGTTGTTAATAAATCATCACCTAAAATTTGCAGATTCTTGGGAGAAATCTGCATAAACTCACTCCATGAACTCCAATCATCTTCTGCAAAAGGATCTTCGATAGAGATAATAGGAAGATTTGATACTAAATTATTAATGTATTTAATAAACTCTTCTTTCGAGAAACTCTTATTTAAGTTAGTAAGATTATATTTATTACCATCAAAGAATTGAGTTGATGCAATATCAAGTGCCAGACTTACATCTGAACCAACTTTAAGTCCAACTTTTTCTATTGCGGTAATTACAAAATTACAAGCTTTTTCGGTTGAATCAAAAGCTATTGCCAGGCCACCCTCATCAGCAATTAAGTTTGTGGTGTGTCCTGCTGCTTTACCCAATTTTGCTGCCATCTCACGTATTGCAACAATCCAGGAAAGTGCTTCGGTAAAGGATTTTGCTCCTTTAGGAATTATTAATACATCTTGGATATCTAAACTGCGATTTGCATGAGCTCCACCAGAGAGAATATTCACCATGGGCATTGGAATATTTAAAACTCCCTCTGGGTTAAAGAATCGGGCCAAAGATCTATTTTGAGAGTGAGCCGCTGCAATAGCACCAGCAAGTGAAACAGCAAGTGTGGCGTTTGCACCTAACTTTGAGTGATCCTCTGAGGGATCTAATAAAACTAGTTGGTTATCAATTGTTTCTAAATCTATTTGTTCTTCAATTAATTTAGGTGCGATATATTCATTTATATTACTAACTGCTTGTTGTACTGAAAGACCAGAATAAAACTTTTCAGCAAATTTTCCACCCACATCCCTTAACTCTTTGGCTTCATGAGCTCCAGTTGAAGCTCCGGAGGGAACTCGGGCGGTATGGGTTGAGCCATCAGTTAAAGTTAAGGAGGCTGCAACAGTTGGACGTCCTCGGGAATCTAACACTTGGTATCCAACTAATTTACTAATTTTCACCTAGCACTCATTTCATATAGTTCATTTATTGAGAATGTCGAGCTGCTTAGCAGTATTTCCTTAGTAAATTTTTGTACTTTAACTTGCTGTTCTGAACTTAAGTAATTTACCGGAGACTTACCTTCAACTCTAGCAAGTGCAATTAGCGCAGCATGCTTACATACTGATGGAGAAATTGGACGAAGTTTCTCATACTGCTTTGTGAAAAGTGTTGCAGTATTTGCGAGCAATTTTGCTTGTAGTGGATCAGGTGCTTTGAAGAATTTACATAATAGGTGTGCAAGTAAAAAAGCTAGGTCAAAAACGGGATTTCCCACATGAGTAACCTCAAAATCTAATATAAAAACTCCACCACTCATTGATACCATTATATTTTTGGGTGAAAAATCACCATGCACAATTGTGGTTTTATCACCCTCTAATTCATTAATTAATTTTCTGATTGAAACCTCAATTTGTGGATTCTTACCTGCAACAAACCTATAAAATGGATCAATCCTTAATTGCTCAAAAAGAGAATCCTCCATAAATTTAGATTTTATGCCAGGCTCACTTTCACCGTAGTTATGCCATGTAGCTAGCGTATTTCCTAGTGTTGCTCCCACATCCGGGTCTATAACCCCAGCTAATAAATCTGATTTCCACACCGTGCTACCAACAGGCACTCGTTCTAAAACAAGTACAAATCTAACTGGGTCTAAAAACACCAAATTTGGTACTTGAGTGGGACTTAATCTGTGAAAAAGTTTTATGGCATCAGCTTCAACTATTGCTCGACGTTGATCTGCCTCCCATTTTTCACTTACCGCTAATTCAGCCAAAGCTTGCTTTAAAACTAATTTTTTACTTGCTGTTGTAATAGCTAGAACTACATTTGAAACTCCACCTGTTAGTACCTCAACTTCGGCAGATTCATTCTGAGATATAACTTCATTATCAATCAAGTACTTAACTACAGTGTTTTGGTTAAGTAACTCAACACTCACTAGAAAAATTCCTAAAGTACTCTTGCGATTGCAAAACCGTAATCAACAAATAGTGATTGTCCAGAGATAGCCGTGTTCTCTTCACACCCTAGAAGGTATGCAGCGTTTGCCACATCTGTTGGAACCACCATCTTGTGTCCTGGGGTCTGCCATTCCACACTTTGAATTTGCTCTGGCTTTAGTAATCCTCGAGCCATTGGTGAATCAACCACGCCCGGTAGTAAGGCATTTACCAAAATACCCTTGGCATTACCTAAATCAACTGCCATTGATCTAACTAATCCACCGACTGCTGCCTTTGTTACTGTGTATGACATTTTGTCTTGACGAGTCAATTGTTCCCAGAAGGAGCTTAAAACTACAATTTTTCCTTTGTGCTTAATTAAATTATGTGAAATTAATGCTTTAGTAGTTTCGCTAATAAAACTTACATTAGCCTCAAACAATTTATTTAAATCATCAAGAGAATTATTGATAACTGAATCATTTATATTTGCACCCTGTGCAAAGATAACTACATCAAATAATTGGCCCTTTAAAAGTTCAGGAACTGGTCCTTCAGTTACTGGTAGTAAAAATTGATCATCCGGATTTGTTACTTTTCGGACTCCAAAAGTAACTTGATAACCTTTTTCTCTATACTTTGCGACAATGGCAGCTCCAAGTACGCCAGTACCACCAAAGATTAATAATTTTAAATTATGAACATCACTCATTTATTTTTTAAACCCATACCTATCTAGGATTGCCTTGCTAATTGCTGCTCTTCTAACTCGCTCGCGAGCAGTGGACTCAACTAATCCTTGAATGTGTGCACCAGATGGGTAGAGTCCAGGAGAGTTTCGGATAGTAAATTTTAAATATATTGGAGCAGCCACTCGCACAAGATCTGGAGCCTCGTAGTGGCGAACTGATCCACCAAAGTCATCTGGCCCCTCGACATAAACATCAACTGGGATGTCAACTTGTGCCCGAATGGCAGCAATCTGCTGTAGCGATAAATCAGTGGCTAAATTTAATGTTGAAGCACCAAGATCTTCTAGCAATGCAGCAGTTGCAGGGTTATTGCACACTAGGGCAACTGATGTTTTTAATATCAGATCTTTTGGTAAGTCACCTTTTAACTTTGCTTGTCCTAATACTTTTAATAAACCGAGATCTCCAACTAAAACACTTCTAATTCCAAGGTCAACCCCATGTATTACATCCTCAAGGGCGAATCTAAGTTGGTCACCACCACGTAAGGTGGGGGAGGCGATTACACCAGCTGAGGCTGAAACCTGTTTTCCAATATCCCAGGATGCTCTTGGGCCAACAAATAAGCAAACCTCAATCTTTTCCTTTTTTCCTATCGCAACCATTTGTTTAATCTCATCGGCAGTTTGCATCATGATGCCAGAGCCTTGAGAAATACGATGAATAATTAATTTATGTTTTTTTGCCTCTTCAATAACTGTTTTAAATGCAGCTGGGCCTTCAACCGAAGGTATTTCAATTTTGAACCGTGAACCATCTGCAAATCGCTTTGCAGATTCTGGTAAGCCATCACTATCTTGAGATTGAATTTTTTGCTTATTAAGTATTCCGATTGAGCGCTTCATTGGACCCTTTGGATCACGTGTACTTGGCCAAGATGCCATGATGCTCCATTCAAACCATTTTTGATTCAACTGATAGCCAAGTATAATCAGATAACAATGAGTGACGATATAGCGTTTGAGCAAATCTCATATTCCGGCCAAGTTGTAGTAGTTACTGGGGCAGCAAGTGGCATTGGTAGAGCAGCTGCAGAGTTAATCGCAACAAGGGGTGCAAAGGTCATCTGTGTTGATTTAAATCAATCTGGCGCAGATGAGACAGTTGCAAGTATTTTAAAAGTTGGTGGTAAAGCTGAGAGTGCTGTACTTGATATCTCAGATCAAAAGAAAATTTCAGATTTAGTGTCATCAATTAACAATAAAGATAAGCGAATTGATGCGTTAATTAATTGCGCTGGTTATCCAGGGCCAACTGGAAAATTTGTCGAGGATATAAATTGGGATGATTTTCAAAAGGTTATTGCCGTAAATTTATTTGGAGCTATTTGGTTAACTCAAGCAGTGTTACCGATTATGAAGCGTCAAAAATATGGACGTATTGTGCAGGTTGCATCCATTGCGGGAAAAGAAGGAAATCCAAAGATGGCGCCGTACAACACAGCTAAATCTGGCCTAATTGGATTTGTTAAGGGTGTAGCTAAAGAGATTGCAACTGATGGAATTACTATAAATGCACTTGCACCGGCAGTTATTGCCACCCCAATTAATGTTAATACTGCTAAGGAAACTCTGGATTATATGATCTCCAAAATTCCAGCTGGCAGGCTGGGTGAACCGAGTGAGGTAGCAGAGATAATTGCTTTTATGGGATCTAAAGCTTGCTCATTTACAACTGGCTTCACCTTTGATATCTCAGGTGGTCGAGCAACTTACTAACTTTACTTAAGATTTACCTCGACCATGTAATCTTTTTATCAAAGTTATTAAAACCTTCTCAGATAATTTAGTTCTCTTAAAGGTAGTAAATTTCAAGGGGATTTTAAATCGAGTTTTAACAACCGTCCGAGCATATGTGTACTCAAGCAAGCCCTCTGCACCATGGATGCGCCCATAACCAGAGTTTTTTACGCCTCCAAATGGTACCGATGCAACTGCAGCAAATAGGAATACTGAGTTGATAGAGACCATTCCACAGGCAAGTTGTGCAGCAATCTTCTCGCCATCTCGCTTTGAAAATACTGCAGCTGCTAACCCATAACTACTGGCATTAGATAAGCGAATTGCCTCATCAATATTTACAACCTTATTAATTGCCAACGTTGGGCCAAAGGT
>RHBS01000026.1 GCA_010030895.1 Actinomycetota bacterium | reverse complement strand
TTCAGCGTATGAAGTCTCCAAAACCTCAACCTTGTAGTTGTGGCGTTCACAAAATCTTAAGTACATTCGCATCAACATTTGTGCCCAATCAGCTGCCTCAACCCCTCCAGCTTCGGATCGAATTGTGATTAAAGCATCTCGTTCGTCATACTCGCCACTTAATAAGGTTTGAACCTCTAATTCATTAATTACTTTAGTCAGATCATCAAGCTCTTTATCAACGTCTTTAAAAGCTGCAGCCTTATCACTTTCATTGTTTGCCAGCTCAATCATTACCGGTAGATCGTCTAATCTTGAGCGAATTGTATTTATTTTATTTAATGTCGATTGTGCCCTTGATAATTTGCTAGTAATTACCTGTGCAGCTTGTGGATCATCCCAAAGATTAGGCGCACTTGCCTGTTGCTCAAGTTCAGCTGCACTTTCTTTCAATTTTGGCAGATTCAAAACCTGTTCAATTGACTTTAAAGTTACATCGATCTTATCGATCTCTACTTGATACTCTCGGGCGGCCATACCCTAAGGGTAATCTAATTAGGGATGTAAACCGAACTAGCGCCAATAATGGTACGAATATCAAAAGTTTTAAATTGCTCAAGGTTGAAAAAAGGTACATCGAGTGGAAATCTTGCACTTATTGAAATAGTTGCTGATAGATCAAATAGATTACAATCAAATCTTTCAATGCTTATGTTTTTACCATAAATCAAGCTTTTTCCAATTAAATCATTAAAAGTTCTACCCGCTTTAATGCAATCTAATGGAACTCTTTTTTTGCCACTAAATTGATTAAGTTGGGCATAATACGCTGGAATATTTATGGAGTGTGCTGCTCTATTAATTGCTGCTTCACCAAGATTGGTTAGCTCTTTTTTTACAGAATATGCCGAAGATATGTTAATTGAGATAAACAATAAGCTCATTGCAATTAAATAGAATCCAAGAGAAAGCGGTATTAAGGATCCTCGGCTCCTACCAACTAGCCAAGAGATTAGCGCCATAGATCAACAAACTCCGTCGCAGAGGATCTTTGATCACTTCCTACACTTATAGTTGCAGTCACTTTATTGCCTGGCGAAAGGCATGGATAACTTTGGCATTTGATATCTGCTGTTATTGGTCTTGCTGATTTTGCTGCAGGTGAAAGAGAGTTTTGGTATAACTCTAATAGTTGATTTACTCGAAAAAAAGCCAGCTGATCACTAGGGCTAGTAACAAACGCTCTTACTACTTGTCTTGCCAAATTGTTACTCTCTGAAATAGAGATTGCTTTATATTGAACTAAGGTAATAAGTATTAAGAATGCAGTAAAAAAGGGGAGTGTAAAAACTAGAAACTCTGTAATTGCTGAACCGTTACTTTTCTTCGATAGTTTTTTAGTTATTGACATCTTCATCTACTGCAATTGCAATTATCTTCTTTCTTGAAATCGAGTTGAAATCCAAGAATTTCTCTATTGCAGAATTTTTGCTAAGCATTAATACTGATCCACCTCCTGCTAGTGGATAACGTTCATACTCCTCCGAACCACCTTTAATTGCAGCTCTCGATAATTTACCTTGAATGGTATGAGTATCTTTGATAAAACCAAATTGCATAAAAACTAGTTGAAACATTATTAAGAAGATGAGAACTTGAGGAATAAGAGTTATAAATGACTCAACTGATCCTCTACTTTTCCCAATTATTAGATTGCGCAACTACCTGATACCGCCCATTGCATCCAGGGAGTTGCGCAATATTGTGGTTAGTTTGGGCGCAGCAATTGACCAAATTCCAGTTACCAGCGCGGTGGTCATTAATACCACCAGTACCCATCCAGGAACATCTGCTCGACTTGAACTCTTTATCCAACTTTTAGCAGCTAGTTGGCTTTTAATTATAATTACCGTTAACGTTTTCATTGTTTATTTCCTCAATCTCAAATACTGAAGTAAATATATCTAATAATTTATTTTGAAAAGTAATAATAAATATTCTGTGGAAATAACTCTAACTAATAGTTACTTTAATGCTACAAAGTGAAGTTAAAAACCCTCAATAATTACATCTGCTTGAGCAATATTATTTTCAACAGCTTTAGCATTGATTTCATCACTTCCAGTTGCCCACAAGATTGCAGATTGCTTATCTTTACCAAATAGCTCATGCCGTTTAATTAATCGATCAACTCTTATTTGATCATCTACCTTGATAAACCAGGCCTCTGTTAACTCCGGTTTAACAGCTTGCCAGCCCCCTTGGTCAAATAGAAGATAATTTCCTTCAGTTATTACCAACCTACTTCCGGCCTTTACAACGCCATCGGCAGCGTAGGATTCCTCAATTTCTCGGTGAAAAACAGGAAAATAGATATCTGTATTACTTTCTGAATTAATTCTTCTTAACAAATTAACATAACCGGTGACATCAAAAGTATTAAATGCTCCCTTTCGATCTGATAATCCTAAGTTGGCTAATTGAATATTACTTAAATGGTATCCATCCATCGGAACTAAGGTTGGTTTGACATCAGAAAGATTCTTTATTAACTCCGCAGTAAAGGTGGATTTTCCTGCGCCTGGTTTACCTACTACGCCAATTAATACACGATCATTACTCTGATCTAATAAATATTCAATTCTTGAGATTGCCTCTGAAATACTTTTTAAAACAATAGACATAATTAAAAATTCATCACTTATTTATAGATTTACATCAGAAAGAGATTTAGAGAGTAAATCTAAGCCAGACTTGGCATCAGCTTCTGAAATGTTACAAGGTGGCACCATATGAATTCGATTAAAGTTATTAAATGGCATTAACCCATTTTTCTTACAGGCAGCGACAATTTCATTCATCTTGGTACTTGATGCTCCATATGGCGCAAGTGGCTCTTTAGTTGAGCGATCTACCACCATATCCACTCCCCAGAACACTCCAACTCCTCTGATGTCACCAATTACTGGATGTTTTTTAGCTAGTGCTGCTAAGCCAGGTCCAAGAATTTTTTCGCCAATTGCTGCTGCATTCTCAACCATTTTTTCACTCTTCATTACCTCAATAGTTGCTACCGCTGCAGCGCAAGCAAGTGGGTGACCTGAGTAAGTTAATCCACCCGGAAACACTCTCTCGTCAAAACTTTTAGATATCTGATCTGAGATAACCACGCCACCAAGTGGTACATAACCTGAGGTAACTCCCTTTGCAAAAACTATTAAATCTGGAACTGAGCTTGAATGTTGATAGCCAAACCATTTTCCAGTTCTACCAAAACCGGACATAACCTCATCAGCTATCCACATAATTTCATACTTATCGCATAACGCTCTAATGCCATCGAGGTAACCTTTTGGTGGTACAAGTACTCCAGCAGTACCTGGAACACTCTCAATTAAAATTGCGGCAATAGTTTTTGGGCCTTCAAAAATAATAGTTTGCTCTAAATGTTCAAGTGCACGTTGACACTCTTGCTCTTGGCTTGTTGCCCAAAACGCTGAGCGATATAGGTATGGTCCCCAGAAATGAACATGACCATAACCAAATTCATTTGGAAATCTTCTTGGATCCCCAGTTGCATTTATTGCAGCTCCAGTATTGCCATGATAGGAGCGGTAAGTAGATAAAACTTTGTGCTTATTAGTATGAAGTCGGGCCATTCTTATTGCATTTTCAACACCATCGGCACCAGCGTTAGTGAAAAAAATCTTTTTAAACTTTTCTTCAACTAAACCTAAAATACTCTTAGCAGCTTCATTTCTTGCTTCATTAGCATGTTGAGGTGCAATAGTTGTCAGAATATCTGCCTGATGTTTAATCGCTGAAATAACCTTCGGATGTTGATGACCTATATTTGTAAAAACTAATTGGCAAGAAAAATCCAAATACTTCTTTCCAGTAAAATCCCAAAAATATGAGCCGCTACCACCTGCGATGGCCATTGGTGTGATCTGAGCTTGAGCCGACCAAGAGTGAAAAACATTTGCTCGATCATCTGCAAATACTTTGGCAGCTTTTTCTGGATTATTCTCTTGGGTACTCACGCTGCTCCTATGCTTATTTGAATATAGGCCAATCTAATCACTTATAAGCATTTTTTGGTAGCAGGTAGAAGTCAGATAAAACCTGAAGTATTGTTTACTTATGAAATCGATTTCTCACTGGCTCAACGGATCTGTAACTCTAGATACGCCTGCTAGGACCGGTGAAATTTATAATCCAGCAACTGGCGAAGTTTCAGGAAATGTTGCATTTGCTGATCTCGAAACTGTTAACAAGGTTGTAGATATTTCTGAGAAGGCATTTGAGCAATGGCGACATGCTTCACTGACCAAAAGAACTCAAATTTTGTTTGCATTTAGAGAATTAGTAAATAAAAATAAAGAAAAAATTGCTGAATTAATAACAGCAGAGCATGGAAAAGTACTTAGTGATGCACTGGGTGAAGTCACTCGAGGGTTAGAGGTCGTTGAATTTGCTTGTGGCATCCCTCACCTACTTAAAGGCGGATTCTCTGAAGAGGTTTCAACTGGAGTTGATGTGTATTCAATTCGTCAGCCCTTAGGTCCAGTTGCAATTATTTCACCCTTTAATTTTCCGGCAATGGTACCTATGTGGTTTTTTCCAATTGCACTGGCTTGCGGTAACACGGTGATAGTCAAGCC
This sequence comes from Actinomycetota bacterium, assembly GCA_010030895.1. GTDB lineage: Bacteria > Actinomycetota > Actinomycetes > Nanopelagicales > Nanopelagicaceae > Nanopelagicus. Next base: position 10,388 of record RHBS01000026.1, on the reverse strand, counting down.
TTCTGAAAAAGATCCCAGCGCAATAATGCTAATTGCTGAGCTACTTAAAGAGGCAGGATTACCAGACGGAGTATTTAATGTAATACATGGAGATAAGGTTGCAGTAGATGCACTTCTAAACCATCCTAAAATTAAATCAATCTCATTTGTCGGATCTACTCCAATTGCGAAATATGTTTATGAAAATGGCACTAAATCTGGAAAACGTGTCCAGGCATTGGGCGGTGCTAAAAATCATATGATCGTTTTACCGGATGCAGATCTAGATCTTGCTGCTGACGCCGCAATAAATGCTGGCTTTGGCTCTGCTGGTGAAAGATGCATGGCAATCTCAGCAATTGTTGCGGTAGAACCAATCGCAGATAAGTTAATTGAAAAAATCAAGGAACGAGCCTTAAAAATTAAAACTGGTGATGGTACTAAGGGCGCAGACATGGGCCCCTTAGTTACAAAAGTTCATCGAGATAAAGTTGCTTCATATATTGAAGCAGGTGAAAAAGAGGGCGCAAAGGTTGTAGTAGATGGTAGGCAAGTAAAAGTTGAAGGTAAAGGATTTTGGCTTGGACCAACATTATTTGACCAAGTTAAGCCAAATATGAGTATTTATCTTGAGGAGATTTTTGGGCCAGTTTTGAGTGTAATTAGAGTAAAAAGTTATGATGAGGCTTTGAAACTTGTGAATGAACACCAATATGGAAATGGTACGGCAATATTTACCAATGATGGTGGGGCTGCGCGAAGATTCCAAAATGAGGTAGAGGTGGGAATGGTTGGCATAAATGTGCCGATTCCAGTGCCAATGGCTTACTTTTCATTTGGTGGTTGGAAAAACTCATTATTTGGTGACTCTCATGCTCATGGAACGGATGGAGTTCACTTTTTCACTAGAGGAAAAGTTGTTACCTCTAGATGGTTAGATCCAAGCCATGGTGGAATAAATCTAGGATTCCCACAAAATAACTAAATTAGCCGCGAAGAGTTTTAGCTAATTCCTTAAAATCATTTACCATAAAATCTATTTCAGTTTGTCCATGCGCCAAGCTAATTAACCATTGTTCATCTAGCCCGGGTGGAGTCATAATTCCATGGTTTAGTGACCATAAAAATGATAACTCTGCAACATTAAAATCTGTAGCTTTATAATCTCGATAATTCCGAACTGGTTTTTCTGACCAAGTAACGCATCCTTTTACTCCAAATCCAACGGTATGGGCTGGTAATTCATACTCATCAATTATTTCCTTAATTCTCGTTAGCGCTTGAATATTTAAATTCTCTGCTTTTTCTAGTGCTTCTGGTGTACAAACTTTGTCTACACCTTTTACCGCAGCCATTGCCAATATATGACCATTAAAAGTACCAAGATGAGGCGCTCGTCCATCTGAAACTGGTTTCATAAATTCAGACTTGCCACCAAATGCAGCTAGTGGAATTCCCCCACCAATAGATTTAGCTAAGCAAATTAGATCTGGAATTACTCCAAGTCGTTGTGCAGCACCTTGTGGGCCAGCAGTTAAACCTGTTTTTACTTCATCAAAAATTAAAACAATCTTATACTGATCACACAACTCTCTTACTGATTCTAGGTAACCTTCATCTGGAACTACGATTCCAATATTCTCTAAAACAGGTTCAACAATAAAACATGCAATAGTCGAAGCATGTTCACTAAATACTTTTTCTAACGCTTCAACATTGTTATATGGAACAACATAAGACTCCCCAGGTACCACCGCATTATTTGGCACTGAGTTTGGAGATTCAGCAGATCCGGCTTTGTCCAAAGAAGGTTTTGTTGAAACCGAAAGCGCATCTCCACTTCCATGGTAGCCACCTTCTACTTTTACAACTCCCTCTTTACCGGTGTAAGCACGGGCAGTTCTGACTGCATACATTGTTGATTCTGTTCCTGAGTTAGTAAATCTAATTTGATCAATTCCAAATCTTTTACAAAGTCGCTCAGCAGCATCTCTAGATATTGGAGAAGGTGCGGTGTACAAAGTACCTACATTTAATAACTCTTTAATCTCTGAGATTACTTCCTCATTTAAATGCCCAACCAGCATTGAGCCAAATCCCATTGAAAGATCCAACATTTTTCTGCCGTCAACATCGGTCATCCAGGCGCCCTTTGCAGATGCGATTGATATTGGATATGGATCAAAAGATTGGAATGATGAATGAGCGCCTAGTGGAATACTCTCTACAGCTTTTTTATACTCTAAGTCTGAACTCAACAAAGATTTCTTATATTGAGTTAATTGCTCCTGAAAAAGTTTTTCAATTCGTGCAGGATTTAGTGGCTTTGAATTAGATGAAACAAAGCGATGAGTCTGCGGGTGGTTCGTTTGGGTTTTCATGCAATTTTGTACAACAAGTGGTTTATTTTAAACCAAGATTTGTGATGCACACTCCAGTCGTAAGTTGTCTTACTAGGGTAGTTTAGCAGTTTAAAATTTAAATTCAACCCTGTTATTTACGCGTAAAATATTAAGATTAACTTTTTGTAATAATAATTTATATAGGTAAATCCAGTAGGATCTTTGTGTGATAAATAAAAGAGTTGATCTAACTTCAGTTCAAATTGAACATTTAAAAACTTTAGTTTCTGGGGCTGTAAGTACTAATGAAACTGTTCTAGATCAACACGGAAGAGATGAATCAGCAATTCCGCCTGTGCGTCCATCAGCTGTAGTTATGCCACACAGTACCGATGAGGTTTCTAATGTTTTGAAGTACTGTAATGCTGAAAAAATTCCAGTAGTTGCATTTGGTGCAGGATCTTCACTTGAAGGCCACGTACTTCCCTTATTTGGTGGTATTTCATTAGACCTAACTCAAATGAATAAGATTATTGAGATTAGGCCTGATGATTTACTTGTTCGCTTAGAGCCAGGAGTTCATAGAGTGGCTCTCAATGAAAAGCTTGCAGGTCATGGATTATTTTTTTCAGTAGATCCTGGCGCTGATGCCACATTGGGTGGAATGGCTTCTACTGGTGCTGCTGGAACCACAACAGTTAGGTATGGCTCGATGCGAGATAACGTACTCGCGATTACGGCAGTTATGGCAGACGGCACAGTAATTAGAACGGGTAGAGAGACAAGAAAATTATCTGCTGGCTATGATCTAACTCGGTTACTTATTGGATCTGAAGGCACACTTGCAGTAATAACTGAGTTAACTTTGAGAGTCTTTGGTATTCCAGAAAAAATGGCAGCAGCAATAGTTCGCTTTCCAACACTTGCAGATGGCGTAAGTGCTGCGACCGCAATTGTACGTTCAGGGATATCAATAGCTAGGTGTGAATTTCTAGATGCAAAATGCATTAAAAATGTTAATGCTCATGATGACCTTAATCTTTCTGAAATGCCAACTTTATTTTTTGAGTTCCATGGTTCACCGCAAGGAGTTGCCGAAGATGCTCAATCGGTAAAAGAAATTGTTGAAGAGTTTGATGGATCTGATTTTGAATGGACTACTGATGAAGGTGCCAGGCGAAAATTATGGCAGGCAAGACATAATGCCTACTGGGCTGGAATTGCAGCTCATCCTGGTAAGCGTGCAGTGAGTACCGATGCTGCAGTCCCCCTTTCAAAACTTTCAGATGCAGTTCAAACTGCTGAACAAATACTTTCGAAGCATCCTTATCCGTTTTCGATCTTAGGACATGTGGCAGATGCAAATTTTCATTGTTTTATAGTTACTGATCCAACAAAACCCGAGGAGTTAGAGGATGTACGCCATATAACTCATGAGATCACAATGAAAATGATTGAGATGGGTGGGACCTGCACTGGTGAGCATGGCATAGGGTCGGGCAAAATTCAGGCGTTAATTGAGGAAACTGGGGCACCAGCAGTTAACATTATGCGATTAATCAAGCAAACTTTGGATCCAAATAATATTTTAAACCCAGGAAAGGTTTTTAATTAATGAGCACTACCGTCTGGGAAATAACAATTATTGCCCTATTAGTTGTGCTGGCTTTTGACCTAGCGTTAGCAATTATCAGAAGGAACAAAGAAACCACGATGAAAGAGGCTAGTTTATGGACAGCCTTTTATGTAGGAGCAGCAATTATTTTTGGATATTCACTAGCTCAGTGGAGCGATTCTCAAGCCAGAAATGAATTCTTTGCTGGCTGGATCACTGAGTACTCCTTATCGGTTGATAACCTATTTATATTTATATTGATTCTTGCAAGATTTCAAATAGATAAAAGGAAGCAACAACTAGTGCTATTAGCCGGAATCGCTATGGCATTAGTCTTAAGAGGAATTTTTATCGCTCTAGGGTCGGCAGCAATTACTAGATTCTCCTGGGTCTTTTATATTTTTGGAGCCTTTCTTATCTATACCAGCTATAAATTATTTACAGAAGACAGTGAGAAGGAATGGAAAGAAGGCAAGTCCATATTATGGCTTAGAAAAAAAGGTGCATCCTCATTAACTATAGTTTTAGTAGCAATCGCATTTACTGATCTAGTCTTCGCATTAGATTCAATTCCAGCAATATTTGGATTGACAAAAGATCCATACATTGTGTTCACCGCAAATGCCTTTGCACTTATGGGATTGCGTCAACTTTACTTTTTGTTGGGTGGATTAATGAGTAAGTTGATTTATTTAAATTCGGGGTTATCAGTGATTTTAGGATTTATTGGAGTGAAATTAGTCTTGGAGGCAATTCACGGTGGAGGAACTCACAAGATTTTTGGCATTCAAGTGCCTGAAATTTCTACTCAGTTCTCTCTATTAGTTATTGTCACAACACTTGCTACTACCGTGATTGCCAGTTTGGCAAGAAGTTCTAAATCAAAGGTGGCAGAATAACCCTCATGAGTGAGGGAATAGATCGGGTACAAGTATTTGAGCCGCATAAATCTAGCCTGCCACCGCTAAAACCGTATCTAAGAGATTTTTGGCGAAGGCGTGAATTCGCCACTGAGTTATCGAAATTTACTGATAAAGCTGAATACCTAGATTCTAAACTGGGAAATGTTTGGCTGGTATTAAATCCATTATTTTTGGCTTTGATTTATTTTTTATTGGTCACAATTATTCAAGGTGGTAGAGATGGATTAGGTGGCTTTACCACTTTATGTCATATTTTAATTGGTTTATTTACTTTTTACTTTGCCCAAAATTGTATTTTATCGGGTGCGCAATCCATCACATCTGGTGGCCGATTAATTTTAAATCAAGCTTTTCCAAGATCACTACTACCACTTTCTAGTGCAATAAGTGCCGCACGACAGTTTTGGCCAACGCTTCCCGTCTATGTAAGTATTGTTGTGATTGGTAAGTTAATAATTGATGACACCTCAATTCCCGGTTTAACTTGGAATTACCTACTAGTTCCAGTTTTACTTTTGTTGCTTGGAATTACAAGTTTTGGTTTGGCTTTATTTTTTGCAACATTAAATGTTTATTTTAGAGATACCACAAAGTTGCTCTCTTACATTATGAGAATTTGGCTATACGCCTCTCCAGTGCTTTGGCAGCCGGATATGCTCTCCGGTTGGTCGCGAATTATTCTTTATTTAAACCCACTTGGACCAATTCTTTCGGCAAACTCAAGAATTTGGATAGATGGCTTAACGCCAACGCTCTCACAAGCCATTGGTTGTGTGGCGTGGTGCATACTTTCAATCTTATTTGGTGGATATTTCTTCATATCAAGGGAGCGCGATTTTGCCGTCCGTATCTCTTAATAAACCGATAATGCCAGATAGTCTGGCAGTTCAAATTGAGAATCTTTCAATAAGTTATAAGATAAATGTCGAATCAAAGAAAACATTAAAAAATGCACTCATGCGTGCAAGTCGTGGTGAAAAGGTTAGAACCAGAACTGTAGAGGCTGTTAAGAATCTAACTTTAGATATTCCGCATGGCTCAGTCTTAGGAATAGTTGGCGCAAATGGTGCTGGTAAATCGACTTTAATGAGATCAATCGCTGGAATCTTGCCACCCTCTGAAGGAAGAATTTCAGTAAATGGAAAAATTTCTACATTATTGGCGTTAGGTGTTGGTTTCAATAAAGCCTTATCAGGTAGAGATAACATAATTTTAGGCGGATTAGCAGCTGGATTAAGTAGGGATGAGATTGAGTCCCAAACCGATTCAATTGCTGAGTTTGCTGATTTACCAGAAGGTTTTATTGATATGCCAGTCAGAACCTATAGCTCAGGTATGTATAGCCGTGTAGCTTTTTCTGTTGCGGTAAATATGACACCAGATATTTTGCTATTGGATGAAGCGTTATCGGCTGGAGACGCAGCATTTAAAGAAAAATCCTTTAATAAGATGCGACAGTTGTGTGAAGAGGCAAGAACTATTTTAATTGTTTCTCACGCCCTTTCCTCGATAAATGAACTTTGTGATCAAGTTGTGTGGCTGCACAAGGGACAAATGCTGGCATCGGGAGAACCAGGTGAAATTACTGAAAAATACCTAAAGTTTTTAAATGTGGGTGAACTACCTTCTAGCTACGAAGATTTATAGCGGTAGTAAGAAAAATACTGCGGTAATTAATGCCGCAACTGCAACCGATTGAAGCAAAATAGAAACTGCAGTTTTACGATCAGCTTTTTTATCTTCAGAAGACTGAACTTTTGAAATTTGCCCTAGTTTTCCAAAATTAAACGTGCCTGCTAATCCATATGCGAGACAAAACTTTTTTCTTGATTGCACAAATCCAATTGAAAAAATTAAAGCGGGTAAAAATATTGAGAGTCTTGAACTTTTACTTTGGTCGGTCGCCACAATTGTAATTGCTGAAAATACTGTTAAAAATAATCCAAAAATTGCAACAAGTTGTCTGCGCTTTACCTCACCACTGCCAATATTGCAGGTACCAGGAATGTATTCAGCACTCACTAAGCATCTTCCCGTTGTTCATCGTCACTCCACACTTCATATTCATCATTTTCAGATCTAGCAATCCAATTAAATAGACTCTTTAGTGCGCCAAAAGCAACCAAGGTAATCCCAAAAAGTGCCAGCAATCTTTTGAAGGCTTTTATCATGAGATAAATCTACCCCTATTTTTTTTCTAACGGCACTATTTATCGGAGTTTGCGAGTATTCCTAGTTCTTTCCCAGATACTCTAAAGACTGTCCACTCATCCATTGCTTTGGCCCCGATGGAATCGTAGAAATCTATAGCGCTTTTATTCCAGTCCAATACCCACCACTGCAGCCTTGGGTAACCTCGATCGATACAAATTTTGGCTAGTGCAATCAAAAAAGCTTTTCCATGTCCTTGACCTCGAAATTTAGGATCAACATAAAGGTCTTCTAAGTAAATTCCATGCTTTCCTAACCAGGTTGAGTAGTTCAAATGCCAGATAGCAATTCCAGTTACAACATTGTCTAATTCACTAACCAGGCAATAAACCTGTGGTGATTCGATAAAAAATGACCTTCTTAAATCATCCTCGGTTAAGACCGCCTCTTTGGGTGCTTTTTCAAACTCTGCTAGATCCTTAATGTATTTAAGAATAATTGGCGTATCATCCAATTTTGCTTCACGAACAATTACGGGCATTTATTTTATATTTGCAGCTGAAAAACTAGCTTGAATATCTGCCCAAAGGTCATCCACATTCTCAATACCAACTGAAAAGCGAATTAAGTTCTCTGGAATAGTATGGCTCTCAGTCGCCCACCTGCGGCGGCGCTCCCATATTGATTCAACTCCACCCAATGAAGTGGCATTTGTAATGAGTTTTGATGAGTTACACATCTTATCTATTTGAGCAACCTCAGCTTTGACCTCAAATGAAATCATCGCACCAAAACCTCGCATAAAAGATTTTGCTCGCAAATGAAATGGGTCTGAGGGTAATCCTGGATACCTAACCCTTAATACTCTGGGATCCTTCTCTAGTCGCTTTGCTAATTCCATTGCGTTCTCTTGGGAACGTTGCATTCTAAGTGCAAATGTTCTTAAACCTCTTAATGCAATCCAGGCCTCAAACGGTCCTGCAATAGCACCACCATATCTGCGAGCCTGTTCTAATTTTTCTAATATTGATTCACTCTTAGTAACAGTGCATCCCAATAAAATATCGCTATGGCCAGATAGATATTTTGTAACAGAATGCAATGAAACATCTGCGCCAAGTGCTAATGGATTTTGAATCATAGGTGTAGCAAGTGTGTTATCAACTACCACCAGACAACCAGCTTTTTTCCCAGCAGCAATAACTACTGGTAGATCAACAACCTCAATCGCAGGATTGGTTGGAGATTCTAGATAAAGCATTTGTGCTCCTGGTAATGCTTCCAGTACAGAATCTGTATCAGGTAGGTTTACAAATCTAACATCAAGTCGTTTTGCTTCATGCAATTTCTTAAGCATTGTCGTCGTGCCCTGATAACCATTTTCTGCTGCCACAATAACTGCGCCTTCGGGCAATAATGAAAAAACAGCACTGATAGCTCCCATTCCTGAGGAAAATATTAAAGTCTTACCAGATTCAAGAAGTGATATTGAATCTTCTAACGCACTCCAAACCTCATTTCCATATCGACCATAACCAACTGGTCCTCCTTCATGAAAAGTTGAGTTGAGCGCAATTGATGGATTTAACGCACCATCTGGTTTCTTTGCTGGACGACCAGCAGCTACTACTTTGGTTTCGGTGGATAATTTTTCCCAATCATGACCCTGGCTCATATGTTAAGCCTAACCTATTTCACTTAAGGTTAGAAGATGAAAATAGGGGTAAAACCACTAACTGCTTACAAAATGCGGTCAATTACAAATAAAATTATCGAGGCAGACTCAAAATTTATCAAAGTAATCTCAAACTCACCACTTTGCGATATTGGGATGAAACAAAAAAATTCTTCTCATTTTAAGACTCTGGTTCAATCTATAGTTTCTCAACAATTAGCTACAAAAGCTGCAGCAAAAATTAATGAAAGATTTTCATTTCTAGTAAATAATAGTTTTAAGCCAGAGGTGATACTCACTTTCAAACCAGAACAACTTAGATCTGTAGGAATTTCAAATGCAAAAGTTAAGGCAATAACCGAGTTATCTATTGCTGCTATTGAAAAACGTGTCAACTTTGAATCATTTAATCAGATGCCAAATCATCTTATAACCGAAGAATTAACAAAAATATGGGGAATTGGTAGATGGACTACAGAAATGTTCCTAATTTTCCACCTAGGAAGATTAGATGTGTGGCCAGTTGGAGATTTAGGAGTAAGGAGGGGTTGGGAAAAAATTCACGATTTAAGAACTGAAATTGATCCAATTAAGTTGGATAAGAAGGGTATTAATTTTGAGGGCTTTCAAAGTGTTGTAGCTTGGTATTGCTGGCGGGCAGTTGATAACTAAATTTTAGGTTCAAGTACTAAAGCCACCGAATTAATACACCATCTTTGATCTGTTGGTACAGCATAACCTTCTCCAGTAAATACGTGACCTAGGTGAGAACCGCAAGATGCACATCTAACTTCTGTTCTAATTCTTGGAAATAGCGACCTATCCTCGATTAGCTCTACTGCATCATCCTTGGTTGGAGTATAAAAAGATGGCCAACCGCAACCAGAGTGGAATTTATTCTCCGATCTAAACAACTCAGCAAAACAAGCTTTACATTTATATACACCTATAGTTTCGGTATCTGTGTACTCTCCAGTGAATGCTGTCTCAGTGGCAGCTTTTCTTAATACATCAAAAGATAGTTGGTCTGTTCTTGATTTAAGCTCTTCTTCGTTGATTTTTACCGGATAAGGCTTACCGTTGGAATCAATTGGTGTTATTTCATTCATTAACTTGAGAAAGCAGGATCGGGTAAGCAACTCCAGTTGAAGAATGGCAATCGTATCCATTTGGATTTTTAGCTAAATACTTTTGGTGATACTCCTCAGCAAGCCAGTAAGTAACTCCGCTTGCAGGAAGTATTTCAGTAACTATTTGAGACAAATTATTTTTAGTTAACTCTGCCTGATAAATCAACTTACTTTTTAATGCCATTTCCAACTGCTCTGCTGTTGTTGTGAAAATTGCTGAGCGGTACTGGGTCCCAATATCGCCACCTTGCTGATTCAATGAAGTTGGATCATGCATCACCCAAAATTCAGCAAGTAATCTTTCATAACTAATTACCGATGGATCAAAGATAACCTCAACAATTTCAGCATGATTTGTTTTTCCAGTACAAACTTCTTCATATGTAGGATCTGGCTTATTGCCACCCATATAACCTACTGATGTTGATATAACACCATCTAATTGCCAAAATCTTCTCTCTGCACCCCAAAAGCACCCAGTTGCAAAGTATCCAGTTTGACTCATGAAGTAATTCTCTCTTATTTACTATGAGTGTGCAATCTCAATTTTCAACTAATGCATTAGTTAATAAC
>RHBS01000025.1 GCA_010030895.1 Actinomycetota bacterium | reverse complement strand
GAGGTACTGCCTGCCGCAAATATTTTTTCTAGGTTTATTTGCCCTGCTAGGACAAATTGCCAATGCTAAAGGCAAATTTGGTCCGATGATGTGGGCGCCAGCTTTAAATAACATTATTGCTATTGGCTTATTTGCTTGGTTATTAACCACCAGTGATCAATTGATTTTGGGTGGTATTTCAAAATTTGAGCTTGCAGTATTGGGAATTGGCACCACTTTAGGTTATGTCGCCCAAGCTTTCATATTATTTCCAGTATTAGTAAAAAGTGGTGTAAAACTTTCAATTAGATTTGATTGGGCAAACTCTCAAGTATTTAAGTCATTTAGATTGGCTGGTTGGAGTTTTGCTTATGCACTTATCTCACAACTTTCCTATTTGGTAACTATAAATATTGCAACTAGCGCAGCAGTAAAAGCATTAGCAGATGGCATAACAACTGGAGTTGGTTATACCCCATACGCCAATGCTTACTTAATTTTAATTTTGCCCCATTCAATCATTACAGTTTCTGTAGTTACTGCATTACTACCTCAAATTTCTAATTATGTAATTGATAAGAAAATAGAGCAAGTTAATGATTCACTAACCAATGCGATTAAATTAATTGGTGTATTTACAATTCCATCTTCCTTAATTATGTTCGCCTTTGGTCCGTTGATTGCAAATGTTTTGTATTTCGGTGTTTCAACCGAGGATGCAAATTATTTAGGTTTGGTGCTTTCAGCATTTGCTTTTGGCTTAATTCCGGTGAGTATTAATTTGGTACTGCTGCGTGGGTTAAATGCATTTGAAAACCTAAAATCTCAAGTAATTGGGAATTTAATAATGAACCTAATCTCAGTAATTCTCTCCTTCTTAGCCGCCTATCTATTAGAGCCAAGGTGGGTAACGGTGGGACTAGCTACGATATTTACCATTCACTACTTTATTGGTTTAGCTATCTCCTTCTATCTGATTAAAAGGCATAAGGTGGAGCTGCCGATATTTAAATTATTTATCTTTTACCTAAAACTTATACTTATATTTGGCATCGTGCTAGCCCCGATTTGGATAGTTCGAAATCGATTGCCTGGTGGGAATTTAATTGAGCTAAGTTTGGTTGTATCGATATCAGTAATTTTCTACCTTGGAATATCTAAGTTATTGAAAATAACTGAGGTCACATCATTATTAAAAGTTATTAGACCTGGAAGGTAATAAGGTAAGACAGTGAGTGATGTAAACGAGGTAGTAATTGTTGGGTCTGGCCCAGCTGGCTACACCGCAGCGATTTATGCAGCCCGCGCTCAATTAAAACCAATTATTTATGAGGGATCAGTTACCGCAGGTGGCGCACTGATGAATACCACTGAGGTAGAAAACTTTCCTGGCTTTGCAGCTGGAGTTATGGGACCTGAGTTAATGGATTCGATGCGCAAGCAGGTAGAAAGATTTGATGCCAAGATAATTACTGATGATATTGTATCTATGAAATTATCTGGTGAAATTAAAGAATTAACAGATGGTGCTGGAAATATAGTAAAAACTAAATCTGTAATTTTGGCGATGGGCTCTGCCTATAAAGAAATTGGATTACAAAATGAAAAGCGTTTGTCCGGCCGGGGTGTTTCCTGGTGTGCTACCTGTGATGGATTTTTCTTTCGCAATCAAGAGATCGCAGTTGTTGGCGGTGGTGATTCAGCAATGGAAGAGGCCAACTTCCTAACAAAATTTGCCAGCAAAGTAATTTTGATTCATAGAAGAGATTCATTTAGGGCCTCAAAAATTATGGTAGAGCGCGCTGCAGCTAATCCTAAAATAGAGTTTTTATTTAACCATGAGGTAATTGATATCTTAGGTGAGGATAAAGTCGTTGGATTAAAATTAAAAAATACAGTAACGGGTGAGGAATCGGTAAAGGATTACACCGGCTTATTTGTTGCAATTGGTCATCTACCAAGAAGTGAGTTAGTAAAAGGGCAAATAAATTTAAACAGTGATGGCTATGTAGAGGTTGAAGGGCGAAGTACTAAAACAAATATCACAGGTGTTTTTGCCTGCGGTGATTTGGTTGATTTCACCTATCGACAGGCAATTACCGCTGCTGGCTCTGGCTGTCAGGCAGCCTTGGATGCTGAGCGGTTTCTTGCTGGTCACTAAGAGGATAAAGTTAGATCTAGAGGATAAGGGGAGAGAAAATGGCCACAAGTAAGGTAACTACAGCTGATTTTGCTGAGGTGGTTTTAAAGAGTAAAACCCCAGTATTAGTTGATTTCTGGGCTGAGTGGTGTGGTCCGTGTCGAGCAGTTGGTCCCATCTTGGAGGAAATCTCTAATGAGTATGGTGACAAATTAAAAATTGTTAAGTTAAATACCGATGAAGAGGGTTCAATTGCCATGAAATATGGCATCTCATCTATTCCCACTATGAATGTTTTTGTAAATGGTGAGATTGTGCAAACTATTGTTGGCGCTAAGCCAAAACCAGCGTTATTAAAGGATTTAGAGAGTTATATTAAATAAAGTATTTAATATAAAAATCCATATCATAATATTATGAGTGATCAATTTAAGATTGGTGATCGCTCTGATGCGATTGGCATAATTGCAAATACCCTTAATCGATTAGGATTTTTAGAAACAGCCTCTGATTTATTTGACCAGAAATTAGAGGAGGCGATCAAAGCTTTTCAACAAGAGCGCGGCTTAACAGCCTCTGGATTAATTAATGAGATTACCCAAAGAGCCTTATCTGAAGCTAGGTGGCGACTTGGGGATCGAATTTTAATATTAGGTAATCAAAATTTAATGCGGGGTGATGATGTAACCGCATTACAGGAACGACTTATTCAAATGGGATTTAATTGTGGCAAAGTTGATGGTGTTTATGGCGTTAAAACTGAGGCAGCAGTTAAAGAGTTTCAAAAATCAGTTGGAATAGTAGTAGATGGCAAATGTGGTCCATCAACTCTGATTTCATTGATGCGATTAGTAAAAACTGTGCAGGGTGGAGCACCTGGCGCACTTAGAGAGAGCATTAAGCACTCAGTTAGATCTCCAGCTCTGGCAAATAAAGTTATTGTGATTGATCCAAGTTGGGGTGGGGATTTTGCCGGAGAGAGTTTTCATGGTGTAACTGAGTCTGAGGTGGTCTTTGATTTAGCGCAGCGATTAGAGGGAAGGTTACTTGCGCTAGGAGTAAATGTTGTCTTAACTAGAAGTAGTAAAAACTCACCATTAGAAAAAGAGCGGATTGAGATTGCCAACTCAGTTAACGCCGATCTATTAATTGCGCTTAAGGTTGATAGTTACAAAAATGAGAAAGCTAATGGAGTAGCAACTTACTACTATGGCCGCGATGATAAGGGTGTGCACTCAGTTGTAGGTGAAAGATTTGCCAACCTAATTCAACGTGAGATTTGTGCGCGAACTGATTTATTAAATTGCCGAACTCATGCAAAAAGTTGGGATTTACTTAGATTAACTGTGGCACCGGCGGTAAGAATTGATTTGGGTTATTTATCTAATCCGCAAGATGCAAAACGATTAGCTAATCCGCAATTTAGAGATCAGTTAGCGGAAGCAATGATTGTTGCTATTCAACGGCTTTATCTATCGGCTGAGGATGATGCTAAGACAGGAACATTGCGTATTTCCGACCTGCGCAGAGCCGGTATTCGTAATTAATTTTCTAACCACCAATTAGTGTGGCAAACTTGGTTAATGAACTCAGGGCGAGATTTAAGAGTAGTTAAACCAATCTCTGCTGATCGGGTGCAAATTGGTGAGCCCGAGAATTTGCCAGAGAGATTTGCTCATCGTGCACTTGGAATGAAGGCAAGTGAGATTAGATCTCTATTTGCAGTAGCCAGCAGACCTGAAATTGTCTCCTTAGCTGGCGGAATGCCAAATCTTTCTGCACTACCAATGAATATGATGGCTTCAGTTACTGAAAAATTGATTAATGAAAATGGCGCCGAGGCGCTGCAATATGGCAGTGGCCAAGGCCATCCAAAGTTGCGTGAGCAAATATGTGATGTGATGGCGTTGGAAGGAATTAAAGCTCACCCAGATGATGTAGTTATCACTACCGGATCCCAACAAGCTCTAGATTTAATCTCAAGAATTTTTATTGATCCAGGTGATGTGGTTTTAGTTGAAGCGCCATCCTATGTTGGCGCACTTGGCACCTTTAAACAGTATGAGGCATCAGTTGTTCATGTTGAGATGGATAATGATGGATTAATTCCAGATGCGCTTCGTAACGCAATTAAGGTCACTAAAGCAGCTGGTAAGAAAATCAAGTTTCTATATTTGATTCCAAATTATCAAAACCCGGCAGGAGTCTTACTGCCAGCTGATCGCAGAGGTGAGATTTTAGATATTTGTCGCGATGAGAAGATATTTATTGTTGAGGATAATCCATATGGATTATTAGGTTTTGATAAACCCTCCCCAAATGCGATGCGAGCAAGTGACTCTGAAAATGTTATTTATCTTGGAACCTTCTCTAAAACTATTGCGCCGGGACTTCGAGTTGGCTGGGCATTAGTGCCACAATCTTTAAAGGAGAAGATGGTCATTGCATCTGAATCATCAATTCTTTGTCCATCAAATTTTACACAACTAGTGATCTCTAGTTACTTGGCAAATCAACCTTGGCGAGATCAAATAGCCAGCTTTGCTAAGTTATATAAAGAAAGAAGAGATGCAGCTTTAGCGGCATTAGATAAGTACTTTCCAAAAAATGTTAAGTGGACAAAGCCAGAGGGTGGTTTTTATATATGGATTACCTTGCCACCTGAAATTGATGCCAATGCATTGGTACCAAAAGCGATTGCTGCCAAGGTGGCGTATGTGCCAGGGACTGCCTTTTACGCAGATGGCTTAGGCTCCTGGTCGCTGCGCATTTCTTATTGTTATCCAACTCCAGAGCGGATTACTGAGGGTATTAAATCTTTATCTGAGGTAATAAAGGCTGAGATGCAAAGCCGGCAAATCAACTAATTTTTCTTAATTACCTTATTAATTCGCTCTAAATCCTCAACAGTTGCAAACTCAATCACAATCTTTCCCTTTTTCTTTCCCAATTCAATATTTACTCTTGTATCTAAATAATCAGATAAATCATCGGAGATCTCTTTTATCTTTGGTGAGGTTAATTTTCCTCGCTTAATTGAACCATTTGAAAGCTTGGCGCCACCTGAGGCGACAATCTCCTCTACCGCTCTAACGGTTAGCCCTTCAGCGACAATTCGATTTGCTAAATTTTCTATCTCTTTTTGATCAGTTAAGGATAAGAGTGCCCGCGCATGACCGGCTGAGATAACACCTGCTGCTACCCGCCTTTGCACAGCAGCTGGCAGATTAAGAAGGCGCATGGTGTTTGTAATTACTGGGCGAGATTTACTTAATTTATTTGCTAACTCATCATGGGTATAACCAAAATCATTTAATAACTGCTGATAGGCAGCACCCTCCTCCAACGGATTTAATTGGCTTCTGTGAATATTTTCTATTAACGCCTCACGCAGTAATTGATCATCATTAGTTTGTCTAATAATTACTGGAATTGATTTAAGTCCAGCTAACTTTGCAGCGCGATATCTGCGCTCTCCCATAATTAATTGATACTTACCATTGCCAATTGATCTAACAACTGGTGGTTGAAGTAATCCAACCTCTTTAATAGAAAGTGCTAACTCAGCTAATTGATCCTCATCAAATACCATTCTTGGTTGTTTTGGATTTGCTGAGATTAAATTTAAATCAACCTCATTTCGATCTGCTACTAAAACACCAGTTGAGGTTTTAATCTCTGGTGGGATATTTGATGCTGGAATTAATGCATCTAATCCTCTACCTAATCCACCTTTGCGAGCGCTCATAATTTAAGCAGTTTCATTTCTTAAATTAATTGGCATCCCACCACGATTAGCAATCTCTCTTGCCACACTCATATAAGCAATAGCGCCAGGAGAAGATGCATCATATGTCATTACAGTTTGACCATAGGAGGGTGCTTCTGAAACTCTTACTGCTCTTGGAATTGGGATATTAATTAATTGTTGTGGGAAATGTTTTTTAACATTTTCAGCAACATCGCTAGCTAATCTAGTTCTGCTATCAAACATTGTTAAAACAATTGTGCTTAAAATAATTTTAGGATTTAATCTTTTCTGCACCTCAGTTAAGGTTTCAATTAGTAGTGATAAACCCTCTAGTGAGTAGTACTCGCATCGAATTGGAACTAATACCTCATCTGCTGCAGTTAGCGCATTAATGGTTAGTAGACCAAGACTTGGTGGACAATCTATAAATACATAATCAAATCTTTGGCCAGCATTTTGTTTAGCTAATAAAAAAGTTTGCAACGCACTTTGTAATCTAAACTCCCTAGCAACTGTTGGAACTAATTGAATCTCAGCTCCGGCTAAATCAGAGTTTGCGGCAATAATCTCTAGGTGGGGAAAGTTAGCAACCTTTTGCACCACATTTGCCATTGGTAGATCATTAATTAAAACCTCATAAACTCCTTCATTGATGATGCGATCAATACCAAAGGCGGTGGAGGCATTTCCTTGTGGATCTAAATCAATAACCAATACCTTTAATCCACCCATAGAGAGGGCTGCAGCTAGATTTACCGCAGTAGTTGTTTTTCCTACCCCACCCTTTTGATTAGCCACGGTGAAGATGCGGGTTTTTAGTGGAGCGATCATCGGCTCCTTAAGCCTTCGAATACCAACCACTGGTTTTATCGGTAGGCCAGTTTCATGTGAAACATTATTTCCGCTCATGGGCACAAAGTTAAGCACCTTTCCTTACCTCAACCACTCTAGCCACTGGCAGATTTGGCAGATTAATCTGGTGAAGTTGGGCGGTTGAGCCCTTTTTGAGCTTACTTTTATCTAACTCCTCCTGCGCCGACTCACCCTTTATGGCAAGCAAACTGCCACCTCTTGGGATCATATGCCAGCTAATTGATATTAACCTCTCTAAGGGGGCGACCGCTCTAGCGGTAACAATTTCAAACTGTTTTTTTACTACCTCAGATCGAGCTCTAATCACCTCGATGGATAGCCCCAACTCCTTAATCACCTCATTTAAAAAATCCACCCTTCTACTTAAGGGCTCAATCAAGGTTAGCTTTAGATCAGGCCGGGCGAGTGCAATCACAATTCCAGGTAATCCTGCCCCGGAGCCAATATCTGCCACCCTTACCCCATTGGGGATTAAGGTGGTGATTGGAATGCAGTTGGCGATATGGCGCTGCCAGATTCGATCCCCCTCTTTGGGGCCGATCAAACCACGCTCAATCCCAGGCCCGGCAAGGAAATCAGCGTAGGCTTGAATCTGATCTGAGCTGCCTTGAAAGTAATCGATTATCTGCTGGCTTGGTTTCACGTGAAACTTAAGCTGGCAGAACTACCACACAGCGATCAGGCTCTTCACCCTCAGATTCACTGGTAAGGCCAATCTCTTGAATGGTGTCATGAACCACCTTGCGCTCAAAGGCATTCATTGGTCGAAGCTTTATCGCCTCGCCAGTTGATTTAACCTCTTTGGCGGTCTCTTTAGCTAATTGAGCAAGCTCAGCCTTCTTATCACTTCTAAAGTTATCGATATCTAGCATTAACCGGCTGCGCTCGCCTAGTGAGGTCTGAACCGCCAATCGGGTCAACTCCTGCAGGGCATCCAATACCTCACCACGGCCACCAACTAGATGGCTTAACTTTCCACCAGCAATTGCCAGAGCGGCCCGATCATTTTCAACATCAATATCAATATCACCATCTAAATCTGCGATATCTAAAAGAGCCTCCAAGTAATCAGCGGCGACATCACCCTCCTCCTCAAGTTGGGCGATCAAGCTCTTCTTATCCTTTACCTTCTCTTCAACAACCTCACTCATTTTTGCCTCCAAAGTGTTATTTATACCTATTGTGTAGTTTGATAGTTTTTGTACTGATTTAACTAACGCCTCTTTTTCTTTCGTTTTGGCTGTTTTCTTTGGCCAGTTGGTTGGTTCTCAACAATTGTTGATCCCCCCTCTGGATTTTGCTTCTCATCAATTAAACCCTTGGCTGCTTTCTTCCTTTGCAACTCCTCATACGCTGGAGAGCCAGGTGTTGGGTTTCGTTTAATTACATAAAACTGCTGTCCCCAGGTCCAAAGATTAGTTGTTGACCAGTAAATTAAAACTCCGATTGGAAAGTTAACTCCGCTAACTGCAAAAATAATTGGAAATAGATAGAGCATCACCTTTTGCTGTTGCAACATTAAGTTATTTGATGAATCCATCTTTGGCATGCCCTTAACCATTAATTGGCGTTGGGTGGTGAAGGTGGTAGCTGACATAAAGAAAATTAATGCGATAGTGACAATCTTGGTATTTAAATCACTTGATCCTAAAAATGTACTTGAGAGTGGGGCACCAAAGAAGTGAGCCTCTCTAGCTGAGGCCAGGTACTCACCCTTCATAAGTCCGCGACCTTGATTTTGACTAATACTGTTTAATACCCAAAAGAGTGCAAAAAATATTGGCGCTTGGGCCAAGATTGGAAAGCATGATGCCAATGGATTTGTCTTGTGCTCCCGGTATAGCTTCATCATCTCTTCAGATTGTTTTTGTCGATCATCCTTGTACTTCTTTTGAATCTCTTTCATATGTGGGGCGAGTGCGGTTAATGCCCGCTGAGATTTAATCTGTTTAACAAAAAGTGGAATTAAAATAATTCTTATCAAAATTACTAGAGCAATAATTCCAACTGACCATTGCAGATCCTTATTGTTGGTAAAGGAGAGTAAATCATGGAAGGTAACTAGTACCCAAGAAACAGCGGTATATAAGGGGTTTAGGATTGAATCCATTAACTCATTTGCCTCTCTCTAATTACTGCAATTGCTCTTTGGGATGGGTAATCAACCCCACCATGGGAAAGTGGGTTACATCTAATAACTCGCCAAAGAGTCATAACTACTCCCCTTACCCCAAACTCTCTAATTGAAAGCTCGGCATAGGTAGAGCATGATGGGTAGTACTTACATCTTGGGGCAAAGGCTGGGGAGATAAATTTTCTATACCCTAAAATTAAAAGTATTAATAACTGCTTCACACATCCGCCTTATCGGTCTTAGTAAATTTACTATTTATCTTTGCCATTAAATTTTCCACCTCACTGGTGTAATTATTTTGTGCCTTTAAAACTCTAACTACTAGTTTTAGATTGGTCTTTAAGTTTGGCAATTGGTTAGCAAAGTTATGGCGTAATTTCCTACTTACTAGATGCCTACTTACTGAGCCACCTACTGCTCGATTTACGATAAAGCCAACCTGATTTTGGTTTGAAGTATTTGGTAGTGCGTAGATAACTAGATTATCGCTAGTAAATCTGGCGCCGGTTTTGGTTACTAAATTAAAATCAACACCACTTCGTAACCGATTGTTTTTAGGTAACACTAGAGTTGATTAGATAAAATAATTTAGGCGGAGATTTTGGCGCGGCCCTTTGCGCGGCGAGCTGATAAAACACCTCGACCACCACGGGTTGCCATACGAGCGCGGAATCCATGCTTTTTAGCCCGTTTACGAACATTGGGCTGGAAGGTGCGCTTCATAAATCTCTCCTTGAAATTATTTTTCTCTCCCGATTAAGGGTCACAGCGGTATGGGTGGTAAGGGTAGGGGTTTGGTACAAGATGGGTCAAACCGCCAGATTCTCACCCTCCCACACCCTGGTAGCTACGGGTGGGGCGATAGCTTTTAAGGGGTTTAGTGTGGATAACCACTTGCTTTCCTGAGAGATTACCCCTACCTTCGCCCTCTATCCACAGATTTTCCCCTCTTTGGCTAGAAATTGAAGTTTAAAGGACAGGTTTAGACCACAGCCTGTGGATAACTATGTGGAGAACTTTTTAGGGCTTTTAGCCGGGATTATGGGTGGATAGATGGCAACACTGGCGCAGGTAGATCTGCAAAAACTTTGGGAGCAGGTGGTCTCATCCATCTCAACTCCACAATATGGAGCTTTTTTAAGTAGAACAAAACCCCTTGGCTTACTAGCTGGTGAGGGTGATGATGGTTCAAACCTTTTGTTATCAGCTCCAGATTTATTTACTAAGGATGTTTTAGAGACCAGACTTCGCAATCTTTTAACTGATGAGTTAACCAACCTGCTAGGTGAGAAGATAAATATTGCAGTAACTGTAACTAGTGAGAGTAAAGAGGAAGCGAGCGAGAGTAATTTCTCCTCTGAGGTAGATTATTTAGATCCAGTAGTTGATAACAAGGGTGGTACTGGTAGAAACTCCACCTCACTGAACACTAATGAGAGCGCGCAATTAAATCCTAGGTATATTTTTGAAACATTTGTTATTGGTGCTTCAAATAGATTTGCTCATGCTGCTGCAGTTGCTGTAGCTGAAGCGCCAGCAAAGGCTTATAACCCGCTATTTATTTATGGTGAGTCAGGTCTTGGTAAAACCCACTTATTACATGCGATTGGCGCTTATGCCAAGGAGTTATATGGCTCAACTCGAGTTAGATATGTCTCTAGTGAAGAGTTTACAAATGATTTTATTAACTCAATCCGTGATGATAAAGCTTCGGTTTTTCAAAAACGATACCGTGATCTAGATATTTTATTAGTTGATGATATTCAATTTTTAGAAAATAAGGAGCGAACCCAAGAGGAGTTCTTCCACACCTTTAACACTTTATATAATGCAAATAAACAAATTGTGATCTCAAGTGATCGGCCACCAAAACAATTAACAACATTAGAGGATAGATTAAGATCTAGATTTGAGTGGGGATTAATTACCGATATTCAACCACCAGAGCTTGAAACTAGAATTGCAATTTTACGTAAAAAAGCGGCGCAAGATAAATTAAACGCCCCCGATGATGTTTTGGAGTACATAGCTAGCAAGATCTCAACAAATATCCGTGAGTTAGAGGGTGCGTTAATTCGTGTTACCGCATTTGCATCTTTAAATAGACAGGGTGTTGATCTATCACTTGCTGAGATTGTATTAAAGGATTTAATTCCAGAGGAGGGGGGTCCTGAGATAACTGGCCCAACCATTATGGCTCAGACCGCCACCTACTTCTCACTCTCAGTTGATGATCTTTGTGGCACCTCAAGATCTCGGGTATTGGTAAATGCCCGCCAGATTGCGATGTATCTATGTCGGGAGTTAACTGATCTATCCCTACCTAAGATTGGTCAAGCCTTTGGTGGAAGAGATCACACCACTGTGATGCACGCTGATCGAAAAATTAGACAGTTAATGGCAGAGCGCCGCTCCATCTATAACCAGGTAACTGAGCTAACCAACCGGATTAAGCAACAATCTCGGTAGGTCGTTAAAACCCAACTAAATACTGAAAAATCTTCCACAGCAAGTAACCCCCAACTGGGGATAAGTTGTGGATAAGTGTGGAAATAGGGGTTTGTTGTTGGTTTTGGTTTGGTTTTTAAACACCCTCTCCACACACAACCCACAGATTTTGTGGGTATCTTTATTCGGGCTGACCTGCGGTTTTACCAAAATCCCACAGAGTTATCACCTAGTTACTACTAACCACTTTATATATAGATAAGGGTGGGGATTAGCGAACTGTTGAATAAAACCTTATGTAGTTAAGATTTCTAAATAGGAAAAGAGATGGTGGGTAGATGAAGTTTGTAGTTGAAAGAGATAACTTGGTTGAGGCAGTCAACTGGGTATCTAAATCAATCTCAAGTAGACCAATTACCACCGCGCTGTTAGGAATTGTAATTGATGTCTCAGATGAGATTACATTATCAGGCTCTGATTTAGAGACATCAACTAAAGCAAGCTTAAAAGCAGATATCTCTCAAACTGGAAAGGTATTAGTTCCCGGTAAATTATTAGCGGAGATCTGCAGATCACTTCCAGCTAAACCAATTACATTTAATTTAGATGCTAGCCGAGTTTTAGTAACCGCAGGTAGTGCCAAATTCACCCTACCAACCTTGCCATTAATTGAGTATCCAAACCTGCCACAAATTCCAGCGGTAACCGGTAATCTAAAAAGTGATTTGTTTACAACTGCAGTAAACCAGGTTGCAGTTGCAGCCGGTAAAGATGATTCACTACCAACATTAACTGGGGTCTTTGTTGAGATAAATAAAAACCAAATTACCTTAGCTGCTACCGATAGATACCGCCTTGCGGTAAGAGAATTAACCTGGAGCGCCACGAGGATATAAATATTGCCTTCAACCCAACATTTTTAACAGATGGCTTAATAGCACTTGGCACAGCCTTTGTTCATATATCTTTTACTGGCGCTAACAAACCCGCGGTATTAACAGGGCAAAATGAACCAAGTGGTGCTCCAATTACAAATTACAAATACCTACTAATGCCAATGCGATACTCAGCATAATTTTTATCTAAGTGTTAATCACTAATTTAAATCTTACAAATTACCGCTCTTATTCAAACCTAGATCTAAATCTAAATAGTGGAATAAGTGTTTTTGTAGGTAAAAACGGCGAGGGTAAAACCAATATTGCTGAGAGTATTTTGTATCTCACCTTTTTAAACTCACACCGATCAAGTGGTAATACCCCATTAGTTAAACTAGGTTCAAATGCTGCTTATATTCGAGCTAAAGTTAAGTATCCAGAGCGAGAAATATTAGTTGAGTTAGAGATTAATATTGATAAAGCTAACCGAGCAAAGATTAACCAAAACCCAGTTCGTAGCCAAAAAGAAATTTTTGGAATTGTGCAGGCAATATATTTTTCACCAGAGGATTTAGATATTGTTCGAGGTGATCCAAGTGAGCGAAGAAGATTTATCGATCAATTATTAACCCTAAGATCCCCAAGGGTGGCCGCGGTAATATCTGATTATGAACGAGCGGTTAAACAACGTAACTCATTATTAAAAACCAGAGCCTCCATTCAAGCATTAGAGCCCTGGGATAAACAGGTGGCAGATTTTGGTGGGCAATTAATCTCCTTAAGATTAAGTGCGCTATCCCAATTAACCCCGCTTTTTAACAACATATATAAAGAGATATCTAATATAAAGCCGGCTGAGATAATCTATAAATCCTCAGTAGATGCAATCTCAGAGGATGCCGCGGTCAATAGTGAAAAAATTATAGATAAATTAAAAAGCAACAGATCAGCTGAGTTAGAGCGGGGCCTTACCTTAACCGGCCCTCACCGAGATGATTTACTTTTAATGTTAGGCGAACATCAAGTTAAAGGATATGCCAGCCATGGTGAATCTTGGTCTATTGCACTTTCATTAAAGTTGGCTACCTACAATTTATTAAAATTAGATGGTTTATCACCAATTTTAATTTTAGATGATGTTTTTTCGGAGTTAGATGAGGATAGAAGAGAGCGATTATCTGAAATAGCAAGGAAGGCAGAACAAACAATTATTACTGTTGCAGTTGAATCAGATCTACCTAAGGGCTTATCTGGGGATAGGTATTTGGTTAAATCAGGATCGGTTAGTAAATTATGAAAAGAGATCTAGCGAAAGAGCTTTATAAATACTATAGATCTGGTTTTAGAAAGCAGAGAAATAATAATGAAGATACTCAGGTTCGAAATAAAAATACCGATCCTCAATCATTACAATCAGTTTTATCTGAGGTAATTGCTAATCGAAATTGGAGTCAGGGAGTTGCTGAGGGAAGTTTGTTTAGTGATTGGCAGCAAATAGTTGGCGGTGAGATCGCCTTACACACCACACCAATCTCATTAGTTGATGGCAAGTTAACTATTCAAAGCTCATCATCTGCTTGGGCAACACAGATGAGATTAATGAAGGATGAGTTACTTAAAATAATTTCAACAACTGCACCTGGTGCCTTGGTTGAGGAGTTAATATTTATTGGACCACATGCACCAAGTTGGAAGCGGGGGCTTCGCACCATCCGCGGTGCTAGAGGGCCTAGAGATACCTACGGCTAGTACTCACCCACAAAACATCGGTAAAAACCCCGCATTTACACCTTTAAATGCCATTTTCGGTAATACCAAAAGTATTAAACCGATAGGATTATGGGGTGAGCCGGTCAAAAAACGGCCAGAATCGTCTATAAGAGATCTTGGGGGTTATTGGTGCCGACTAAAAATAGTGCAACATCTGCTTCAAAAAATGAGCACAAAGGTTATGACGCATCAAATATCACCGTCCTTGAAGGATTAGATGCAGTTCGTAAACGTCCTGGAATGTATATCGGATCAACTGGTGAGCGCGGATTACATCACTTAGTTTATGAGGTTGTAGATAACTCTGTTGATGAGGCGCTTGCTGGTTACTGCACAGAGATAAATGTAATTTTACAAAAAGATGGATCGGTAAAGGTAATTGATAATGGTCGTGGAATTCCAGTAGATATTCATCCAGTAGAAAAAAGACCAGCTTTAGAGGTGGTATTAACAGTTTTGCATGCAGGTGGAAAGTTTGGCGATGGTGGCTACAGCGTTTCAGGTGGTTTACATGGCGTAGGTATCTCAGTTGTAAATGCATTAAGTACAGATTTATCAGTTGAGGTTAAACGCGATGGTTTTAATTGGAGTCAAAGTTATAAATTAGGTGTGCCAACTGCGCCGGTTAAAAAGGGTGTGGCCACAGAGGATTCTGGAACTACAGTAACATTTTGGCCATCTAAAGAAATTTTTGAAACAACTGATTTTTCCTTTGAAACTTTATCTACCAGATTTAGAGAGATGGCATTTTTAAATAAAGGTTTAATCTTAACCTTAACCGATGAACGTTCAGGCCATGTTGATGATAAAGGAAATCCACTTTATGTTAAGTATGAGTATGCAGGTGGAATTATTGATTTTGTTAAACATCTCAATCAAACTAAGGGTGAAACCCATAAATCTATAATTTCATTTAATACTGAAGATAGTAAACATAAAATGAGTTTAGAGATTGCAATGCAGTGGAATACTGGATTTTCTGAATCCGTATACACATTCGCAAATACGATAAATACTCAAGAGGGTGGAACCCATGAAGAGGGTTTTAGAACAGCTTTAACTTCAATTGTTAATAAGTTTGGTGAGGAGTGGGGCTTTATTCGCAAGAAGGAAGATCGTCTAACTGGGGATGATGTGCGTGAGGGATTAACTGCAATCGTTTCGATAAAAATAGGCGAACCTCAATTTGAGGGACAAACTAAAACTAAGTTAGGAAATACTGAGGCAAAATCCTTTACCCAAAAAGCGATGAATGATCACCTAACCTCTTGGTTTGAAAAAAATCCAAGTGAAGGAAAAGATATTGTTAGAAAATCAATTGATGCCGCCGCCGCCCGAGTGGCTGCAAGAAAAGCTAGAGATCTATCCCGTAATCGAAAGGGTTTACTTGAAGGTCGAGGTATGCCTGGAAAGTTAGCTGATTGCCAATGGACTGAACCAGAAAAATGTGAACTTTATATTGTTGAGGGAGATTCAGCTGGTGGCTCTACTAAAGGTGGCCGCGA
>RHBS01000024.1 GCA_010030895.1 Actinomycetota bacterium | reverse complement strand
CTTTAAAACTTTCAATCTTAAAAGTAATAAATTATGTGTTAATGACAATTTTTTTCTTTGTAGTAGGGCTTGAAATAAAGCGGGAGTTAACCTCTGGCCACCTGTCATCTTTTAAAACAGCAATGGCTCCATTTATGGCAGCCATTGGTGGCATGGCGCTTCCAGCTGTAATTTATTTACTCATTGCTGGCTCAATCGATGCCAAGGGTTGGGGCGTGCCGGTGGCAACTGATATTGCCTTAGCGGTTGGTTTATTGACCTTAGCTGGCACGAAGGTGGTTGCATCACTTAGAGCATTTCTCTTAGCACTAGCTGTGATTGATGATATCGGTGCGATATTGATTATTGCCTTTATTTATTCAACCGGCGTTATTTACTCATGGATAATTGCTGCATTAATTGCAGTAATAACAATCTACCTTTGTGGAAAACTGGGTATTAAATCAACTTTTTTCTACATTTTATTAGGTGTCATACTTTGGTACTGCTTATATAAAAGTGGTGTTCATCCAACTCTTGCTGGGGTAGTTTTAGGTTTATTAACTCCAGATATAAGTAAGAAAAACTCTCAGCTTCAAGATGGTGATGATGGAACAGTTTCGGTGATTGAATGGTTAGAGAAAAAACTACATCCCTGGAGTAGTTTTTTGATAGTTCCAGTTTTTGCATTTGCTAATGCGGGAGTTGAAATTTCAAATCAATCGATCTCAAATGCATTTCATTCTCCAATTGCTTGGGGTATTTTTGCCGGATTGGTATTAGGAAAACCAATTGGGGTTTTATCTGCTGTATTTGTAGGTAGAAAAATTGGTATCGCGCAATTTCCATATGGAGCTAAAGGTGGTGACTTATTAGCTACTGGAAGTGCTGCGGGTATTGGTTTTACAGTTGCAATATTTATTGCCAACTTGGCTTTTTCAGATCCTGCAACTCAGGATCTCGCCGTTTTCGCTGTTATTGTTGCATCCTTAGTTAGCGCATTATTTAGCTTAATTTTATTTAAATTATTGGCTGGCAAAAGTCATTGATTTCGCAATAATCTCGCTCTGTTTAAGACTCGCAGCAATACCTTTAATTTGCTTGGCTTGTTAAAAATCCTTTATATTACGCAGGTTAAGGGGAGTACCTCGAAAGTAGCATCTTCGTCAACACGGATAGAAATATCCCGGAGCTGCGGCCAATATTTGGCTGAGGAAGACCTTGGCACTAACTCCCATTAACGAATAGGTGCGCAAATAATGAATGTTTCACTGACTACCTGGCTGGTTGTAATCGCAGCAATACTGATCTTAATTTTTTTAGATTTAGTCACAGTAAGCCGAAAACCTCATGAGGTTATGTTTAAAGAGGCTGCAGGTTGGTCAATCTTCTATATTGCGCTAGCCGTGATTTTTGGTATCTGGGTTTGGCAAAGTTCAGGATCACAATTTGGTACTGAGTATTTTGCAGCTTATTTAGTAGAGAAATCACTATCGGTAGATAATCTATTTGTTTTTATTATTATTTTGACACAATTTAAGGTGCCATCTATTTACCATCAACGAGTTTTAATGATTGGTGTGCTACTTGCTTTGGTATTGCGAGCAATCTTTATCGCAGTTGGCGCTGCCGCCCTTGCCGCATTTAGTTTTACATTTGTGATATTTGGCGCAATTCTTATTTGGACTGGATTTGGCTTATTTAAGCATTGGGATGAGGATCCAACCCCAGAAGACAACTTTATGGTGAAGGCAATTTCAAAGCGGATGACTATCACCGATAAATTTGATGGCTCAAAGGCATTTACTAAAATTGATGGTAAAAAAGTTGCTACTCCGATGTTTTTGGTATTTATTGCTATTGCATCAACTGATTTACTTTTTGCCTTAGATTCAATACCTGCCACATTTGGGGTAACTAGTGAGCCATTTTTAGTCTTTGCCGCAAACGCATTTGCTTTACTGGGACTTCGGGCGCTTTATTTCTTGCTTAAAGGCTTATTAGATAAGCTAATTTATCTATCCCTTGGTCTATCAATTATTTTAATGTTTATTGGAATCAAACTGATCTTTACCTACTTGCATGAAACCTGGAGTGAAGTACCAAAGATTCCAACACTATTTAGTCTCTCCGTAATCGGCCTGATATTGATTATTTCAACGATTGCTAGCTTGATTAAATCAAAAAAGGATCCAAGCGCGCATGCTCACGCCGGCCGAGTTACAGGCTCAAGTAAGAGTAATGACAAAAAAGAGTAATTGACTCTTTATCTTTACTTAATTGAGGCTTCGTATATTGCTTGAATAGCAGTATCTAAGGTTGCATCAAACTGTGCATCACTTTGTTGCGCAGTTAAACCTTCAGATAATGCTCTAGAGAAGCTGGCAATTACATTTGGGTTTTTTGCTAAAACCTCATTGGCATGATCTCGACTATAACCACCAGAAAGTGCCACCACTCTAACCACACGTGGATGATTTGTAAGCGGTGTGTATAAACCTGCCTTCTCAGGCAAGGTTAACTTCAACATTACATTTTGATCTTCACTTAACTTATCTAATTGCTTAATTAATGCAGCAAGCAATAGATCTTCAGCAGCGGCCTTATCTGGACATTTAATATCAACCTCTGGCTCAATTATAGGGACTAATCCTTTTGCGCAGATTGCTTTACCAATTTCAAATTGTTGATCAACAACAGCATTTACACCAACTGCATTTGCCTGCTTAATTACTGATCTCATCTTGGTGCCAAAAACACCATGGGAAAGTGCGCTAGTTAATCTTGCATCTAGCTCTGGAATTGGCTTCATTACTTGAGCACCATCTTTTTCATCAGCTAATCCATTATCAACCTTTAAAAACGGCACAATATTTTTCTTTTGCCATAAATATTCAGCACTACCTAAGCCATCAATCTGTCGATCCATAGTCATCTCAAATAAAATCACGCCAATTACCCGTGAAGAGGTGAATGAAGGGGATTTAATTATTCTAGTTCTCATCTGGTGGACTAAATCAAACATTGCAGCTTCACCTGAGTAGCTTTCGGGTTGAACGCCGTATAGAGATAGCGCCTTTGGAGTTGAGCCACCACTTTGATCGAGCGCTGCAATAAAACCCTTACCATTTTTCATCTGTGCTAATTGAGCAGAGTTCATATTTATATCCTTCATTCTGGAAAATTTTTTTTCACTTCGTTTACATTGACATCGGTGTCAGGGGGTAAGAATAACACTCTATTTTGAGCGTAAATTTCTCATTGATTTAGGTAGATTTTGTAATGCACCCGATCAATTACCGCTAACTTGTCATAGAGCTTTCTAGCCACCAAATTATCGGCAGCGGTGGTCCAGTAAAGTCGCTTTGAGCCTTTTTTGGTTGCAATCTGTTCAACCTCCTTAATTAAGGCTCTTCCCACTCCTTTACTCCTTACCGTTGGCTCTACAAATAAATCCTCTAAGTAACAAAAATCCTCTACCTCCCAGGTATCTGGGCGAAATATGTAATGCGCTAAGCCCACTACTTGGCCATCTATTTCTGCCAATAAGCCATACATGTTGTAATCAGAGTTAAGACGTCTCCAAGTTAGCTCATACTGATCATCACTTAGCTTGGAATTATAAAACTCGATATACGACTTAAAAAGCTCTAACCACCTGGTTTTGTCAGATTGCGTAATTGGTCGAATTTTTAAACTCATTGATCAATCTTATACCCCTACTTACTTTAGGCTAGTGCCATGAACTCAATTAGAAATGTAGTAAGAGTTGTAGCCATAGCAAATCTAACCTATTTTGCAGTTGAGTTCTTTTTTGCGTTAAAAATTGGTTCAGTCTCACTTTTTTCTGACAGTATAGATTTTCTCGAGGACGCATCAGTAAATATCTTAATTTTTATTGGTTTAGGTTGGAGTCTACTAGCACGTAAAAGATTAAGTCGTTTTTTTGCCGTACTTCTTATGATTCCAGCAATTTCAGTAGTAATTACTGCTGTCTACAAAATTAATAATCCCTCTGCACCAAGCGGAGAGGTGATTTCATTTGTAGCATTAGGTGCACTAATTGTTAATTTTACTTGTGCTTTTTTGCTGGCTAAGTTTCGGCAAAACCAGCAAAGTTTGGTACTAGCAGCTTATCTATCGGCAAGAAATGATGCACTTGCTAATATCTCAGTAATAACCGCTGGAGTAATAACTATGCTTTGGATAAGTCCAATCCCTGATCTAATTGTGGGAATAAGCATTGGAATGTTAAATGCTGATGCAGCGGTTAAGGTTTGGCGTAGTACAGAGCACTAGAGTATTCTCAATAAATATTTTATAAGAAGGGGCAGTATGTGTAGCAAGGTAACCTGTAAAATTTGTAGCAAGCCGACTTGGAGCGGATGTGGTGAGCATATAGAAGAGGCACTTGCTGGAATACCTAAATCTCAACGCTGTGCAGGTCATCCTGAGGCAGATAAAAAGAGTGGATTATTTGCAAAAATTTTTGGAAATAAAAATTAAAAATTTCTCTACATTTTTTTGATATCTGCCATGAAATTAAACTTGGATAAAGCAACTACTGATGATTTTAAGAGGTTGAAAAATCTTAGACTTTCAGCTCTTAAAGATTCTCCAAATGCGTTTGGTGCAAAATACTCTGATCTAAAAGATCGTCCTGATAATTATTGGCAGCAATTAATTAAGGTAAGTAATTGGTGCTTGGTATCTGCTGATGGTTTAGATATTGCGCTATTGGCGGTGGATAAAGCTGATAAGGATAGAAAGAGTGATTGCTGGCTCTCTAGTTGGTGGATCGATGAAAATTACCGGGGCAAGGGAGTTTCCAAAGTGATGGCTGAGTGGGTATATAACCTTTGCCGAGAAAAAGGATGGCAAAAAATAGGATTAGGTGTGTGGCCAGATAATAAAAACGCAATAGCCGTTTATCTAAAGTTAGGATTTGAACTGGCTAATGGGTTAATGCCTAGTAGATCTATTCCAGGGTTAATGTATCAACCTATGTATAAAAGTATTGGAGGTGATAGTAAATGAGTAAGCGTGAAGTTGATGCCTATATCGCTCAGCAAAATGAACCTAATAAAAGTAATTTAAAAGCTATGCGCCAATTAATTCTTGAGATAGAACCAAGCCTAAAGCAAGGAATCTCCTATGGAATTCCAGCATTTAAAATGGATAAAGATGTTGTGTGTGGAATTGCTGCTCGAAAAACTGGGTGCTCCTTTTATCCATTTAGTGGCTCAGTTTTAGCAGCCTTAAAAACAGATTTAGTGAAATACAAACAAACTAAGAGTGCACTTCACTTTGAAACACCACTACCTAAGACTTTAGTGCGAAAATTGATGACACAACGGATGGTACAGATAATGGTCAAAAAGAAACGTAAGTAAAGTTGTAAGATTGGCCTATGGCTAAATCAAAGGATAATTCAAATCAAAATTGTGATATTAGCCAAGTAGAATTAGATCGATATGAGAGTTTAGATCGTGAGTGGCGCGAATACGGTCTTGCAGCCCCGGCCAGAAGAGCCTTAGTTGATGCAAGGTTATATAAAGTATCTGATCTTAGGAAAATATCTCTAGCTGAATTAGAGCAACTACATGGCATGGGTAAAAGTGCGATTGCTCGGCTTAAAGTATTAATGAATGCAAAAAAGATTAAGTTTCGCTGATGAGAAGATTTTTTAAATGGTTTATTAACCTATTTTTAAATAGGCGAAATTGGGTTAGGCAAATAACTGTTGCCTCAATTGCATCGGCTACTGCCTGGGTAATTGGAGATGCCTTAGTTTTTGAAGGTGGAGTTGTAGCTGCAATTATGTGTGCCTTAAGTGTTCGAATCTCACTATATAAATCAATCCGTGAGGGCTTAGGGCTAATTGTGGGAACTTCTATTGGCGCCGGAGTTGCCCTACTTACCGTTTACTACTTCAGCTTTGGCGTAGTTGCAATTGGTTTGACGGTATTACTTTGCTTAGTTGTAGTTAGGGGATTGCGACTTGGAGAGGTAGCGGCAGTAAATGTGCCGGTTACAGCATTAATTGTGATTGGACCTGGAGTAAGTGGCTCTACTGCAGAGCATAGATTGGCATCGACCTTAATTGGTGCGGCAGTAGGAATTATCTTTTCTTACTTCTCTCATCCCAGCACACCTGCTGGAAGAACGGTTAATCAAATCTCCAGACTTGGCTCAAGGGGCGCAGAGTTAATTAGTGAGATGGCTGAGGGGATTGCTGCTGGTCTAACTCAAAAACAGGCAGGTAATTGGTTAGCTAAAGCTCGCTTACTGGTAGAGGAGATACCAAATTTAAGATCACAAGCAATTGAAGCAAAGAGGTATGCCAGGTGGTCACCATTAGCAGAGGTTGATGAAGCAGAATCTTTATATATTCAAGGGGTAGCAATTGAACATATGATGGTTCAAATTAGAAGTATGGCTAGAACCTTGTTTGATTCAACTCTAGATAAAAGTAGAAAAGATGTAGTTGATCGACAAATTGCTTACGCTCTCTCTGCAACTAGCTCTGCAATTACTGAAAAATTAGAATTATTGGAATCAGAGAATCGAAACTCTCAAATCGATAATATTGCAAGAGATCTTCGCCTAGCTGCGGATAATTTAACAGAGGAGTTAATTTCGCAAGCAGATAATCTGCCCCGGACTCAGTTTGTCAGGTGTATTGCCCTGGTCTCGCAGATGAAGATCATCGCTAATTCATTAGATGAGAGCTCTCCTGCCCTCTATAGCGTAAGCACCCCTGGCGAGCCATCCTCTGCACAAGTAATGGGAGTATCTCCAGTTAAACAAACAACTCAAATCTGGCAAAGTGTTAAAAATGCCGTACGCGCATTCTTTAGACGCTAGTAGGATAAAGCTATGAGTAATGAAATCAACCAAATCGCTGATGATTATGAGGCAGCAACTAATATATTTTTAGATGCCGTTAGTAAGTTAGATAAAGCAGATTTAGATAAAGCTAAAAAAGATGGTTGGAATGCAAGACAGATCATTCACCATCTTGCCGATAGCGAGTCACAATCATGCGCTCGACTAAAGCGTCTAATTGCAGAGCCCGGCACTGTAATTCAAGGCTATGATGAAAATAAGTGGGCAGCGAGTAAAACCTTAGGTTATGAGGAGCTCCCAATTGAAAACTCATTGGAACTATTTAAAGCCTCCCGAGCAGTATCCCTGGAAATTATTAGGAGATTAAGTGTTGAGCAATTAGCAAATGCTGGAGTACATACTGAGTCTGGAGCTTATGATCTAAGAAAGTGGCTAAAAAGCTATATAAATCATCCTAAAGATCATGCCAGCCAGATGCTAGCCGATTAATTCAGCTTTTGAGTACTTACGTTGTGGGTGATTACAAATCTCGTCATCCATACTCTTTGCACAATCAGCACATAATAAATTTAGCGAGTTGCAAGGAACTTTTGGACAATCATAAAAGCGATATGCATCTGAACCACATTTTTCACACTTAGCTATTGCTTTTGATTTATCACTAAACTCAATCGACATCCGATTATCAAATGTATATAGAGAGCCTTCCCATAAACCATCATCACCAAACTCTTTACCGTAGGTAACGATTCCACCATCTATTTGATAAACCTCTTTAAACCCTCTTGTCTTCATCACTGAGGATAAAACTTCACATCTAATCCCACCTGTGCAGTAGGTAATTACTGGTCTGTCTTTTAGGTGGTCATACTTTCCACTTTCAATCTCGGAAACAAAATCTCGAGTCGTCTCAACCTCTGGAATAACAGCATTCTTAAATCTGCCCACTTTTGCTTCAAAAGAATTTCGCCCATCAAAAAATACAACTTCATCTCCACGACTTTTTACCATCTCTTCGACCTGGTGAGGTTTTAAATGTTTTCCGCCACCGACCACACCATTTTCATTCACTTTGATTTCATCTGGGTTTCCAAATGCCACTAACTCAGCTCTTACCTTGACACTAAGTTTTGGAAAATCATTTCCACTGCCATCAGACCACTTAAATTTCATTTTGCTAAAACCCTCATAAGCTCTAGTTTGTCTAATATATTTTTTAAGGTCATTCATATCTCCACCCAAGGTGCCATTTATGCCATGGGGTGCCACAATAATTCTGCCTTTTAAATTTAATGATTCACAAAGATTTTTTTGCCAAACTTTGATCGCAGCTGGATCAGATAGAGGTGTAAAAATGTAGTAGAGGATTACCTTTGGTGTAGACATATGAGAATTTTATCCCCCACCTATTGGGGTGAGAATTTTGAGCGTATTTTGAGCCTGGAGTATCGGAGGTGGATTTAAATCCCCCTTTCTATCACCCTCTTAAACGGAAAATAGGCTTCCTAATTTACCGCACTTGCCTCACCCTATAGGGGTGAGTAAAGATCAAATCGCATCACCCCTTCCTGGCTTTGCTCAAGGTGCTCAAAAAGTAATTCAAAGTGCAATATCAAATAACGATTTAGAATTTTTTTACAAGATGTACTTAGCAAAATTAGCCGAACTTTCTCTAACCGGAAAAGGGAAAGAGTTTTATGAACATGCTATGAGTTCAATTGATGACTCGCCAGTTGGTGTATTTATGGCAATGGGCTTTGAAGCGATAGGAAATTTAATTGATGTGGAGTATGAAAAATGCTCACTGCTCTTAGATGAGCTACAAGAGAAGACAAAACATCTTGAAATTTATCCCTGGGTTGAACAAATTACAAATTTATGCCGAGCTTATATAAGTTTTAATAGTGGAGATTTTAGTTCAACCTTAAAATTTGCTGATAATGCTATAAATTCACCGGTAAAAAGTGGATCACTAGATCCGTTAGATCAAGGTCGCCTAATTCGACTTAAATGCACAGTTGGATTAATCACTTCAAATCTAGAATTAATCGAACAATGCGCTAAAGCGATAACTACGGTAGCAAATCCCGATAATTTGGTGGACTTAACATATGTTAAAGGTGCAGTTGAGTCTATGCACCTGTTGAGTCAGGGAAGATTTTTGGAAGCATATGAAAAAGCTAAAACTGTAGTCACAGTTGAAGATAATGCTGGTCGTATAGGTATATCAACACCTTTTGATTGCAGATTTGTGATGATTAGATGCCTATATGAATTTTCTCAAATGTCAGAAGTATTGGCTGAACTTGATAAATTAAAAGCAGTGGCAATAAAAAATAAATCATTGGTAATTTTTTGGCTTTGCGAAGTTGGTGAAATTAGAGTTTTGTGCCGTGATCCAAATAACTTAGTAGTAGTGTCAAAAAAGATTGATGAATTTAGGGAAAAAATATCATTAGATCCTACGTTAAGAAATCTTTCTTGGCTTCTTGATATTGCTGAGATATTTCTAAAGAGTGCCACAAATGAATCATTACGGCTAGATCAACTTTTTGAACGTAATACTGAGATTCCATATGTTAAATTCTTAAGTAAGTCTAGGAATAAAGAATCAAATGAAAAGCTTATGGAAGAGCTAAAGTCACTTCCAGAAACCACACCTTTTCAAAAAATCTATAAGAACTTATATTTATCAAAGTTTAGGGCAGAAGGTTTGAAAAAAAACCGAGAGTACTTAAGTACAGCACTAAGCACTGGAGAGAAAGTTGGAGCGCGTGAGATTTTTTTACGTCAAGACACTAAAACTCTTGAAAACATAATTGACTTAGCCGAAGACTCCAATTCACAGTGGCTAGAGGCGTTAAGTCGAGAGTGTATAAGAAGGATTAAGGCACGAAATTCTTCGCCGCAGTTTGAAGGTGAGCAGTTAACCCAGAGGGAGATTGAGGTGCTTCGATACCTGTCTACTGATTATTCGATTGAAAAAATTGGAAAATCACTTCATATATCTAAAAATACAATGAAGACTCACCTTAAAAATATTTATCGTAAATTAGATGTTGATGGACGTAAGCAAGCTAGTGATGTTGCTAAAAGTAAATTACTTATTTAAATTTTAAATATAGGACGAAGCGGTAGGTTTGAGCTGGTATAGGCAGCATCAATTAAAATCGCTTGAGCCAATGCATCCTTTGCATCTGTTTTAACTGCCTTACCAAGATCAATTGCATCAGCAAGGGCAATTAATTGGTAGGTATAGGTAGATATTGATGGCATGTGCTCAACCCGCTTGGTACTGCCTACCTCAATTATGACTCTTGGATCCCAACCAGAGACCACAAAGTTTGGCAGGTGAACACTTCCCTTACTTCCAGTAATTGTTAAAGGTGCCTGCATACTTTGGGCTTCAAAATCACCCTTAGCTAAAGCTGCAACGCCATTTGGGTACTTAAGCTGCATATACAACTTAGTATCAACCTTTCCATCCTTTGCATTTGCCTCAGTTTTAACAATACTTGGTTCTCCATTTGCGACTAACTGGCTAATCATCCGCTGGCTATGTAATGAGTAACAACCAACATCCATAGTTGCACCCCCTGCTAAATCAAATTGCAATCTAAGGTCATTTGGATCTGGCATAGGAATTAATAATGCTGATTCAACCTTAATTACTTCACCAATTTCGCCAGATTTAATGATTGCTAACGCCCGCTGAAACACTGGGTGGTAGTAGTAATGAAACCCCTCCATGAAAACTTTATCTGCCTTATTTACTGCAGCTAATACCTCTTTAGCCTCTGCAGCATTGCTAGCAGATGGCTTCTCACTTAATACATGCTTTCCAGCCGCAAGCGCTCTGATATTCCAAGGTCCATGTGCTCCGTTGTGCAGGGCGTTATAAACCACATCAATATCTGGGTCATCGATTAGATCTTGGTATGAGGTGTAGCTCTTTGTTATCTGATACTGCTTGGCAAAGCTCTCTGACCGAGTTTTATCTCTAGATGCGACTGCAAGTAGTTGATGGCCAGTTGCCTGTGCTGGATAAATAATTGCAGATGGTGCAATTCGCGCTGCACCCAAGATACCGATGCGAAGTGGGGTTCTAGCCTGTTCCATATGGGTAATCTACCTGCTTATTGCCGACCGTAGTAGCGGAGCATAAATTGATCCTTAAACTCAAAGAAATCCCCATTTTCAATGGCTAATCTCATTTTCGCAACCAAACCAACAATAAAGTGTTGATTGTGGATAGTAGCCAAGGTCGCTGCCACCATCTCTTTAGCGCGAAATAGATGGCAAAGATAGGCCCTGGTGTAATTTTTACAGGTATAACAATCACAATCTTGTTCAATTGGAAAAAACTCTTTCCGATGTGGCGCATTTGAAATATTGACTCTGCCATCTTTGGTAAATACTGAGCTAGTTCTAGCTTGCCGAGAGGGTGCAACACAATCAAATGTATCGGCACCATTTTCTACCCCAATAAATAAATCATCTGGCTCACCAATTCCTAGAAAGTGACGAGGCTTATCGGCTGGGAGCTCCTCATTAACCCACTTTAAAATATCACCAAGTGTTTTCTTATCTAACGCTCCACCAATACCAAAGCCATCAAAGGAGCGACCTGCAATATTCATTTGAGAAAGATCTTTTGCAGCCTTGCGACGAAGATCCTCAAATTGCGCACCTTGTAATACTCCAAATAATGCTTGGTATGGTTTATTTTTTCGTTCAACTGTTAATCGCTCATGCTCTTGCAGGCATCTAATCGCCCATAACCTAGTGCGCTCTAAGGCTTTTTCTTGATAACTTCTAGTGTTGTGCAAGGTAGTGCACTCATCAAAACTAAAAATAATGTCAGCACCTAATTGATGCTGTACCTGCATTGATACCTCAGGAGTGAAGCGATGTAGTGAGCCATCTAAATGTGATTTAAAGGTAACCCCATCATCATCAACATGAGCTAGTCGCTCCTTATCATCTGCAATTACCTCATCAGATTCAAAGGTATTTTCATCCATAGCAATAACTTTTTTAAATCCCACACCTAGTGATAAAACTTGAAAGCCACCAGAGTCTGTAAAGGTAGGGCCTGGCCAATTCATAAATTTTCCTAGACCTCCTGCTTGGTCTACTAGATCTGAGCCAGGTTGTAGGTAGAGGTGGTAGGCATTTGCTAAAACAGCTTGAGCGCCCAGTTGGGTTAGGGATTCAGGTAGTACTGATTTTAAAGTTGCTTTAGTACCCACTGGAATAAATGCTGGGGTATTTATCACCCCATGGGGTGTGCTTATCTGACCAGTTCTTCCCAATCTATTGGGAAGCTTTTTTCCTACCTTAAAGGTAAAACCGGTGCTCATTGGGCTAAGTCAACCATTAATTCAACCACTAATTAGAATCCCCTTTGTAAGTGGTAAATACACTCGGCAATAAGCCTTTTTTCCCATTTTTAGTAGTTATTTAAGGGGGTATTGGCTACCTTTACCCTCTACACAGTAAAAACTCAGTATTTTGAAAGGGAGCTTTAGTGTCTGTAATTGATCAGCCAGCTCAATCTAAAGCACCGGTTGAGGGTAGGTCACCTGCGCAACTTGCATGGCGTAAATTGCGCCAGGATCGAACCGCAAAAATTTCCTCTGCAATTATCGCATTTTTTATAATTTTAGCGATCATCGCTCCTGTATTTACCTGGATTATGAATACCACCCCAGATGAATTTCATCCAGAAACTTTAGATCCTGAGTTTGCTACCAATCCAATCGGAAGATTTGGTGGAATTTCTGGTACTCATTGGTTTGGGGTTGAGCCAAGAACTGGAAGAGATGTGTTTTTACGATTTGTCTATGGTGCTAGAACCTCTTTGACAATTGCATTAACTGCAACTTTAGTTGCCACATTAATTGGGGTAATTATTGGATTAGTCTCTGGTTTTTTTGGCGGCAAAACAGATTTAGTTTTATCACGCACCATGGAAATTACTCTCGCATTTCCATCAATTTTATTTGCACTTGCAGTAACTCCCGTTTTAGAAAATATTTTAGAGAGTTGGGGATTACCTGCGGGAAATACAACGAGAATTCCAGTAATGATTTTTGTCTTAGCAATGTTTGGCTGGCCCTATATTGCAAGAATTGTTAGAGGGCAGGTCATATCCTTACGAGAAAGAGAATTTGTTGAGGCAGCCAGGGCGCTTGGAGCTTCAAAGTATCATTTAGTTTTTAATCAAATACTTCCAAATTTATGGGCACCAATTTTAGTAACGGTTGCACTTAACATCCCTACTATGATCACAGCTGAAGCGGCGTTAACTTTCTTGGGTGCAGGTGTGATTGATCCAGCATCTGATTGGGGTGCGATGCTGTTGGCTTCCGTTCCCTTTTATAGTATTAACCCCACATATACCTTTATTCCAGGTTTTGCCTTGTTCTTATTAGTTCTAGCCTTTAGTCTTTTAGGTGACAGTATTAGAGATGCACTAGATCCACGAGGTTCCCGTTAGGTTTTTTGACTAATGGGTTATGAAAATCAACAACTACTAGGAGGAGTACATATGAGACTAAAAAAGAAAGGTCTGGCACTCGCTGGTGCACTTACATTAGGTGCTTCGGTGATTGTTTCGATCACCTCCGCTGAGGCTGCCACACCAGCCTCCTGGATAGGACCTGTGCCAGCAAAGCCAGGCGCTACCAAGGGCGGAACCGTAACCCTGTATAACCAGGCAGATTTTGAGCACTTAGATCCAGCTCGAAATTATGTTGGTGGAACATTAGATTTCTATCGATTATTTATTAGAACTTTAACTCAGTATCGCACAGTTAATGGCAAAACTGAGTTAGTACCAGATGTTGCAGCTGATTTAGGTACTACAAATGATGGTGGATTAAGTTGGACATTCAAACTTAAAACCAACCTCAAGTATGAAGATGGTTCCACAATCACTTGTGAAGATCTTAAGTATGGAACTATGCGTTCTTACAATGATGACATCCTAGATGGTGGAACTACCTATGCTAAAGATTTCATAGATAATCCAACAAATTATAAGGGTCCATATACTGAGCCAAACGCAGATCTTTATGGTGTGCAATGTTCACCAAAGGGAGATGAGATTACTTATGTTCTTACTCAGCCAATCCCATATTTCCCATATGTAACAACATTTGGTTCATTCTCACCAGTTCCAAAATCCAAAGATACAAAACAAAATTATGACAATCGTCCATTCTCATCTGGACCTTACAAGATCGAGTCATATGATCGGAACAAACAATTAACGTTGGTGAGAAACTCATATTGGGATCCAAAAACAGATCCAATTCGTTGGAACTACCCAGATAAGTTTGTAGTTAAAATGGGAGCCGATCAAAATGTAATCGAGCAAACATTAATTTCAGACTCAGGTGAGGCAAAAACCTATGTCTCAACTGACACAAATATTGTTACAAACCTATCTAAGGTACTAGGTAAACCTGCATATAAGGATAGATTGTTTAGTTTCCTATCTCCATATAATCGTTACTATGCGATTAATGTGAATACAGTCAAAGATCTAAATGTTCGCAAAGCAATTCAGTGCGCCATTGATTTCAAGACGGTATTGGCAGCTGCCGGTGGAACAAATGCAGGACAATATGCAAATTCAACTATTCCACCAAGCATTAAGGGTGCTTATCGAAACTTCCCTGTTTGTGAGCGGGATGTAATTAAGAATCCTGAGGCACAGACCGCTAAGGCAAAGGCATACCTTGCTAAAGCTAAGGATAAGAAAACAACATTAAGGTTGGCTTATCGTGATCGTGGCGTTGAGCCATTACGAGCTGCAGCTGTTGAACAAGCTCTAAAAGCTGCAGGCTTTACCGTAATTATGGATAAGTACCCACCAGCTGGTTACTACTCAGTTGTATCAAAGCGCGGAGTGCCAAAGGAGCCAGATATTGTCCAAACTTCATGGGCATTTGACTGGTCTGCTGCCTCTGGAATTGTTTATGCCTTATTTGATGGCCGAACAATGTCAAGCTCTGATGCACACTCAAATTACTCACGCGGTAATTTCTCTGATATCCAGAAACTGTTTGAAAAGGCTGATCAATCAGCACCAGCAGTCCAAGAAAAAATCCTTGGGGATATTGAACAAAACCTAATTACTGAAAAAGCTGCTCACCTATCTGTTTATTTTGAACGAAGTCACATGATGTCTGGTTCAAAATTGGGTGGCATTCAGGTTGATAATGGTTGGGGTGACTTGAGCGTACTTGGCGCTTACGTAAAGAAATAAATTAAATTGTTCAAGCTAGTCGGTTAAGTAATTGATCGACTAGCTTGAATATTTATTTGATTACCTAAAAAAGTTGGGATAAATGTTTAAGTATCTAATAAGGCGAGTTCTAGTTGGCGGTTTTGTGCTAGCTATAGTTTCTGCGATCGTATTTGGTATTTTTTACATTTTACCGGCAGATCCAGCACGCCTTGCTTGTGGCAAGGCGTGTACCCCAGAGCTTATGGATCGAATTCGCCACACACTAGAGTTAGATCAACCCCTTGCTGTGCAGTACACCCGTTATGTAAAAGGAATTTTTGTTGGCAGGACTTATCTTGCTGGTACCGATGCGCAGTTAGATTGCAGCGCTCCTTGTCTTGGTTATTCATACCAAACCGATCAACCAGTAACTTTTTTACTTAAAGACCGCCTACCGGCAACATTATCAATTGCATTTGGTGCCTCAATTTTATGGCTATTAGTTGGATTATCTAGTGGCATAGTTTCTGCCCTGCGCCGTGGGACTATGGTTGATAAGTTCTCACAAGGTGTTGCTCTGGGT
>RHBS01000023.1 GCA_010030895.1 Actinomycetota bacterium | reverse complement strand
GGAGAGAATACTCCATATAAATTATTGATTTTCAATAATTAAAATTCACCTACCGAAGGAGATGAGTGCCGTATGGATTGGCGACATGAAGCTGCTTGTCGCGAAGAGGATCCAGAGGTTTTCTTTCCAGTAGGAAATACTGGCCCGGCCTTAGCCCAAATTGAAGAGGCTAAGAAGATTTGTCAAAAGTGTTCCGTAAGAGAAGCTTGCTTAGCCTGGGCACTTGAAAGTGGTCAAGATGCTGGTGTTTGGGGTGGGCTCTCCGAAGATGAGCGCAGAGCAATGAAGCGCAGGGCTGCAAGAAATCGCGCTAGATTAGCTGAAAATCAAAATACTTTCTAATTCAGTGCGAAAGTAATTTGACCAAAAGTAAAATCATTTTTCCTAAATAGCTTAATATTTCCATTCAATTCATTTTTAGTAAGTGTATTTGCTATTTGTAAACCTAAATTAGAGGATTTTTCAATATCAAAATTATCTGGTAGTCCAGAACCATTATCTGAAACAGTCACGGAGTATTGATTTCCCTCGATTTTCACTTCAACCTGTAATAGATTGCCCGTTTCTGACAGGCCGTGTTCTAATGCATTATGAATTAGCTCGGTGATGACCAGAGATAGTGCTGTTGCTATCTTCGAATCAAATGAACCGAAATTTCCTAATTTTTTAAACTCAATACTTCTTGGATTCAACTCAACTGCATTCTTAATTATTTGGTCAAATACTTGATCAAACTCTACGGTTTCAGCGGATTGATTAGACAGAGTTTCATGAACCAAGGCAATCGATGCCACCCGTCTAACCGCTTCAGCTAAAGCAGCACTTGCAACGGGGTCTTCAACTCTCCTAGATTGCAACCGGAGTAATGCTGAAACAGTCTGTAGATTATTTTTAACTCTATGGTGTATCTCTTTTATTGTTGCATCTTTTGTAATCAAGGCCTTATCGCGATTTCGCAACTCAGTAATATTATGAATTAGAACTATAGCCCCAATCCGATCCTTTCCTTGAGTTAATGGAATTACTAATAAATCAATTACTCCATTGTTACTTTCATACTCTGCCCGCTTAAGACTTTTCCCACTCAAAAGTGATTTCCAAGTCTCATCAATCGGTTGGCTCTCACCATGATCAAGACTTGAAAATACTTCACCCAGATTTTTCTGCTCAAGCTCACCTTGATAGCCGACTCTACTCAATGCAGATCTAGCGTTAGGACTTGCGAAAAATACGGTTCCATTTACATCTAGTCGAATTAGTCCGTCACCTACTCTAGGTGCAGATTCAGAACTGTAAATACTATTTCTAATCGGAAAGTTACCCTCAGAGACCATTTGAAAAATAATGTGAGCAATTTCTCGATAATTTAATTCAAGTTTTGATGGCATTCTCATCAAATCTGCATTTCTATGTCGAGCGACAATTGCTAATGTTTTATTCTCATATATCACTGGAATTGTTTCTTCTTTTATCATAATCTCGCCCACGCGAACCGGTTTTGTATCCTTTATTACTTGGTTATCAGATAAAGCTTGGTCAATCAGCGGTCTTTGGCCCCAACTAATTTTTGTTCCTATCAAGTCATCACTAAACACAGTGGCGGCAGTGGTAGGTCTAATTTGAGCAATCGCGATATAACCTTGCGGCCAAGATTTTTCATCTTTTCGGATTGGAAGCCAAAGCACTAAGTCTGCAAATGATAAATCTGCGAGCAATCTCCATTCAGCTACCAGTGCAGCCAAATGCTCCGCCTCCTGATCACTAAGTGTTGAATTAGAGGCTATCAATTCACCAAAGGTTGCCATTAGCCAATGGTAGGGCTTTTTTTAGAGTAACTGCGCGCCAATTTTTGCTATTTGTTTTTGGAAGCTATTTGTGCGCCAGATCGAAGATTCAGACCTTTTTAAAGGCCTAGCCAGAGTTACTCGGTTTGTATAGGGGAGGATAAAATTTCTTGATCCAGATATCAAACTCCTAAATCTATTTTGATTTTCTTGACTTATCCGATCGAATTTTTGTTGGTTGAGAATATAAGTAATATCTGGTGGATTTATCAAATTCTTAAAATCAGATACAAATGAATCTAAATAAGAAATTCCACTATTGTCTGACTTTATGATGTAAAGCAATTGATTAGCTGTACCAATCACCTCTTTTAGCCAGCGTGAATTTAACCTCCTATCTACCAGTGTGCTTGTTAGATTTATGGCAGCTCCAGAGTCAATAATTATCCGATTGCCTATAACCGATTTAACTGATTCACCTAAATTTTCGGGTGAGGTAATAACAACTCGAGTATTACTTTTCGGTCTTAAATTATGATGGCTAGCAGCAAGAATTATTCCTGAGACATATTCTGCTAGAAAATTACTCAATGTAGAGACTCCTGGTGAACCATAGGTTCCCATAACCGCATATACATTATTTAATCTTTCTAAGCTGTAAGTTTTATAGTTCACTTCTATATTCGATAGATCAGAGAGTAATTTTATGGGGGAAAAAGGTTCCGGGTTAACTTCAATAAATCTATGTTTTGAGTTTATCCCTATTACTTTTTTAAGGTCACTATGAGCAAAGAATTCAGTTGAATACACGACCACTACCGATTCTAGTTGGTTGGCTAAGAATTTAATTAAAGAGTTAATTGATAAAGCCCTAAATGTGATTTCACAT
Organism: Actinomycetota bacterium; assembly: GCA_010030895.1. Lineage (GTDB taxonomy): Bacteria > Actinomycetota > Actinomycetes > Nanopelagicales > Nanopelagicaceae > Nanopelagicus. The sequence continues at coordinate 13,047 of RHBS01000023.1, read as the reverse complement.
CCTTGTGAAAATAGTAGGGAAGTTATCAATTTTTCTTGATCTGGATTTAGAATTGAAGTTACAATCTTCATTTGCTAAATACTTTTGACTATAACAACCTTGGCATCAGAAATGACCTGTAACAAAGGCAAAACTTGTTCACTTCTGAGCAACACAGTGATACTAACCTGACCTAGGTTTGATTCCCTAAAAACTTCAGATACAGATACTTGCTCAGCAATTACTTGAGTCTCTGCTAAGAATTTAGAATCTCTAGTTGGTACTGCGTATAAATCTATTACATCACCTCGAGTCAAATTTAAGGGAAGATCAGTTTGGGCTACAGCTATCGGAACGAACCTCTGATTGATTGCATTATCTGCAGCTGAAACCGATGAAATCGGTATTAAGTCACCGGCACTGATTTTTGTGAGAACTGTGGCCCCAATAATCTGAGCTTTTATTGATATGTAATTCTTAGAAGCTTCAGGCAATAGAACTGAAGTTGTTTTTATATCTTGCTCTGTTATGTAGGTACCTGGAGATAGATTTGAATTAGCTGCCCAAACTTGAACCGTTCGATTAGCTTCCTTTGAGATTAACCCAGCTGTCAGCATTGCAACCAGTAACACCGAGATTCCTAAAATTAGTCTTGAATTCTTGATAACTTCAAACTTATCACTCATCACGACGTAATTTTGTGACAATTCTCTGTAGTAAAACTCATCCTTTCGAATGATTTCTCTCTGGCTTATTTTTGTCAGGATCTAGTCATGCAACTTCAAAGAATAGGTTCGACCTTGGGTTCATCTAGAAAGCTTTACCTAGTCCCAAGCATTGATAAAGATTTTGGTGAAGAGTGGTCGCACCCGAAATTTTCTACCGTTCCCTCTCATCTTTCCGAACTTCCAAATATCCATACCTGGAGTAAAAGTTTTATCATAGCTGTAATTGAAATTTGGGCAGGTAAAAGATCTATAGTTCAAATTTCTGGTTCGAGTCATCGATTGGTCACGCGTAGAGTAAATTACTATGCAAATAAGATACAAAATTTATGCAAGATAAGAAGAATTTACTTAAGTCAGCCTATTGAAGGCGTATCAGAGATAACAGTTACATTACTAATTGGCGAAAGAGTAAGATCCTTGATTTTAAGATTTGAAGGTGTTGATAAAAGATGGATTTGTACTGAACTTCAACTTATCTAGGATGCTCCATGACATCTCTTATATTTCTTACCTGATCCACATGGGCATGGTGCATTTTTAGAAGTTCCCCCACTTGAAGTTGTTTCGATTTCAGCGGCTGAATATTGAAGTTGGGTAACTGGCGCAGGAGTTGGAGTTAATCCCTTTGCGCCTACTTGATCGCCGTCTATTTGAACTTCAGCACTAAAGAGGTATGCAACTAATTCTTCTTTAACTGCATCCATCATTGCTGAAAATAATTCAAAACCTTCACGCTGATACTCAACTAATGGATCTCGTTGGGCCATTGCTCGAAGCCCTATACCCTCTTGAAGATAATCCATTTCATATAAATGCTCACGCCATTTTCTATCTAATACTGAAAGTAATATTTTCCTTTCTAATTCGCGCATAACTGCTGGAGTTAATTCACTCTCACGTTTGCTATAGGCGGTTTTTGCGTCTGCTAATACGCGATCCAAAATAAAATCAGAATCTAAGGCACCAACCTCTCCTACCTCAGAAATTAGGTCTTCAACTGTTATTGAAATTGGATACAGGGATTTTAATGCAGTCCAAAGTGTATTTAAATCCCAATTTTCAGCTACACCAATGCTTGTTGCTGAGTTTATATATGCAGTTATAGTTTCAGTAAGAAAATCATTAGTTAAATCTTTTATATCAGCGCCTTCTAGAACCTCTCGACGCTCTGAATAAACCACAGTTCTTTGCTTATTCATAACATCGTCATACTTCAAAACATTCTTTCGCATTTCAAAGTTTAAAGATTCCACCTGAGTTTGAGCTGATTTAATTGCATTACTTACTATTTTTGATTCTAACGGCGTATCTTCTGGCATCCCAGCTGCGCCTAAAAACCTCTCAACTAATCCAGAATTAAATCTTCTCATCAACTCATCTTGGAGAGAAAGATAAAATCTAGATTCACCAGGATCTCCTTGACGACCAGATCGTCCACGAAGCTGATTATCTATTCTGCGAGACTCATGTCGTTCGGTTCCTAAAACATATAAGCCACCAAGTGATACAACCTTTTCATGTTCTGCTTCCACGGCAGCTTTTTGTCGAGCAATCTCCTCTGGCCAGGCTTTCTCGTACTCTTCTGGTGTTTCAACAGGGTTTAATCCTTTTGCTTGTAATTCAAAATCTGCCATAAATTCTGGATTACCACCCAACATAATGTCGGTACCTCTGCCTGCCATATTGGTTGCAACTGTTACCGCGCCAATAGTTCCTGCTCGAGCAATGATTGCAGCCTCGCGCTCATGCTGCTTGGCATTCAAAACTTCATGAGGAATACCTTTACGTTTAAGCATCCCAGATAGTTCTTCAGATTTTTCTACACTCACTGTTCCAACAAGTACTGGTTGTCCCTTTTTATGTCTATTGGCTATATCTTCAGCAACCGCTGCAAATTTTCCTACTTCTGACTTATAAATTAAATCTGATTGATCGATTCTCTGCATTAGCTTATTTGTTGGGATAGGAATTACACCCAACTTATATATCTGCATAAATTCGGAGGCTTCAGTCATTGCGGTACCGGTCATACCACTTAGTTTCTTATAAAGCCTAAAATAATTTTGGAGGGTGATTGTGGCCAGGGTTTGATTCTCATCTTGAATCTCAATTTTCTCTTTTGCCTCTAAGGCTTGATGTAACCCTTCACTATATCTACGCCCTGCCAACATTCGGCCGGTATGTTCATCAACAATTAAGAGCTCACCATTCATTACGACATAATCTTTATCCCGCTTAAATAATTCTTTGGCCTTAATTGCATTATTTAAATAACCAATCATGGGCGTATTCGCAGCCTCATACAGGTTATCTATTTTTAATGCTTCCTCAACTCGAGTCACACCCTCTTCTAAAATACCTACAGTTCGCTTCTTAGGGTCTACCTCATAATGAATATCCTTTGACAACCTTGCGACCAAGTTTGCAAACTCTACATACCATTTAGTGGCTTTATCCGCTGGACCTGAAATTATTAATGGTGTTCTTGCTTCATCAATTAAAATTGAATCTACTTCATCAACTATTGCAAAATTATGTTCACGTTGGACGCAGTCTGAAAGCGTCCAAGCCATGTTATCCCTAAGATAATCAAAACCAAATTCATTATTAGTTCCATATGTAATATCTGCTGCATAAGCTTCCCTTCTCTCAGCTGGAGACATATTCGAGAGAATTACTCCAACCTTTAATCCTAAGAATCTATGAACACGTCCCATCCACTCACTATCACGTTCTGCTAAATAGTCATTCACAGTGACAACATGAACACCTTTACCAGTTAATGCATTTAAGTAAGCTGGCAAGGTTGAGACTAATGTTTTACCTTCACCTGTTTTCATTTCAGCGATATTGCCTTGATGTAAGGCCGCTCCACCCATTAATTGAACATCGTAATGTCGCTGACCTAAAGTCCTTTTTGCTGCCTCGCGAACTACTGCAAATGCTTCTGGTAAGAGCGAATCTAAACTTTCACCTTTACTTACTCTATCTTTAAATTCATCAGTTTTACTTCTAAGTGCGCCATCATCAAGAGATGAAATTGAACTTTCAAATTTATTAACCTGTTGAGCAATTTTCTCAAGTGCTCTAACGGACTTACCTTCACCAGCGCGTAAGAGTTTGTCCAGTAGACTCACAAAATCCTCCGCTGTCTCAACTTATGATTGGGTTGCATATTAAGAGGCTTATCGTATTAGAGATTTACGCCCGACTGCACACGCGGTAACCGCTCCCAGAATGGTGATTTTGGCTTCAGTTAAGGCTCTGATGGCCTCGGATAATGAGCTACCGGTAGTAATTAGATCATCCATTAAAATACAACTGTTTCCATCTAATTGCTTGTTTTTAAGGCCATACGCATAATCTAAATTCCTAATTCTTTCAACCCTGTTCAATTTTGATTGATCTCTAACTCTTCTTACCTGAGTAAGCACAGGAGTGTTATTAGCGTTAATGCCATCTTTTCTTAAAAGCTTAATAACTTTATTACAGATATCACTAATATTATCTCTACCTCTTTTCATAATTGTTTTAGATGATGAAGGAATAGTAACAATATTTATTGTCCCACTTAATTTTGATTCGTTGATAAGAGCTTTGATTGATAAAAATATTGAGAAAGAAATCAAATTAATTGCTTCTTTATTATGATTTTCTTTTGCTAGAAGAGTAACTTTTGCTGCTTGTGAGTCATAATCTTTTACAAAGTACAATTTTGTTTCGCCAAAATTAATCTTATATGGTTTAGCTACCCAGTAGGAGCCACACTCTAAACAGATCTCATCTCCACTTCTATGACAAATAATGCAAAACTTTGGGAAAACTAGCTCTAATAATCCCCAGATTAATTCTTTCACTTAAAATTTATATCACATCAACAAGTTTGTTAGTTGACTACTGTTGAAACATCATCCTTTGGAATTACATTAATAGGAAGGCTTTGAATTGAAGTTCCATGTCGCTTAGGTAATGTAAGAACAAAGTGAGCACCCTTATTCTTTTGACCCCAAGCAAGTAATTCACCTTGATGCAGCTTTGCATCCTCAAGCGCAATAGACAGTCCAAGTCCTGTTCCGCCACTAGTGCGAGCTCTAGATGGATCTGCTCGCCAAAATCTATCAAATAGGTGGGCGCTTTCTTCTTCACTAAAACCTAAACCAAAATCTCTTACACTTACAGCGACTTCATTCTCACTTTCAGCAACTTTAATTTGAACCTTCTTGCCTTCACTATGGTCAAATGCATTGGTAATTAAGTTGCGCAAAATACGCTCAATTCGACGTGGATCAGCTTCAATCATCATCGGTTCATTTTTTATGTCAACTTCAAAAATCTGTGATTTGCTCGGATGTAAATAATCCACAGTTTTTCGAACTAAATTACTTATATCAAAACTTTCAACATTTAACGCGGCTGCTTCGGCATCAAATCTACTTACCTCGAGCAAATCTGATAGAAGTAATTCAAATCGATCAATCTGATTGATCAACAATTCACTACTTCTTGAAACGCTGGCATCAAACTCATGCTTTTGCTGATAAATAACTTCTGCTGCCATTCGAATAGTAGTAAGTGGAGTACGAAGTTCATGCGATACATCAGAAACGAATCGCTGCTGCAGCCTTGATAAGTTTTCTAATCTGTAAATCTGTTGCTGAATTGAAACTGCCATTTCATTAAATGAGTTTCCTAGGCTGGCTAACTCATCCTGACTTGATACTGCCATACGACTAGTTAAGTCGCCATTTGTAAATTTTTCAGCAACAGCTGCCGCTTCCTTAACTGGTGAGACTACCTGCCTAATAACAAACTGCGTACTTACACCAATAAGTATTACTATCAAGAGGCCCGTAAATATCAGAATCCAGGTTATATACCGAATACTTTCATACTGCGAATTTAACTTAAATAAATAATATATTTCATAAATTCCAGTGCGTGGAATATCTAATTTTCCACCTATTAAAAAGCCAGGATATTGAGTTCCATCCGAGTACCTGATAGTTACTCTTCTTTCCAATACTTCTTCGCTAGCACGAACGTTCTTACGAAAATTCTCTGGGATCGAATCAAGCACTAAAAGTGTAGGGACTGTCTGGTAAATATCATTTTTACCAAATTTAGATATTGGCAGAATAACTGTCTCTCGACCGGAGAGTGAGCCATCTTCCCTGCTATTGGTAATAAACTCTTGCACAACTTTCTTTAACCCAGCATCATCTTGAAATCGAGCGATATTAAAGTGTCCTTGAGCAAGATTTAGTGCATTTCTAGTTTCAACTTTTGAGATGGCAATTTTTTCATTTATAAAAGTAGAAGAGACTTGATTATGAACTATTACCCCAACAATTGAAACAATCACAAAAGCAAAAAATGTATTTGTAAACAATACTTTTAGGCTAAGTGATTGTTTAATCTTAACCCAACTTGCTAACACCTTAGTTTTTTCCAACTCCTGCTTTATAGCCAACACCTCTAACTGTTAAAACATATTTTGGATTATCTGCATCGACTTCAATTTTAGATCTAAGTCTTTGGACATGTACATTGACCAACCTGGTATCGGCAGCGTGCTGATAACCCCAAACTTCGCTAAGTAATGCCTCGCGAGTAAAGACTCTACCTGGCTCTTTTGCTAAGGCCACTAACAGGTCAAATTCAAGTCTAGTAAGTGGAATTTCCTTATTGTCACTTAGTACCTTGTGTTCCATCTGATCGATTACTAGATCGCCAATTGAAATAGAACCTATTCGTGCCACTCTCCTTAATCTGGTATTAATTCTGGCAACTAATTCCTGAGGTTTAAATGGTTTAACCATGTAATCATCAGCACCAGCTTCAAGTCCCAGCACCACATCTTGGGTATCTCCCTTAGCCGTAAGCATCACAATTGGCACCATGGAGTTTTCTCTAATAATTTTACAAACCTGAACTCCATCAATGCCAGGCAACATAACATCCAAGAGAACTAAATCTGGCGGATGCTGATTAAAAATATCCATTACCTGATCGCCTCGATTAACTAGGTCAACCTCCATGCCAGCACTGGTTAAAACAATGCTCAGCATCTCAGCTAAGTCTTGGTCGTCATCAACGACCATGACTAATGGCATTTAGGAACCGTGTTCCCAGGAGTTCAAGTAAAGCTCTTGGGCTGGAGTTAATACATCAAGAGATGCGCCCATACTCTGCAATTTTAATCTTGCCACATCTTTATCAATTGAAGAAGGAACATCATGTAATCCGGCTGGCAGATCCTTGCCAGCTTTAAGTAGCCATTCTGCAGTTAGTGCTTGATCAGAAAATGACATATCCATAACAGATGCTGGATGTCCCTCAGCTGCGCCTAAGTTTGCCAATCTGCCTTCAGCTATCAGCAAAATACGTCGATTGTCTGACAATACATACTCATCTGTTTGATGGCGCATTTTTGAATTCTTTTGTTTTGCATTCTTTTCCAGCCAAGCAACATCAATTTCAATATCAAAATGTCCGGAGTTAGCTAAAATTGAGCCATCTTTCATTTGTTGAAAGTGCTCATCTCGTAGTACATCTCTATTTCCGGTAACTGTGATAAAAATGTCTCCAATAGCAGCAGCTTGAGTCATTGGCATAACTCTAAAACCCTGCATTAAGGCATCTAATGCCTTAGTTGGATCGATTTCCGTAACAATTACCTCAGCACCCAAACCTTTTGCTCTTTCGGCTACGCCTTTACCGCAATATCCAAAGCCTGCGACTACAACAACTTTCCCCGCAACTAAAGTATTTGTTGCCCTGAAAATTGCATCAAAGGTTGATTGACCAGTGCCATATCTGTTATCAAACATATGCTTAGTATCCGTGTCGTTAACAGCAATCATAGGAAACTTTAACGCCCCATCTTTTGCCATTTGACTCAACCTAATTACTCCAGTTGTTGTTTCTTCACAACCAGCCAGAATTCCATCAATGAGTTCAGTTCTGGAAGTATGAATTACATTTACTAAATCGCAGCCATCATCAAAAACTAATTGCGGCTTGATATCTAAAGCTGAATTAATATGAGAATAAAAACCATCGCGATCAATTGCATTTTTAGCAAATACGGAAATTCCATACTCTTGCACTAAGGCTGCAGCAGTCTCATCTTGAGTTGAAAGCGGATTGGATGCGCAAAGTGCAATTTCTGCACCACCAGCTTTCAGGGCCAACATTAAATTAGCAGTTTCAGTTGTTACATGCATGCAAGCAGCTATTCTGATTCCAGTAAATGGTTTTTCTTTTGCAAATCTGTCTTTAATTTGTGACAGCACTGGCATATTTCTAGCTGCCCATTCAATACGCTTTTTTCCGTCAGATGCTAATGCAATATTGGCAACATCACTCTTAATTCCAGTTACTGTATTCATCACATCTCCCGGTTTCGCTTAGATTTCAAAAAATAGTTGCAAGGAGATAAAGATACCCTGCCAGCCTTACAATTTCACCTTTTAATTTGAGACAAAACTGAATCTCTAATTTTGGCCATTTGCTTCTGGGTTTGAGCCTCGACGTTTAACCTTAGTAGTGGCTCAGTGTTTGAAGCCCGAAGGTTAAACCACCATTCTTTCGCGGTAACAGTCAATCCATCTAACTCATCGACCTCAAATTCGCTTTGATACTTTTCTTTGATCATCTTGATAGATTTTTGAGCATCCTTAACCTTGCTATTTATCTCACCACTTGAAAAATATCGATTGTAAGGTTCTAGTAACTCTGACAAAGTACCATCACTTTGCATTAGTTCGGCTAATGCATACAACGCAGCAAGCATTCCAGAATCAGCTTTCCAAAAATTTTTGAAGTAAAAATGACCAGAATGTTCGCCAGCAAATACCGCACCTGTCTCTGCCATTAAATTCTTAATATAAGAGTGCCCAACGCGGCTTCGAATTGCCCTACCTTTATGCTCAGCAATTACCTCTGGTACAGCTTTAGATGAAATTAAATTGTAGATAATGGCAGATTTTGGGTTCTTCTTTAATTCTCGAACCGCTATTAATGCCGTAAGGGCCGAAGGGTTTACTAATTCAGCCTTTTCGTTAATCAAAAAACATCTATCTGCGTCGCCATCAAATGCTAATCCAATATCGGCTTTATGCCTTTTGACCATTTTCTGTAGGTCTTTCAGATTATCTGGTTCTATTGGATTTGCTTCATGATTAGGAAAATTTCCATCTAATTCAAAGTACATGGGAATTAATTCGACATTAAGTTTTTCCATTACTGCGGGTGCCGTAAATCCAGCCATTCCGTTGCCGGCATCGATCACAACTTTTATTTTTCGCTTTGAAAAAGTTTTTTTAGGAAACTGTTTAATTAGAAAATCCACATACTCTTTTAATAGATCTTGCTCTCTTACCTTACCTATTGGCCGATTTGATATTGGTGCTCCTTTTTCAATGATGTCTTTAATTACTTGTAAGCCAGATTCTTTACCTACTGGTCTAGCACCACTTTTACATAATTTCATTCCGTTATATTTTGCTGGATTATGACTTGCGGTAAACATAATTCCAGGTAGATTTAATTTCCCAGAGGCAAAATACAACATATCGGTTGAGGACAAACCAATTCGAATTACATCCATACCTTGACTAGTGGCTCCGTCACAAAATGCCTTTGCTAGTGGAGCTGAGGAAGGTCGCATATCCTCACCAACTACAATAGTGCCAGGTTCTCGTTCAATCTCTAAAAATTTTGCAAATGCCACACCAACAGAAAATGAAAAATCTGGAGTTATTTCATCTTTCACTAAGCCTCGTATATCGTAGGCTTTTATTATCTTATCTAACATATAACTCTTAACTTAAAGAATATTTTTAGTTAATTTGATGGCAGGACTCGCAAGTGCCCACGTCTACCTAATTCAGGTTGCATAGTCTTGCTACCTAAATCGGTACTCGCTACCTCTCTAACAGCATTTGCAATTGCCATTAAATCTTCCTCTGATGGTCCAGAGCTGCTTTCGATAATCTCCTCTTTAATTACATTCCAGCCAACTGGAACTGTTAATCGCTCACTATGAATACTGCAAAGATCATAATTATGAGGTTCTGCGTAAGTGGAAAGTGGACCTAAGACGGCGGTTGAGTCAGAGTAGATATAAGTAAGAGTCTTAATTGCCGAATTGGTGCAGCTAGCTCTTGAACACCTGCGACCAGTAGTCCTTTTCATATGAACAGGTTATCGGGGGTTTGCTAGAAAAGTTGGGATTTAACGGCGTGTGATTACTGAAGCATCGGATACTGGCTCAGAGGCGGTTTCTAAATTTGCACCATTATTCATAGGAATCGAACTGACTCCAATATTTGCTTCAAGCGGTAAGAAGATTACCCCACCGCTTATCCCCTTACCCAAAGCAGTCACTTGAACTCGATTAAGCCCAACGGGTGATTGCCAAGAAGTAAAATCTCTGCCGGACAACTTCTTTTCAATTTTTTTACCATTAACTCCATTTGCTTTAATGAAAATATCAATTTTCTTACCAACAAAAGTGAAAATTGGTCTTGATCCGGTTAAGTTTGCACTCCAACTACTTAATGAATCTGAACTCGTTGACCAAGTAATTTCATTAGCGCGCCCAATTTTAAAGCTAGACAATACGCTACTAATAATTGGCTGATCAGAATTAATTACAACTGAAAATGGTTGATTTATTGGTGCATACGTCAATGGAATAGTTACAACCCGCTGGGAATTCACTTTAACATCAGCAAGGCCATCGGGAACAAAATTCCCGTCATTTGAATTAATTGTAACCTCTATATTTGCATCAATTTTTCCTGTTACTAGAACTCTTAGGCTATGGCTAAGAAGGTTATCCTTGGAGTTAGTTTTTCCAATTAATCCCGGGACTGAAACAATTCTTACCTGCTTTTCGGGTTGTGCAATCGGAGAGACAAAATCAGCACCTAAAGATTTAAGGCCTTTTTTGCGCTCATCAAATAAAAATGAAGACACCCTGCCTGATAATGTTTTAACAGAAATAACAATTTCTTCCACACCAGGAGCCAAAGTATCTATTGCGATCTTCTTAGTTGAATTTTGAGCCACAGTGAAAGTACTAACTTCAAGGGCACCAGTTGGCGTAAATACTTCTACCTCAACATTTGATTCTGAAAAACCGCTATTTACAATGTATAAAAATGATTTACTGGTTAAGGCTCCCGAACCACCTGCAAACCATTGTTGGCCATTGCTGACCGAACATGGCACTACTGCTTTCCATTTATTATTTGCGAAGGTAATAGCAGTTCCAGCATTTCCTTCTACCAAAATAGAGTTGTTAGCTAATGGAATTTGGGTAGTTCTACCTTTTACTAACTTTTTACTATTACCATCTATTGATCTTCGACCAATCTTTGAATAAGTCACTCCAGCTATGGATGAGACTTTGTTACCTACTGCCGGACAAACTGTTGCTGGATAGGTAGAAGTCACCTTAATCTGTTCACTTTGTTGTGGAGCTAAAAAACTGATTATTAACATTGCAATTAAAAATACAAACAATAACTTCATCCTTAGGGAAATTCTCTGGATCATAATAATTCCTCAAGAGGAACTTCCCGTCGCCTTCTACCGGCAGGCAACGCTAAAATTACGACCGAAAGAATTATTATTAGTTGAATAGAAATCCAACCTCTTCGGGCAGTACCATCATGAGTAATTAAGACCTCTCCTGGTTGGTTTATTCTAAAAATTGGTAAATCAAATTCATTTTTCTCTAATGTGACATTCTTACCATTTAAAAGTAACTTCCAAGATGGATCATACTTTTCCGCCACAATCACAACCCCTACGGAGGATATATACCCATTGGCACTCTTATCAGTTGAATTTATAGTAAAAAATTGTCCTGCCTTATTTTGAAATGACACTCTGGCGTGTGCCTTATTTACTTTCCAAATTACTCCATCTTTAGTAGCTGAACTTCTGGTAAAGCCGCCAATTCCATCAATAGTTCGAACTAAGGCTGGATCTGCAGGATTTTTCATAAAAATATATTGAATTCCATAGTATCCCAATACCTGGCTACTACTTGCACCAATTCCATTAAACAAATCAACTACTGATTTGTGAACAATTTCAGGAGTTTGGCTTGAAACATCTGGTTCACCAATAATTAAATCACTTCCCCTGGTAACAAAGTATTTAATTTGTTCTTGATACTTTCTAATCACCAGAGTTTTTGGCTTTTCATCAGTAGTTGCTAGATCAGATATAAATGCTGGAATCACCTGCTCATTATCAGTCCTGACTAGTGAGTTAGCTCCTGTTGTCAGCGCCCAGCCTGCCATTGAACTCACTGAAAGAATTGTAATGATGGCAGTAAACATTGAAATAAAATGCTTGTATCCAAGATCAATTTTTCTTAATTGCGGCAGTAATCTTTCACCAATAGCAAACACAGCCAGCAGTAAAATAAATTGAGCAAATACTAAAAGTGATCCAGTCCAAATTCGCTGGGCACTGCCATTATTAGTAGATACAAAGTAGGAAGATAAAGTAATACTTAATACCAAGACCACTAATGCTAATAATCCACGATCTCTTTGATCCTTTGTGATTAAAGCGATTATTAAATACAAAATGAAGGGAGCAAAAATAAAAAGCGCGGGAGATGCTGGCCCACCAGGGTTAAATAAGAGTATTGAAATTGGGTCTCCGGCCGATATCGGCAGACCAGGCTCTAGTAATTTTGAAATCGGATTGGTAAGTATTGATAGCGATATGGGGAGATTGATTAAAATTGGAGTAATTAATAACGCAGCACGCTTTTTTATCTCTTCCTGATCAAAATTTTTAAGAATAACTTGCCACTTATAACTTTTACTTCTCTTAAGAGAAGCGTAAAACATTACTAATTGAAATAGATGGTAGTAGAACCAAAATAGTAAAAATGCTGGTGAAAAGGTGGCGCCTACTGCAGCCAAAATAGTTACTAGATATAGCTTTCGCCATTTTAAAGTAGATAAGAGTTTATGTTGGTTTAAGCTTGTAAAAATTATGGGTACAAGTATTGCAACTACCAAGGTACCAACTCTTCCTTGGTTGATTGCGCTCAGAGCCACTGGAGAAATTGCATAGATCAACCCGACAAATGTTGCTGAGTAAGTAGTCAAAGAGTATTTACGAGCAGACCTATATGCCAAAGAGAATAAAGTAATAGGTATTAGTAAAAAGAATAAATAAATAAAAATTTGAGGATTTCCAGCTGTGATTAAAGATGCCCCTGCTAGCAATAACATCCAGAGGGGAGCTGGTGAGCTACTTCCTAAGCCAACTAAATGCCAAGAGCTAACAAAATCTCTTACTA
>RHBS01000022.1 GCA_010030895.1 Actinomycetota bacterium | reverse complement strand
TCCGATGAGTGACCAAGTTCGAACCTCATACAGCATTTCCTCAGTAGCGATGGTTTCAAAAGCCATAGGGGGCGTTGCACCATTGGGTTGGATAACTTCACCTTCAAAAGTGTTCATCGACAAGGTGTTAAGTGAGTATGAGGTAGTTTGGGCAGCAGCTGGTCATCCTCATGCAGTTTTCCCAACCTCATTTAATGAATTAAGATCAATTACCAATGCTTCTGAGATGGTAGTTGGAGATTAAATATGATCCGTCAGAGAGTATTAAAACCAAGAGTCTTTGAATGGCTTGGCGTTTTAACTGCGATTATTTATTCTCTTTTAGTTGCACTAAATATTGGCGCAGAGTTTATTGGCTTCACTCTATTGTTTATTTCCTCAGGATTAATTGGAATTTGGGCGTATTTAGGAAAACATAAAGGAATACTTTTCCTACAATTTTTTTATGCTAGTGCTGGAATCATAGGAATGATTCGTTGGTTTTAAACTGCTTTACAACGGGCTACTTTTAAAAAATATGTAGCCCGTAAATAAAACTAAAAAGTAGTAACTGGACAGGTCAAAGTTCTAGTAATCCCAGAGACTCCTTGTACCTTAGCCAATACCGTTCTTCCTAGATCTTCCATGGATGAAGATTCAGCACGCATAATTACGTCATAAGGGCCGGTTACGCCCTCTGCGATAGTCACACCTGAGATTGCTGAGACTGCCTTAGCAACACTAGATGCCTTTCCGACTTCCGTTTGAATAAGTATGTAAGCCTGTACAGACATTTATAGCCCTTCAATCATCGACTTAGGTTCAGCGATGAACTGCGTCGTTAATAAAGGGTAGCCTATAGCGAGTTAATTGGGGAGTGCCATTTATGGAATCGGAAGAGGCGATCATCGCGCAATTGGGTGAGCTATTTCGCAGTTCATTTCCAGGCAAGGTTGAGGTAGGCATTGGCGATGATGCTGCGGTTATAAGTGGCATTGATAACAAATTAGTCGCCACAGTTGATATGGCAGTCGAAGGTGTTCATTTTCGGCGGGATTGGTCTACACCATTTCAAATCGGTGCCAAGTTAACAACTGCGAGTTTGGCTGATGTATTGGCAATGGGGGCTGAGCCTAAGTATCTACTGGTGGCAGCAGCAATTCCAGAATTAAATAACCTTCAATTAGTAACAGAGCTAGCGAAGGGCATTCGCTCCATAGCGGATGAGTTTAACGTCATGGTGATTGGTGGGGACTTAAGCAAGTCAGAAAAGATGAGTTTAAGTATTACTGCCCTGGGGGAATTAAGTGCTATTCCTATTAAAAGAAGTGGTGCAAAGGTAGGTGACTTAGTTTATCTTTCTGCACTTCCTGGATTATCAGCGGCAGGAATAGCAATACTGGAAAGATCATTAGATCGACCAAGATATGTAGTTGAGGCTCACCTTAATCCAAAATTAAAAACTCCTAGGATGCTAACCAAAGTTGCAACCGCAATGTGCGACATAAGTGATGGTTTAACAGTTGATGCTGGTCATATCGCAACAGAATCCAAGGTATCTATAAACTTTAAAAGTGAAAAGTTTACAAGTGCTGCAGATTTTAAGGATTTACAGGAGTTAGCAACTGAGTTAGGTGAGGATGTATTTGACTGGATTTTAAATGGTGGAGAAGATCACTTCTTCATTGCCACGGTAGATCCAAGCCAGGCAGATAAGGAGTTAGGAATTGAAGTTGGTGAGGTTATTGCAGGTGAGGCAGAGATATTGTTAGATGGAAAAGTTATTGAGAAAAATGGTTATCAGCACTTCTAATTAACGAAGGGCTTTACCAGCTTTTAAGCAAGAAGCACAGACATTTTTCCGCTTGGTTTGGCCATTAATTATGGTGCGGATTTTTTGAATATTTGGATTCCAACGGCGACGGGTTGCACGCTTTGAATGCGAAACATTGTTTCCAAAGCTAGGTGCTTTTCCACATAAATCACAAACTGATGACACCGAGTTACTCCCTTGTCTGGCTGTTCTAAGTAAATGTAAGGCGAAAGGCTACCTCTTACCGCCATTAAATTGCTAATCCGGTGGGTAATTACGCGCAGTTGGCCAGTAGGCATTGGATACTTCCTCTATGGCCACCCTATCCACTCGCATATCAAATATCTTGGGTGATCGCACCTCAGAGGTACTTGAAAAAGCATTTGGTATCACAACTATTAATGAATTATTACGCCACTATCCCAGAAGGTATGTAGTTCGAGGTGAGCTAACAGATATTTCAAAATTGATTGCTGATGATGAAGTAACAATTTTGGCTGAAATTGAAGCGGTTAAGTTAAGAAGAGCTAATGCAAAAAACATACTTGAAGTAGTTGTCACCGATGGAAGTGCAAATTTATCCTTAACCTTCTTCAATCAAGCCTGGCGCGAGAAGGATCTGAAAGCAGGCAGAGTTGGATTATTTGCCGGAAAGGTTGGCGTATTTAAAGGTAAACGCCAATTATCTCATCCAGATTATCAGTTGATTCCAGATGGTGATGATGTAGATGCAGCAGTAGCAGAGTTTGCTGGTAAGTATCTTCCAGTTTACCCAGCAACTGCAAAACTTCCATCATGGAAAATTATGCAATGCATAAAATTAGCACTCAATTCATTAGATGAACTGCCAGATTACTTACCAGAGGAATTAGCAAAGCAGAGCAGTTATCCAAACTTAAAACAGGCCCTAATGGATATCCATCAACCGACAGATTTAGACGCCGCAGAAAAAGCTAGGGAGAGATTGACCTTTGACGAAGCACTTCTTTTGCAATTACTTCTTGGTCAACGCCGAGCCGAGATTGAAAGGCTAAGCACCAAATCTCGTACTCCAAACACGCCAGTACTTGTTAAGGCGTTTGAGAAAAATCTGCCATTTAAGTTCACCAATGGCCAATTAGAGGTAAATGCTCAAATTGAGCAGGATTTATCTAATAAATATCCAATGCACAGATTGTTGCAAGGTGAGGTTGGTTCAGGAAAAACTGTGGTTGCATTACGAGCGATGTTATCGGTTGTTGATTCGGCAGGACAGGCGGCACTATTAGCGCCAACTGAGGTATTGGCGCAGCAGCATTATCGGACTATTACAAATTTACTTGGCGAGTTAGCACTTGCCGATACTTTGCACTCATCTGGTTTAGGAACGCAAGTTGAGTTGTTAACTGGATCTCTAAGTAGTAACAAAAAGCGAGAGGTTTATTCAAGATTAAAAAGTGGGCAAATTGGTATTGTCATCGGTACACATGCATTGATCTCTGATGGTGTTGAGTTTAAAGACCTTGGCTTGGTTGTGGTGGATGAACAACATAGATTTGGGGTAGAGCAGCGAGATGCACTACGAATGAAGGCAACACAACCACCTCATCTATTGGTTATGACGGCAACTCCAATACCAAGAACTGTAGCGATGACTGTATTTGGGGATTTAGATATCTCCACACTTAAAGAGCTCCCCTTGGGTCGAGTTCCGATCACAACTCATGTAATCCCAGTTTTAGAAAAACCTCATTTTTTAGAAAGAGCTTGGCAGAGAGTTAAAGAGGAGGTGGCAAAAGGTCATCAGGTTTACATTGTTGCCCCTCGAATTGCTAATCCGATTAAGAAATTAAGTGATCGAGAGATTACTGCTGCGATGTTGTTGGGAGAGGAATTTCTAGATAACGAACACATGATTGCAGTAGAAGAGCTAGCTCCAGAGCTAGCAACTGGTGCTTTAAAGGGATTAAAAGTTGCCACATTACATGGCAGACAAACAAGTGAGATTAAAGAGCAAACTATGGCAGCATTTGCGAAAGGTGAAATCCAGGTATTAATTGCTACAACAGTCATTGAAGTAGGAGTTGATGTGCCAAATGCTTCAATGATGGTCATAATGGATGCAGATAGATTTGGAGTTTCCCAACTTCACCAACTTCGGGGACGAGTAGGTAGAGGTGGGGTGCCCGGACTTTGTTTATTAGTATCAAGTGCACATGAAGAGTCCTCAAGTATGCAGCGATTAAATGCAGTGGCATCTACATTAGATGGATTCGAACTTGCCAGAATTGACCTTGAACAACGAAAGGAGGGAGATGTTTTGGGCAAATCCCAATCTGGCGGTAGATCTCATCTAAGATTGTTACGAGTTCTTAGAGATGAAAAGTTAATTGAACATGCAAGAGATGCTGCTGGAAAAATTTTAAAGCGCAATATAGAAATTGCTCACTTACCATTATTGAAACAAGAGGTCGATAAGCTGAAGTTAGATGAAGCGGCTCGATTTATGGATAAGTCATGAGTATGAGAATCATTGCTGGATTAGGCAAAGGCAGGAAATTATTTTCACCGCCTTCAATCACTAGACCAACCTCTGACCGTGCACGTGAGGGGTTATTCTCTTCATTAATTTCAACTTTTGGAACTTTGGATGGACTTCACCTTCTTGATTTATTTGCAGGCTCTGGAGCAGTAGGAGTTGAGGCGCTTTCAAGAGGTGCGGCTCTTGTCGAATCAGTTGAAAGTAATCCAATAAGTGCCAATGTTTGTAAGCAGAACTTTGAGCTACTCTCAAATACTGAGGGAATTGGAAAGTTCAAAGTACATGAAAAAACAGTTTTTGAGTTTCTAAACCATTTTGCGAGCAATTCATATGAAATTATTTACATTGATCCGCCATATGAAGTTGCAAACTCCGAGGTCGAAAAAATTTTAAAGAAAATCTTAACTTTAAACTTACTAAGTAAATATGGGGTAATTGCTATTGAACGAGATGGAAAGGCAAAGGCTTTTACCTGGCCTGAAGGATTTGTGGAGCAAAAAATTCGCTCATATGGTGCTGGGAGCATTCATTATGGCGCGCTGACAGAGCAGATTTAGAAAAAAATGGCTAACTTAGCAATTAGTTGCTAGCGTTTTCACTATGAGACGAGTTGTTTGTCCAGGTTCATTTGATCCAATTACAAATGGGCATTTAGATATTATCGCTAGAGCCTGCACCTTATTTGACGAGGTTGTAATTGCAGTCTTAGTCAATCAAACCAAGAGTTCGCTTTTTACCGTTGAGGAAAGAATTGAGATGATTAAAGAGGTAACCAACCGTTATAAGAATGTGAAAGTTGATTCATGGTCTGGACTTCTTGTCGACTACTGTCGAGCAAATAAAATTCCTACTATTGTTAAGGGATTGCGAGCCGTTAGTGATTTTGATTATGAACTTCAGATGAGTCAGGTAAATCTACAATTGCAAGGGATTGAGACATTATTCATGTCTACTGCACCTTCACACTCATTTCTTTCATCATCACTTGTTAAGGAAATCGCAAGTTATGGTGGCGATGTATCTGCATATATGCCTGCAGCTATAGTTGATAAGTTAAGATCTAGACTTGAGCGAAAGGGCTAAATATGGATGTAGTTGAAAACATTGAAGCTGCAATTGCAATAATTGAAGAGGCTAGATCGGTACCTTTATCAGCCTCTTGTGTTATCAATCGAAGTGAAATGTTACAGATTTTAGATAAAATAAAGGCATCCTTTCCTAATGATTTAGCAAGGGCTATCGCAATTCAACGCGAAAAGGATTCGATAATAGAAAATGCTCACACTCAATCTGATGCAATTATTCAACAAGCAAGAGATGAAGTCTCGCGCTTAGTTGAACAGACCACAATCGTTTCAAGTGCCCGCAAGGAAGCTGCAAGAATTTTGGCGGATGCAAAAGCTGATAGCGATCGAGATCGGGAAGAAATTGAAGAGTACATTGATTCACGTTTAGCTAATCTTGAGGTAATTCTAAATAAGACTTTGGATGTGATTAGCAAGGGTAGAGATCAATTAAGTGGTGTTGAAACTAAACACGTACTTTCAAAATTAAAGTAATCAAATGGCTCGCTCAGTTTTCTTGTTCAATACACATGATCTACCGCATCGAGCGGGGGAGATGCGTGAGTATGAGTTAGATTTGAAGATCACAGAGGCTGTTGGGGTGGATTTACTTTCGGTAAAGCCAGGAGAGATTATTGAAGTAGATTTGAGAATTCAAGCGGTTGAAGAGGGTGTATTAGCCACAGCTCGAGTTATTGCAGATGCGACAGGTGAGTGCACAAGATGTCTAAAACCGATTATCTGGCCAATTGATGAGAGTTTTACTGAGCTTTACTACTACGAATCCTCTACTAGCAAAAGTACAAAAAAGCATAGTTCAAGAGGGAAATCCAAAAAAGATGAAGAGATTGATTTAGATGAGGATGAATTAAGTTTTCTTGATGGTGATGATATAGATCTAGAACCTGCGATTAGAGATGCGATTATTTTAAACTTAGCTGTAAATCCATTATGTTCTGAGGATTGCCCAGGATTGGCTGAAAAAAGTGGTGAAAACTGGGCTTACCTATCAGCATCGCAATCCCAAACACCCACTGACCAAAGATGGGCAGCTCTGAAGGATTTCCCGCTTAAAAATTAAAGGTTTTTACATCTCCGTACTTTTCATAGATAATTCAGCTATTGCAGCAACGCTTTAAATAAGGAGTAGATATCATGCCAGTCCCAAAGCGAAAAATGTCGCGAGCACGTACTCGCTCTCGTAGAAGCATGTGGAAGACCACTCCTGCCAATCTTGCAACCTGCCAACAATGCCAGCAACCAAAATTACAACATGTTGCATGCCCAACCTGTGGCACTTACAACCGTCGACAGGTCCTAGAGGTCTGATCTGTACTCTGACCTAACCGAACAACTCGGGATATCGGTTAAGGATGAGTTGCTTGAACTTGCATTAACTCATCGCTCATTTTCTTATGAAGCTGGTGGAATCCCAACTAATGAAAGACTTGAGTTTCTCGGAGACTCAGTTCTTGGATTAATTGTTACTGATGAACTGTATAAGTTATTTCCAGATTTAGATGAAAGCAGATTAAGCCCATTGCGCTCTGGAGTAGTAAATATGAAAGCGCTCGCGCAGATAGCTAGGGAGATTAATTTAGGCAAGTATTTAAGAATTGGGAAAGGTGAAGAAACAACTAATGGCCGCGAAAAGAATTCAATATTAGCCGATACCTTTGAAGCGCTAGTAGGTGCAATTTATTTAGAACATGGTTATTTGAAAAGTGCAGAGGTAATTTCAAAATGGATTAAACCGGCAATTTTAGAGGCCACTTCGCAGGGATCAACTCTGGATGGAAAGACCGCACTTCAAGAATTAGTAGCTTCACTAAATCTTTTATCACCTGAGTATGAAATTAAGGAATCTGGTCCAGATCATGATAAAAGTTTTACTGCTTGTGTGTTACTTGGTAATGACAAATTTCCTCCTGGAATTGGAAAAAGTAAGCGCGAGGCAGAGCAAGCCGCTGCAAAGATTGCATATGAATCCTTAATAGAGAGAAATAAAAAGTAGAGATTTCTACTTATGCCAGAGTTACCTGAGGTAGAGACCGTTAGAGCTGGACTAGAAAAGTATGTTGTAGGCAAGCGAATAAATAATGCAGAGAGTTTTCATGCTAGAGCCACTAAATCAAATTCTATAGCACCATTATCTTCAAGTATTGGCGCTCAAATAAAGTCTGTAAAGCGCAGGGGAAAATTTCTTTGGTTTGATCTAGATCGAGATTATGTTTTGGTAGCACACCTAGGAATGAGTGGACAGTTATTAGTGCAACCTCAAACTAATTCTTTCCAACCACATTTGAGAGCAAAATTTGAGTTATCTGGCGGTGGCAGGTCAAAGTCTGAAATTAGATTTATTGACCAGCGTACATTTGGCTGGCTAGCAATTGAGGAGCTAATCAATGGTGTTCCATCATCTATAAAAAATATTGCTTTGGATCCGTTTGAGATCGACTTTAATCTTAAGCAAGTAGTTTCAAATATCAAGCGGCGAAAATCTGCTATCAAGCCGGCAATCCTAAATCAGAGTATTTTGAGTGGAATCGGTAATATTTATGCAGATGAAGCGCTCTGGCGAGCAAAAATACATCCAGAGATTATTTGTGAAGATTTGAGTGAGGATGAAATAAAAAAGGTATTAACTTCTGCAATCTATGTAATGAAATCTGCAATCAAAGCAGGTGGAACCTCATTTGATGAACAATATAAAAATGTTAATGGCGAAAGTGGCTACTTTTCCAGATCACTTAAGGTTTATGGCCGAGAGGGTGAACCCTGCCCCAGATGCCGAAGTGAGATTCGTCGAATCGCCTTTGCAAACCGTTCTTCACACTTTTGCCCGCGTTGCCAGCGTTAGGTGCCCAGATTTTAGGTGATTTTTAGATAGGTTTGCGCCATGCGTCAGTTGCGGGGTGAGTTATGTATTTAAAGAGCATGAATCTAAAAGGATTCAAATCTTTTGCCTCCTCGACTACCTTAAATTTTGAACAAGGTATTACCTGCGTAGTAGGGCCCAATGGCTCTGGTAAATCAAATGTTGTAGATGCACTCTCCTGGGTTATGGGCGAGCAGGGTGCTAAATCCTTACGTGGTGGAAAAATGGAGGATGTTATATTTGCTGGAACATCTGGTCGTGCGCCACTTGGCCGTGCTGAAGTTTCAGTGACGATTGATAATGCAGATGGCGTACTCCCAATAGATTTTTCCGAGGTAACAATTACTCGAATATTGTTTAGAAATGGCTCATCAGAGTACTTGCTTAATGGAGAAACAACTCGACTATTGGATATCCAAGAACTTCTTAGTGATAGCGGCATTGGTAGGGAGATGCATGTAATTGTTGGGCAAGGTCAACTGGATGCGATTTTATTAGCAAATCCGGAGGAACGTAGAGCATTTATTGAAGAAGCGGCAGGTGTGTTAAAACATAGAAAGCGAAAAGAAAAAGCGATTCGCAAACTTGACTCAATGCAAACTAATCTGGCAAGAATTCAAGATTTAACAGTTGAGTTGCGCCGACAGCTTAGGCCGTTAGGTAAACAGGCTGAGGTGGCAAGAAAAGCATCTGTGATTCAATCTGATGTCAGAGATGCAAAATTGAGATTAATGGCTGATGACATGCTACGCATGCGTAATGAAATGGAATTAGAGGTAGCTGATGAAAATGTGCTTCGGCAAAGAAAGGAGCAGGTTGAGAATGAATTAAATTCAGCACGTAACCGAGAAATTGAATTAGATGCTATTGCTGCAAGCGAAAACCCACAATTAATTGCTGCCCAAGAAAATTTCTATCGACTAACTGCTCAGCGAGAACAAATTCGCGGTATCCAAAACTTATCCTCAGAACGTGCTAGATTTTTAGCAGAAGAGGCTGAAGAAGCAAAGGCAACTGGAAGAGATCCAGAAGCATTAGACCAAGAGGCAAAGATATTAAGAAGTGAGGAATCAACTCTTGCAGAGCAAGTCCGAATTTCTCAAGTCCAACTAGGAAGTGACTCAAACTCCTTAAAGGAAATTGAGGCTCAATTAGCACTTGAGGAAAATCGTGTTTCGGCAGCCCTTAGAGCAATTGCCGATCAACGTGAAGGAACAGCGCGCCAAGAAGGTCATATCAATGGACTTCGCTCAAGAATTGATGCAACCACTGGCGAGGTTAGTCGCTTAAGCACAGCAAAAGATTTAGTTGAAATCCGTTTAAAAAATTATCGAGAAAATTTTGGTCAAATCGAAATGCAGATTTCATCATTATCTGCATCTGAACCTGGATTAGATGGTTTATTTGATAAATTGAAAGTCGAGTTAAAGAGTTTAGAAAATAAAATTGAATTACTAACGGATAAACTTTACAATACTGAAAAATTGCGAGCGGGTTCTCTTGGGCGACTTACCGCTTTTAAAGAAATATCAGAATTAGTAAAAATCTCAGAAAATTCAGAACTGATATCAAAAATCGCTAACTTAACCGCTGAATGTGAAAGTGAAGTCAATAAAGTTAGCGGAGAGTGTGATCGGATTAAGTTTGAACTCAATGGTTTAACTAATGAATTTGAAAGTTTAGAGAGAGAGTATCAACAAGTCCTTTCTAAGTTGAATGACTCAGACGCAGCAATGACCGGACTTGCTGAGCAGCTAGCTATATCTGGTCAAAATGTAAAAAATACGGTTGAGGAGCTAGATCGTCTAACCTCGGCCTTAAATGCCGCAAATGATCAGAAGAACTCTGATGAACGGGATTTGGCTGCAGCAATTGCTCAGTTTGAATCACACCAGTCACCAGTAGAGCCAGATCTAACCCATCTTGAAGATTTAAGGTCTCAAGTATCTGCTGCAAGGTCTAAAGAGGTTGAAGCACGATTGAGCCTTAGGACGATTGAAGAGCGCAAAGATGCGATCGCCCAACGGGCCGCTGCACTTGAGAATCAAGCATTTACTGAACGTGAGTCATTATCGAAATCAATTTCGCGAAGAGAGACCAGAGCGCAAGCTGCCGTTACGGCGCAAGAAATTGCCGATACCGCTTATGAGGCATTGATTCAAATTGAATCTTCTATTTCACGAGCTGGTACAGAAAGAGAACGCCTTGAAATTTCTAGAAGCTCACGCGAAGGTGAAATTTTGAGTTTAAGAACTATAAGTAGAGAGCTAGCAATCGAATTAGAGAAATTAACTTCAAGTGTTCATAAAGATGAAATCGCTAGAGCAGAACAGAGATTAAGAATAGAACAGTTAGAAACTAAAGCAGTAGAGGAGTTAGGAATTGATGTACATACCTTAATAAATGAGTATGGACCTAATAATGATGTACCTACCTTTTATGAAAATGAAAATGGAGAGTTTGTACCGGGAGATTTAATTCCATATCGCCGCGATCAACAAGAGAAGCGCTTGGCTCAAGCTGAGCGCTCGCTAACATTACTTGGAAAAATAAATCCACTTGCCCTTGAAGAGTATTCATCACTTGAGGAGCGCCTACGATATCTTGCAGAGCAGCTAGAAGATTTAAAGAAGACTAAAAAGGATTTACTTGACATAATTAAAGAGGTTGATGATCGCGTGCAACAAATCTTTACAGAAGCATATGAAGATACTGCTAGAGAATTTGAAATAGTTTTCTCCCGTCTATTCCCAGGCGGAGATGGAAAACTTATCTTGACTAATCCTTCTGATATGTTGACCTCTGGCGTGGATGTAGAGGCTAGACCTCCTGGTAAACGTGTAAAGAGATTATCGCTTTTATCAGGTGGCGAAAGATCCTTGGTTGCGGTGGCACTTTTAATTGCAATATTCAAAGCAAGACCTTCACCGTTTTATGTTATGGATGAGGTTGAAGCAGCACTTGATGACACTAACTTAGGTAGATTGTTAGGCGTATTTGAAGAGTTGCGGGAGAAATCACAGTTAATCATCATTACTCACCAAAAACGAACAATGGAGATTGCTGACGCCCTCTATGGGGTAACAATGCGCGGAGATGGTGTAAGTGAAGTCATTTCACAAAGGATTCGCGAAGTTGATGCGGTTTCTTAAAAAATGAAATGAGTTTATTTAAAAAGTTAATTTCAGTTCTGAAATCTGATTCGGTATCAAATGACGAATGGGAGCAAATTCGTCAACAATTAATTGCATCTGATTTGGGGGTTTCACTGGTTGATCAGTTAATTACTAAGGCGAAATCTCTAAGAACAGATGACCCTGTTGCTTCAATTTCAATTGAAGTTTCATCATGGCTAAGTAACAAGAGTCGCAACCTTCTTGGAAATAAGGGCCAAACTAAAACCATCTTGGTAGTTGGCGTGAATGGAACCGGTAAAACCACCTCAGTTGCAAAGTTGGCAAACTATTTAATTAAAAATGGAAATACTGTCCTTCTGGCTGCAGCCGACACTTTTAGAGCAGCTGCAACTGAGCAACTTCAAACCTGGGCTAAAAAAATTGAAATTGATGTTGTCTCCGGTTCAGAAAATACAGACCCAGCCGCAATCGCTTTCACCGCTATTAGCAAAGCGAAGGAGTTGAATTCAGATTATCTAATTATTGATACTGCAGGCAGGTTGCATAACAAGCAGAATTTAATGGATGAACTTGGTAAAGTTGTTAGAGTTATAAATAAACAATCAGTAGTAGATGAAGTATTGCTGGTTATTGATGCTACAACTGGTCAAAATGGACTAAATCAAGCGGAAGTATTTATTCAGTCAATCGGAGTGACAGGCTTTATTGTTACTAAATTGGATGGTTCAGCAAAGGGTGGAATTTCCATAGCTATCGAAAAATCAAGTGGGTTGCCGATCAAGTTCATAGGCTCCGGTGAGCGGCTAGAGGATTTTGGGCCCTTTGATCAAACCTCCTTTATAGCTGGATTGTTTGATTAAGTAACATACTTTTAACAAATCTTGCCATTGTTTCATAAACCTGAAATCTCAGGTGCCTTTGGAGTTAACCCAATTAGTCGATAGTTCTCTCATCTCAACGGCGAGGGTTTTGGCTTCTTACTTGAATTCGAGCGATAGGAGTTTTGATGGCAGAGGTAGTTTTAAATACTGGTGATACAGCATGGATTTTGGCAAGCACTGCATTAGTGCTGTTAATGACTCCAGGCTTAGCACTTTTTTATGGTGGAATGGTACGAGCAAAAAGCGTATTAAATATGATGCTTATGTCGATGGTAACTATTGGCATAGTTAGTGTTCTCTGGGTTATTTATGGATTTAAGTTGGCATTTGGATATCAATCCAACTCACCTTGGTATGGTGAAATATCCTTTTCTGGTCTTGGAAGTGCAGTAAATGAGTTAACAAACAATGGTGGTGTTTATCCAATTCCACTTCTAGCGTTTGCAGCATTTCAACTTATGTTCGCAATAATTACTCCTGCACTTATTTCTGGAGCAATTGCCGATCGCACTAAGTTCACAGCTTGGGCAGTTTTTGTAACCATTTGGGTAACAGTTGTGTATTTTCCGGTCGCTCACTGGGTATTCGCTTTTGGAAATAAAGTTGGCGATACAGTAACTGGAGCTGGATTCCTTGCAGCCCGAGGAGTACAAGATTTTGCTGGCGGCACAGCGGTCCATATAAATGCAGGAGCTGCCGGACTTGCTATGGCAATAATTCTGGGACGAAGAGTTGGTTGGCGTCGTGAGTCGATGCGGCCACATTCACTACCGCTGGTACTAATTGGTGCAGGCCTACTTTGGTTTGGCTGGTTTGGTTTTAACGCTGGATCAGCACTGGGAGCAAATGGCATAGCCGCACTTGCACTTCTAAATACTCAGGTAGCAACTGCCGCGGCTGCATTAGGTTGGTTATTAGTTGAAAAGATAAGAGACGGCCATCCAACTTCACTAGGAGTTGCTTCTGGAGCAGTAGCTGGATTAGTTGCAGTTACCCCAGCTTGTGCATTTATCGCACCATGGGCAGCTGTAGTAATTGGATTACTGGCTGGAGTATTTTGTGCCCTAGCTGTTGGCTTAAAGTATCTTTTTAACTTTGATGATTCATTGGATGTAGTCGGAGTTCACTTAGTTGGTGGATTGTGGGGAAGTCTAGCAATTGGTCTCTTTGGAAGCAGTGCTGTCAATAGTGTTGGATTAGATGGCGTCTTCTACGGCGGTGGAACTGAACTTCTTGCTAAACAAGCCTTTGGTGCATTTTTCGTCCTCGCCTACTCATTTGTAGTCACGTTGATTATTGGTTTCATTATCGATAAAACAATGGGACTTAGAATTAAAGAAGAGGCTGAAATCTCTGGTATTGATTATGACCAACATGCTGAAACAGGTTATGAATTAACATCTACTTCAAGAGGAGGATTTTAAGTATGAAGCTAATTACTGCAATTATCAAACCTCAAAAGCTTGAGGATGTTAAGCAAGCACTAGTTAGTGCTGGGATTACTGGCATGACCGTTTCTGATGCCAAAGGTTTCGGTAGACAACTTGGATTAACTGAGGTTTACCGTGGTGCTCAATATAAAGTCGATCTAATTCCAAAGATTAGATTAGAAGTGCTTGTAGCATCAGATATCGCGGATAAGGCTATTAAAGTGATTACCGAGGCAGCACGCACTGGAAACATCGGTGACGGAAAAGTTTGGGCTGCAACTGTTGATTCAGTAACTCGAGTTCGAACTGGTGAGAGCGGTGAAGCAGCTATCTAATCAAATGTAAGATGCCTTCATGTTTGAAGCGCTAGGCCAGAGATTAAGCAGCCTATTCTCTGGCCTGCGTGGCAAAGTAAATGAATCAGACTTAAAAGAGTTTGCCGCTCAGATAAAAATAGCACTTATTGATTCAGATGTGGCTATTGAAGTTGCAGACAAATTTTCAAATCAAATCTTTGAAAAATCAAAATTAATTGAAAATGAAATAAACAAAAGTACTAATCCAGCTCAGCGCATATTTGAAATTGTAAACTCCGAATTAACGCAAATATTGGGAGGCAATTCAAGGCGGATTAGGTTCGCTAAATCCTCACCTACTGTAATTTTACTAACTGGTTTGCAGGGCGCAGGAAAGACCTCTCTTGCTGGAAAACTTTCATACTATTTGTCCGAACAAGGAAATACTCCGCTCTTAGTTGCTGCTGATTTACAGCGGCCAAATGCAGTCAATCAGCTACAAGTTGTTGGCAAATCAGTTAACATTCCGGTTTTTGCTCCTGAGCCTGGAAACGGGGTTGGTGACCCAGTGCAAGTAGCAAAAGATGGATTGAAATTTGCTAAAGATAAGTTACATAATTTTGTCATAGTTGACACTGCGGGCAGAACTGGTGTTGATAAAGAACTCATGCAACAAGTTATCGATATTCGGGATGCAATTAATCCAACTGAAATATTTTTTGTAGTTGATGCCATGATGGGTCAGGATGCTGCAAGAACTGCAAAAGCATTTTCTAACGGCGTTGGATTTGATGCAGTTGTACTCACAAAGTTAGATGGTGATGCAAGAGGTGGTGCAGCTCTTTCAATAGTTGAATTAACTGGCAAGCCAATAATTTTTGCTGCAACTGGTGAAAAAGTTTCTGATTTTGAGCTGTTTTATCCGGAAAGAATGTCTTCTAGAATTCTTGGCTTAGGTGATATTGCCACCCTTGCTGAACAAGCTAAGAGGGCTATGCCAGATGCTGCTTCGAAAAAATTGGAAGATAAGTTTGTAAAAGGTGAGGCATTTACATTCACAGATTTCTTATCTCAGTTAGAGGCAATGAAGAGTATGGGGAGCATGAGCAAATTGATTGGATTACTACCAGGTGCTAGTGGAATGAAAAAGCAATTAGATAATTTTGATGAGTCGGAGTTGATAAGAACTCGAGCAATTATTGAATCAATGACTCCGCAAGAAAGAAATGATCCAAAAGTCTTAAATGGTTCACGCAGAGCGCGAATTGCAAAGGGTAGTGGCAGAGCAATCTCGGAAATAAATTCATTAGTAGAACGATTTTCGCAGGCCCAAAAGATGATGAAGCAAATGCGAAATGGTTCACTTCCATCAGGTATGGCAGGAGTTGCCGGCCTAGGGGCGATGCCAAAGCCTAAGCCGCATCAAACTTTTAAGAAGAAATCGCGATCGGGTAACCCAGCCAAGCGAGCTGCGCAAGAGGGTTCTTAGAAGGTATTGATCCCAATTTGGGTAATCGAAAGATTGCTGGCAAGATAAGCCATCTGCTAGCGGGACCCTCTAACCCATAGCAAAATTGTCCGCAAAGTTGTCTGGTGTAAACGCCCCCGCTGTTTACTAAAGATTAAACAAATAATTTTCTATAGGGAGTTTTGTGTCAGTAAAGATTAAGTTAATGCGACTTGGAAAGATTCGCACACCACATTTTAGAATTGTAATTGCAGATTCTCGCTCAGCTAGAAACTCAAAAGCGATTGAGGAGATTGGTCGATATTCGCCTGCTTCTGAACCATCATTAATTGAGGTTAATTCC
>RHBS01000021.1 GCA_010030895.1 Actinomycetota bacterium | reverse complement strand
TACTTCATGTTTTATATTTTTATTATTCTCGGCAACCACCTGCATCGCATTTTTATAGCGCTCAATTGCCTTGCCTGAGGTCTCTTCATGTCTGCTAATCCACTGAGGTAAAAAATAGGCAACCCACATACCTGCTATGACTAAGTAGATAAATCCTGAGCCCATAAAGGACAACAATAAATGTCGGGTTGAGGATTTTGGGGCAATTAGCTGGGTATGTCCTATTTATATTTTATTTAATTTCAGGGTTTTCTCTAACAAAAGTTATGTGGTCGCGCCAATCTCCTGCAATATGCAGATACTTATTTCGGGAACCTTCTAATAAATAACCAGCCTTTATTGCAACTTTTTTGGATGCATCATTCTCAGGTCGTAAATTAATCTCAATTCGATGAAGTTTTAAGTTTTCAAATCCAAATTTAGTAAGTAATTTTACGGCTCTAGTTGTATATCCTCTATTTGAATATCTTTGATCAATCCAATATCCAATATGCGCTCCGCGTAGCGCGCCAAAAATAATTCCCCCTAAAGTTATCTGACCAATTAATTTTTCCTGCTTATTTTCTCGTAACCAGATACCTAGTGAGATTGATCTTAGTGCTCGCATCTCCTTGTTTAATTGCATAACCATTCCATAATAAGAAGGAAGTGGTGATTTACGATCAATTAAAGGTCTAGTCGCTTCCCAAGGCGATAACCATTCTTGGTTCTCAGCCCGAACCTCTTCCCACTTACTCTTGTCTCTAAATTTAATCGGTTTTAATATCAATTCTTGATCAAATAGAGTTTTCAATGTCATCCTAATTAATTGTAATTATATTTACTAAATCTCCCGCTGAAACCTTGATATCTTTTTCACCCAAGGTAATAAGACAGTCAGCAAGTGAAAGTGTTGTTATAGATCCTTGATTTTCTAATGGTTCAACTGTGCCATCGCTATTAAATTTACCGCGAACATAATTTGCTTTTCCGGTTTCAGTGCTTATTGGTTTGCTTAATTTTACTTTTTTACTTGGTCTATTTATCTCACTATTTGCAAGCATTTTTAAAATCATAGGGCGAATAAAAATTTCAGCGGATAGAAAATTTCCAATTGGATCACCAGGTAGGGTTACTATTGGAGTCTTATCTGGACCGATCGTTCCATAATTGTGTTTTCCACTCTCGGCCAAGTTAGGAATTATTGTGGATACATCTCCAAGTTGCGATAAAACTGAATTTATTAATTCAAATGATTCGTCATGAGATTCACCGCTTATAACAATTAAGTCAGCTCGAACCAGTTGATCCTCAATGATTAACTTAAGCTCCTCTGGAGTTTCTGGAATGGTATGCACTCGAAATGCATGTGCCCCAGCCTCTCGAACAAATGTAGTTAAAAACCACGAGTTACTCTCAAATTCATCTTCGTCATCTGCCAATTTACTTCCGGGTTCAACTAAGTCATCACCAGCACTAATAATCACAACTCGTGGGTGTGGTCGCGAAGGTAGGCGATCTAAGCCAAGCGAAGCAGCTAGTGCTATCTGGGTTGAATTAATTTTGGCGCCACTTTTAATAATTATCTGTTCATCGATCAAAAGATCACTGGCCATAGTGGCCCCGTGCGCATCCAAAAGCGGCAAATCTAATGGAGATAGTGGTGAGGCTAATTCCAGTAAGCGCTCATACATCTGCGCAACAGGCACGGTCTGATCCATACCTAAACCCTACTTTGCCTCACCTATAAATTAAGGTAAGGGCCATGGTAATTAGTGAAAATAAATCTCAACTTCGTAAAAGGTTTCGTAAAGAGCGGACAGATAGATTTTCTGAGGAAAGTTGGATTCATATCATCTCTGCTAATGAAATTCGCAGTGCTAAAAATATTGCCACTTACCTTTCCTACGAGTTCGAACCTAACACACAGGATATAAACCGAGAATTAATTGGATTAGGTAAAAACCTCTACCTGCCTAGAGTTAGGGAAAATAAAGATATTGAGTGGGTGAAGTGGGATGGTTCACAAGAATCTTTAAGGCAAAATGGCAAAATTTTTGAGCCACAAGGTGATGCTGAAGAGGCGATTGATTTTGAAGTAATTATTGTGCCAGCACTTCATATTGATCGATCTGGAAATAGATTAGGTCAAGGTGGTGGATCATATGACCGAGCATTGGCAAAAAGTAATGCTTGGAAGATCGCATTACTCCATCATGGGGAAATTACTAATGAAATACTGCCACTTGAGCCTCATGACCAAAAAGTAAGTGCTGCAGCCACTCCTGAAATTATTGTTCGATTTTAATTACTTAATGTTTCCAAATTTCTAGCCATTACAACCCTTTGAATTTGATTTGTTCCCTCATAAATCTGAGTTAATTTAGCATCCCGCATCATTCTTTCAACTGGATAATCACTTACATACCCATATCCACCTAAAATTTGTACCGCATCTGTAGTAACTTTCATTGCAACATCAGTTGCAAAACATTTACTGGCTGCAGAGAAGAAAGTTAAATCACGCTCACCTCTTTCACTTTTCACTGCCGCGGCATAGGTCAACTGACGGGCTGCTTCAATTTGCATAGCCATATCTGCCAACATAAATTGGATAGCTTGAAAATCAAATATTGGCTTACCAAATTGCTGACGCTCATGTGAATACTTTTTTGCAATATCAAATGCCCCTTGGGCAATTCCTAGGGCTTGGGCTGCAATGGTAAT
Source organism: Actinomycetota bacterium (assembly GCA_010030895.1). Classification (GTDB taxonomy): domain Bacteria; phylum Actinomycetota; class Actinomycetes; order Nanopelagicales; family Nanopelagicaceae; genus Nanopelagicus. The sequence continues at coordinate 13,336 of RHBS01000021.1, read as the reverse complement.
TCTGGTGTGGTCTAAGGTTTGCATTGCTAGTGAAAATCCAGTTCCAATCTCACCTAACCTGCGATCATCGCTAATTTTTACGTTATCAAAATAGACCTCTCTGGTTGGAGATCCTCGAAATCCCATCTTTTTTTCATGGGCGCCAAATGAAACACCTGAATCTGATTTTTCCACAATAAATGCGGAAATACCTTTCGCACCTTTACTTGGATCCGTGCTTGCTAGCACAGTGTAAAACTCAGATACACCAGCATTTGAAATCCACTTTTTACTTCCTGAAAGTATCCAATCATTCCCCTCTTTAACAGCTTTGGTTTTCATGGCTGCTGCATCTGAGCCCGCATCTGATTCAGAAAGACAGTACGAAAATCCTTTGCCTGCAGCAAGCTGAGTTAAATACTTTTTTTTCTGCTCATTATTTCCAGCAATCATTAATGGAACTGAACCTAATTTATTTACTGCTGGAATTAATGAAGAGGAACCACAAACCCTAGCTACCTCTTCAATCACAATTACCGCAGCTAATGCATCAGCACCTTGACCGCCAAATTCAGTTGGTACATGTGCAGCGGCTAAACCAGCAGCTTGTAATGCATCTGCTGCCTCTTGCGGATAGCGTGACTTTTCATCAACATCATGTGCGAAAGGTGCAATCTTTTTTGCCGAAAGTGCTTTCACACTCTCCCTTAAATCTTGATACTCCTGGCCAAATAATGACGGCATATCTGAAGTCATAGACATGGTGTAATTCTAATCTCTTAAGTCTTTTTTGCTTAATTCAGATAAGTACCGGTTGTACTGCGCCAACTCATCATCTTCACCCATAGCTGCAGCGCGATCTGAGGCACGATCAATTCGATTTGCCTCTTTCGTATCCGCGCGACTCCATTGAATAAATGTTGCTAACAACGCTAATAGGATTGGAATCTCTCCCATAGCCCAGCCAATAGATCCGCCTAGCTTTTGATCGGCAAGTAAATCTGTACCCCAAGGCCGTTGTAGTTGAGCAAAGTAACCGCCATCAATCAAAGTAGATGCAGACATTATGGAGATTGAGAAAAATGCATGAATACTCATAGCCGCAAAAATTATGATGATTTTTACCAAATGTGGAATTTTTTGTGGCATTGGATCAATCCCAATAAGAATTTGGAAAAATAAAATTCCAGCAAGTAGAAAGTGGATTGACATAATAAAGTGACCAGTATGTCCCTGCATTAAATTGCCAAACAATGGCGTGAAATAGAGAGCAAATAAAGAGCCATCAAAAATAGCCAATGCAACTATTGGATTTGTATAAAATTTTCCAAGCTTTGAGTGCAATAGTGCAATGAAGGAACCTCTAACTCCCCGCTCTTGAGGATTCCTACCAATTGGCAAAGTTCTAAGCGCAAGAGTTATTGGAGCGCCTAGAACTATTCCAATTGGAGCAATCATTCCAATTACCATATGTGAGGACATATGTGCTGAGAATGAAAAATGTGAGTACAAGCCCAAACCACCACTAGTTGCAAAATCAACTGCACTAACTCCGGCAGCAAATGCTATGGTCCTTCCAATAGGCCACTTCACTCCTTTCCTACTTAAAATAACTACACCCTTTATATATAAGGCGACTACAAAAACTAAAAGTCCGAGCATTAATCCATCAACTTCGTAAGAAAATAGGATTCTAGAAAGAGTCGGCTCAGGTGGTAATTCAATTCCAGTAAGTAAAAGTGCAGGTGTTGAAGTAACTACTCGTTCTGGTGGGGCAATTGTTGATAACCAACTTCCAACAAAAATTGTGCCAAACATGATTGCAATTTCAGCAGAAATTAATCTAAAAACTGATGGTAAATCTGAGGTAATTATCCACCGTCGATGAATTGCGCCAAATCCAATAAGAATTACAGTTAGAAAAATCTTTAAAATTGTTACTGCACCGTATTTACTTTGCCATGCTTCGACGGAATCCATTCTTGAGAAAGCATTGGCAGTCCCACTTATTGCAACAGCAATTGCACTCCAAAGTGCTATTTCGCTAAATCTTGGTAATGCAATAATTTTTTGTTCATTTTCTAATTGGGTCAATCCAAAAAGTCCACCTACCCAAAAACTAATAGCAATCACATGAATAACTAACGCACCAACTGCAAGACCATGATTTCCTGATGCACTGCCATGGCTTTGAAACACTGGTGAGATAAATGAACCAAGAGCTAATAAAAGAGCAAAGTATGAAATAAGAATTTTCCGAAGTGGCAAAATCAAGAGGAGCAATATCCCCAAAAATTGGATTAAATAACTTTTCCCGATTGAAGTTTGAGTCAGATAGGAGCGTACTACGGTTAAATCAAACGAAGCTGATATTGGTTGATCAAGTAAGTAGGCAATCTGAATGATCACGAAAATCATTAAAGATACAAACCAAAGCAAGAGAAATAATCTAGTTCTATTGATCAAACGTAAATTTATTATATTTCCTTTTACATCCTTATCTAAAAATGCAGTTGCGATCAATAAACCAATACTTAACACACCAAATAATTGAATTAAGCCCTTTGATAACGGAACAAGTAGATCAATCATTAAAAATTACTTTAAAAATTTCTTACTTGTACTTGGATTTTTTCTTTGAGTTTTTGGCTTACTTGGTGTTTTAAAAGTTTGCTTTGCATATCTTGATAAAAAGACCAGAACAATAAAGGCAAAAACCATTAGACCAACTACAAACAAATCTGTTATTCGATTGGGATTATTTGTTGAAAGAGGTTCCTCGCTCATACTTGGTTGAGGAGTTGCTAATGTAACCTCACCAGGTGCGTTATAAATAAAGGTAAAAGTTCCAGAACTTGATTCTTGATCAATAACCATCAAAGTATATGAAACTGTATAAGTTCCGGATGTGACTAAGGGTTTAATGCCGACTAGTAAAACTGATCCTTGAACTTGAATAGAACCATCATCTACCCGAATACCCGAAGGATTAGTAACCTCAATTGAATTAGCACCCTCGACTAAATCTCCATTTGCTTTAATTGAAACTGCACTTGGTGAGACACTTAAAATTGATCCAGCTGTAGGAGATGTAGAAACGATTGAAGTGGCATGGGCTAGATTTGTTCCCAGTAATGTAATGATTGACAAGCTAATTACATAAAACAAGCGCCTCATCACTTTTACAACCTTCCTAGTTAGCCCTTATCTTCCCACTTGCTTAAGATTATCCCCTATGCCTACCTATGAATACCTGTGCAATAAATGTGAGCATGCATTTGAGGTGGTTCAGTCATTTAGCGATGCGGCTTTAGAGGATTGCCCAAAATGCGACGGCAAAGTTAGAAAGGTATACAACAACGTTGGCGTCGTCTTTAAGGGGAGTGGATTTTATAAAACAGATTCTAGAACTTCCCAGGCAAAGTCAGAAAATAAAGTTGATAATAAATCATCATCACCAAGCGAAAAAGTGAAAAAAACAGATTCAAGTCCTGCAGCTAAATCTGATCCGAAATAGATTTAATTATGGTGAGGCGGCTTTTCCTCTTTTATTTCTTTGTCTCGATCATGGTCAATCTCTAATTCAATTTCATCATTTGTGACAACCGGTAATATTTTTGAATCCTTCACTACTTAACTCCTAACGCAAGTTCTAGCCCGTCCAGTAAATCTTCAAATGCATTCTTAGGTAGGTGTCCCTCCAAAATTAGATTTGATGCACCTTGCACGCAGGACCAGGCTAAAATTTCGCCATACGGCCTAAATTTACTGGGCATTGCCCCACTTGCAACTAAATCATCTAAAGCTTTTTTCAACATAATATAACTTGCATCTTCTTTGTAGGAGGTTTGCTCATCACTAGAACAAAAGCCACCAAACATTAATCTAAATAAATTGGGTTCCTTAACAGCCCATTTAAAGTAAGCTCGACCAATCTCTCTAAATCTTAGTTTAGATGCTCGAGCACTCGTGCCTGGAAATTTCTCAATAGATTTAGTGATCATCGAAGCAAGTTCACCAAATAAGTGCTGACCTATTCCTCTAACTAATGAATCCTTGTCTGGAAAATAATGGTAAGCGGCCGATGGACTAACCCCCACCTCATAACTAATTTCCCGCATTGATAAGTGATCAGGGCCATTTTTCCTAATCAATTTAATTGCACTCTGAATAATGGCCTCTTGCAAATTTCCATGGTGATAGGAATCTCGCGATACTTTTAACACTGACATGGCCCAATTATGGCGTCAAACTTGACAGTGTTCAAATCAACCCACCATAATCTGAACACTATTCAGATAACCAGGAGGACAAGTGTTTGACAAATTAGGTTCAGTAATCGTGAGACGTAAAAAAGTTATTTTTCCGCTGTTTATTATTGCAATTCTAATAGCGGGAGCACTGGGCTCATCGGTATTTGGCAAACTAGATAGTGGTGGATACTCAGATCCTAAGAGTGACTCTGCAAAAGTATTTGAATATCTAACTGATGTATTTAAAGTCAAAGACCCAGCGGTAGTTTTAGTTGTGGAAACAAAAAATGGTGTTACCTCACCTGAATCAACAGCATCAGCAATAAAGCTCGAGGGACAAATTAAGACTGAATCTGGAGTGGAATCAACCCTGTCTTTTTGGAGCTCAGGTGGTGCACCCTCGTTAAAAAGTAGTGATGGCAATTCTGCGTTCCTCTTCATTTACGGAAAGAGTATTGAATGGGATGGTGTTCAAGATTTAGGAAAAAGAATGCAGGCAAAATATGAGGGTGATTATGAAAATTTGAAGGTTTATGCAAGTGGTACCGGTGTATTCGCCCATGCAATTAATACCAAAATTGCAGATGATTTAAAGCTATCAGAGTCAATCTCTATCCCCTTAACTTTTATTTTATTAGTTTTTGTTTTTGGCAGCATGGTTGCAAGTGCTATGCCATTACTAGTGGGCGTCTCAGCCATTCTAGGTTCACTTTTAATTATGTACCTATTAACTTTATTTACTGGCGTTAGCGTATTTGCACTTAATCTAATTACAGGTCTTGGGCTTGGACTTGGCATTGATTATTCACTTCTAATGGTTAATAGATTTAGGGAGGAGTTACACGCTGGTAAAACAGTTGATGAGGCGATTCGAAAAACTATTAGCACTGCAGGAAAAACTGTTTTCTACTCTGGTGTAACAATTGTTATTACTTTAGCTTCTTTAATGCTTTTTCCATTAATGTTCTTAAAATCATTCGGTTATGCAGGTGTAACTGTGGTAATTATGGCAGTTCTTGGTTCCCTAGTTGCTTTGCCAGCACTGCTAGCAATCCTAGGTACTCGGATTAATAAGGTTGTAGTCCGAAAGGGAGCAATAACTCCAAAAGAAGATGGCAGATGGGCACAAACAGCAAGATTTGTGATGAGAAGACCTGTTGCGGTCGTTGCACTTTCTCTAATTTTGTTAACAATATTCGCTGCGCCAATTAAAGATATTGTATTTACCCAAGTAGATTCCAGAGTATTGCCAGCGAGTAATCCAGCAGCTGCAGCATCAAAAATTATTTCAGATCGTTTTCCCGGTCAAGAAGGTAATCCAATTGAGATTGTGGTTCCTAAGGGTGCGCTTATGGGTACTCAAATAAATCAATACACAACCGAAATTGCCAAAGTTGATGGCATTGTTCGAATTGGCCAATCCCAGGTATACGGTGATGATGTCCGAGTAACTGCAATTCACTCTATGGGACCAAGAACTCCAGATGCTGAGCGCTTAATTCAAGAGATTAGAAAACTACCTGCACCACAGGGAACGCTAATTGGTGGAGTAGCAGCAGATTACGCCGACACTCAAAATGGAATTGCGCGAACAATGCCTTGGGCATTGCTCTGGATAACACTTGGGGTACTACTTCTATTATTCGTATTTACTGGTTCAATAATTTTACCGATCAAAGCGGTAATTCTAAATATTCTTTCACTAAGTGCAACACTTGGAGCGATTACTTGGATATTTGTGGATGGAAATCTCAAGTGGTTAGTTGGAGATTTCACCGTTGTGAATGCCGTAGATACCGGATCTATTATTCTGGTTGCAGTGGTTGCCTTTGGGTTATCAATGGATTACGAGTTGTTCCTGTTATCGCGAATAAAGGAAGAACATGATGCTGGTAAATCAAATATTGAATCAGTTGCTATTGGTTTGCAACGATCAGCCCGCATAATTACGGCCGCTGCAGGATTGCTAGCAATTGTTTTCGCCTCATTCATTCTCAGTGGTGTTACGTCAATCAAGATGTTGGGATTTGGAGTGGCATTTGCAATTATCTTAGATGCGACTTTAGTTCGAGGTTTATTGGTTCCTGCACTAATGCGATTATTTGGAGAAAGAAATTGGTGGGCGCCTAAATCAATGAAGCGCTTTACAATTAATCACTAATTGCGTCCCCGGCGGGAGTTGAACCTGCGACCTACCGCTTAGGAGGCGGTTGCTCTATCCACTGAGCTACGGGGACAATATTTAATTTTTAAAAGTTAAAGTTACCTTAATTGTAAGTTAATAATTTAATTATTGATAACTACTGATAAAACATGCGTAAATTTGGCATTAAATTATTGCTGCGATAGACTACTGATAATTCGTTTGGAGTTGATTGTTATGAAGGCCCTAGTTATAGGCGCCGGTGGAGTTGGTAGAGCGATAGCAAATATCGCATCACGTCGTTCATTTATTGAATCAATGGTGATTGCTGACCGTACACTTGCAAGAGCTGAAGAGGCTGTGGCGCGGGTAAAAGACCCTCGTTTTTCTGCTGCAATGGTTAATGCTGCTGAGCTTGAGGATGTAAGAGAGCTGATTAGAAAAGCAGATCCAGATGTAGTTATTAATGCAGTTGACCCTCGATTTGTAATGCCAATCTTTTTAGCATGTGAAATTGAAAATACTAATTATGTTGATATGGCCATGTCGTTATCACGTAAGCACCCTCACTATCCATACACCGAAACCGGAGTTAAGTTAGGGGATGAGCAATTTGCCCGAGATTTCAACTGGGATGAGCGAAAAATCTTTGCCTTAATTGGAATGGGTGTAGAGCCTGGTATGAGCGATATTTTTGCTAAGTATGCAAGTGAACATATGTTTAGCCGAATTGACTCTTGCACAATTTTAGATGGATCAAATTTAAGAGTTGAAGGTTATGACTTCGCACCATCATTTTCTATTTGGACCACCATTGAAGAGTGCTTAAATCCACCTCTGGTTTGGGAGGATGGTCGTGGTTGGTATACCACTACCCCGTTCTCCGAGCTTGAAATCTTCGACTTTCCAGAGGGAATTGGACCAGTTGAGTGCGTAAATGTTGAACACGAAGAGGTGGTCTTGATTCCACAGAAGATCGATGCCAAGAAAGTTAACTTTAAGTATGGATTGGGTGCTGAGTTCATCACAATCTTAAAAACAATCAATATGTTAGGAATGGATAGAAAAGAAACTGTTGAGGTTCAAGGAGTTTCTGTTTCACCAAGAGATCTTCTAACTGCATCACTACCAGATCCGGCAACTTTAGGTGAGCGTATGCGTGGTAAAACTTGCGCTGGTGCACTAGTTAAAGGTTTAGATAAGGAAGGTAATCCAAAAGCAGTTTATATTTACAATGTGGTTGATAATGCCTGGTCAATGAAAGAGTTTGGTGATCAAGCAGTGGTTTGGCAGACTGCGATTAATCCAGTTATTGCCTTGGAGTTAATACATAAAGGAATTTGGAAACCACAGGGAGTTAATGGACCTGAGTGGTTTGAATCAAAGCCTTTCCTAGATCTACTAGAAGAGTATGGAACTTCTTGGCATATCAGAGAAGAAGATGCATCGGGGATAGTAAAGTAATGGCAACGGCGCTAATTACCGGTGCTACAGCTGGTATTGGCGCGGCTTATTCACAGTTACTGGCAAAGCAAGGTTTTGATCTAGTTTTAGTAGCAAGAGACTTACCAAGATTAAACAACATTGCAAATCAACTAAAAAAACAGTACGAAATCAAAGTTGAAACCATTAAGGCTGATTTAACTAAACCGCTTCAACTAGCCAAGATAGAAAAGCGATTAGCAGTAAAATCTAAACCAATTGATGTGCTTATAAATAATGCCGGATTTGGCATCAAAGATAGCTTTCTAGACTCTAATCTTGAGCGTGAACAAGAGCTTTTGGATGTTCTAGTTACTGCTCCAATGCGACTTACCCATGTAGCAGTTGCAGCCATGGTGAAGCGAAACAAAGGTGTGATTGTCAATGTAAGTAGTATTGCAAGTTGGATTGCAGGTGGTACATATAGCGCAGCTAAATCATATTTAACAGTTTTTTCTGAGTATTTAAACAATGAACTTAAGGGTACAAATGTAAAGGTTTCTGCCCTGTGCCCAGGATTTACTAGAACTGAGTTTCACCAAAGAGGAAAAATGCGAATGAGCGGATTACCAAATTTCATGTGGTTAGATGCTAACAAATTAGTTGCTACTTCTTGGCGTGCTGCACAAAAGAATAAAGCAGTTTCGGTACCAGGGTTTCAATACAAAACTTTAGCGATTTTTGCTCAATATGCCCCAAGACCTTTAGTTAGAAAAATTGGAATTAATGTTAGAAGAAAACAAAGATAGTTATTGATTTAGGTTTATCCGCGGTTTTTTATTGCTGCACCTGCTCAAAGCTCACCTAGGGCTGCTACTTCATAAATATAAATCCTACCTTGTGAGTGCGTCCACTCAAATATTCCCAATCCCCTACATTTGCTGGTTGAATTATTTTAAAATCTCCTTATGCAAACTATCCAAAGGTACTCGGTACTGAAATGGATTACTACTCTCTTATTGGTATCTCATTTAATCCTTAGATTAATCTTTCCAGAGCCAAATATTTTTATTGATTTGATCTTGTTTAACTTAGTCGGCTTGCTTGCCTCATCGATTGCATTTAATGCTCCAGTTTTAACCGATAAGTTCTCAGCATTTGCTGTTGGAGGAGCTGCACTAATCTGGAGTGTAGGCTCTTTTTTATCCACATGGGGATCGTTTTTCAAATCTGAGACCCCACAATGGTTTTCAGAACTTTCTTACTCAATCTTTTATCCACTAGTTTTCTTTGCAGTTATCCGTGGTTTTACTCAAAAATTTAAAATTAAAGCACTTGAATTACTTGATACCACCATAATTACATTTGGATTAACTGGCGTACTGACTGCATTTCTCCTAAAACCAGCGATGATTGGATTTGAAGGAAGTGCATTTGAAGTTTTTATTTCAATACTTTATCCAGTTGGAGATATCGTAATTTTAGCTATTGCTTTGGCTTATGCATTATTGAGCCCAATTGGAATTAGATCGCTTTTACTCTGTGGCGGATTATTACTTTTTTCGTTATCTGATCTTTTCTTTATTTGGTCATCTTTAAATGCTACATATACATTTGGTTCAATAACTGATGATGGCTGGATAGCTGGACTACTTCTTATCTCTCTTTCGCTATCTTATGACTCAGGAGTAAGTAAGTTCTCTGAAAAAATTTCTTCTTACAGCGCCACAATCGCTTTAATTGCAAGTAGTTGTTTACTGGGAATTGCAGCTTTAAAACCTGGATATTTTCCAAGCTTTATTCTACTTCCAGGTTTTATCACCATTGCATTAGCTTTTATTAGAATGAGTTTTGCGCTCTCTGAGGCGAATACCGCCGGTACGGAGAGGATTTTGGCTAGAACCGATGAGTTAACAGGTTTATCAAATAGAAGAAATTTTCTTGCGGAATTAAACAAATTGAAATCTGGCTATATTTTCTTGTTGGATCTAAATGGCTTTAAAAGGATTAATGACACTCTAGGTCATGAGGCAGGTGATCAATTACTTAAGCAGGTAGCGATCAGATTCTCAAGGGCACTACCAGCCGATGCGCTGATTGCAAGATTAGGTGGCGATGAGTTTGGCGTTATTGCTTCTATCTCCCAACAAGAGGCGAATGAACTAGCGTTAGCTTTAAGAGCCACACTTAGCTACCCGATCTCATTAGCAAATCATCAGGAAAAAATCGATGTCAGTATTGGTTATGCGCCAATTGCCGAGGAGGCGGATACGGCTGAGTCACTTCGGCGAGCAGATTCGGCGATGTATGAAGCCAAACGAAATAATGCTGGCAGCCTTCTCTGGCGTACTTGAACGGAAAAAAATAGGTTAATCTTCACTGGCTAAATGGTTTAGCACAGAAAATGGGGGTCCTAATTGGCATCACGTTTCCAAAATCGAGTTCTGGTTTTAGGTGCAGGTTCAGTATCACAATGTGTACTACCACTTTTAATTGAGCATTTAGTTGATGCCAAACAGATCACGATTGCAGATATGCGTGATAACCGAGGACGAGTTTCAGAGGCCATAGCGGCTGGGGCAACATATATTCAAGATCAATTGACCCGTGAAAATATGGATCAATTCTTATCCAAATACTTATCAGCTGGCGATTTCTTATTAGATTTAGCATGGAACATTGATGCCAATGCAATTATTGGCTGGGCTCATGATCATGGAGTTATTTATTTAAATACTTCCATTGAAGAGTGGGATCCTTATGCAGCTGGGGCAGCAAGAAATCCAACTGAACGAACACTTTATTGGCGCCATATGAAGCTTCGTAAACTTACCGATACTTGGGGTGGTAAAGGGCCAACAGCAATTGTTGAACATGGTGCTAACCCTGGATTAGTTTCGCACCTAACCAAAAAAGCATTATTTGATATTGCTACTAGAGCTATCAAAGAAGGTAAAGCTGTTGCTGGTGTTTCAGAGGCGCTAAATTCTGAAAACTTTCCAACACTTGCCCAAAAATTAAATGTAAAAGTAATTCACATTGCAGAGCGGGATACTCAAATTTCTGATAAACCAAAGCAGGTTAATGAGTTTGTAAATACCTGGTCGGTTGAAGGATTTTATGAAGAGGGTATTGCTCCGGCTGAATTAGGTTGGGGAACACATGAAAAAACCCTTCCAGTTAATGGTTATGAGCATCCAACTGGACCAAAAAACCAAATCTGTATTGCTCAACCTGGCGCAAAAACTTGGGTTAGATCTTGGGTACCAAATATGGAGACCACTGGCATGGTAATTAGACATGGTGAAGCCTTCACAATCAGTGACCACCTAACAGTTTGGGATGGAAATAAAGCTGTGTATCGTCCAACTGTTCACTATGCCTACTGTCCAACAGATGCCGCTGTGGCATCTATGCATGAGTTAGAGATGCGCCAGTGGGATTTAACGCCAAATCAAAGAATTATGAATGAGGAGATTATTGATGGTGATGATCGCCTCGGGGTATTACTTATGGGACATCCTTACAAATCTTGGTGGACTGGATCTTTATTAAATATTCATGAATCAAGAAAATTAGTTCCAAAACAATCAGCCACCACAGTTCAAGTTGCAAGTGCGGTCTATGCCGCAGTCGCTTGGGCGATGGCTAATCCAAATGCCGGATATCGAGTTCCAGATGAACTGCCATGGCGAGAGGTTTTAGATTATGCCGAAAAATATTGGGGTGGTTATCACTCAGAGGCTGCCGATTGGGATCCACTAATGCACCGCAACGATTTATTTAAGGGCTGGAACAATCGTAAATACGATGAGAGTGATCCTTGGCAATTTAGTAACTTTTTAGTTTAGTTACTTTGTTGGCGGTAGTGGCTTGCTTGCTTTGATCTCATCAAGGCGAGCAAGTGATTCCAATCTTTCAGTTGCATGATCAACTATTGGTTGTGGGTAATCTTTTAAATATCCATCTAAAACATTCCATGGTTCATGGATCTCAATTCCTTTTAGATGTGCTAACTCTGGAACATATTTACGGACATAATCGCCATTCTCATCAAATCTCTTTCCTTGTTCTACTGGATTAAAGACTCGATAGTAAGGAGAGGCATCAGTGCCACATCCTGCGGTCCACTGCCAGCCATGAGCGTTTGATGCCACATCGTAATCAACTAAATGCTCTCTAAAAAATCTCTCACCGAGCTGCCATTCAAGGTGTAAATCCTTAACTAAAAATGATGCTACGACCATTCTGGTTCGATTATGCATCCAACCTTCTTTTAATAATTGGCGCATTGCTGCATCTACAAATGGATAACCAGTTTTTCCTTCACACCAAGCTTTAAATTGAGCTCCTGGTTTGTCATATCTCATCTTAGAAAATTGTGGGGCGTAGTAATCACTTTCTGTGTGTGGATTATTAAATAAGACATCAGCGTAAAACTCACGCCATGCTATCTCTTTGCGAAATACTTCATGGGCTTTACTTTTACCAAGTGGAGCTAACAAGGTACGCGGATGAATTTCACCCCACTTTAAATGAGCACTCATTTTGCTAGTTCCATCAATACCTGCAAGATTTCTAGCCTCATCATAATTATCTAAACCATTTTTTTGAAAATACTTAAATCGCTCAATTGCAGCCTGCTCACCTGCATTACTTATTTTTACTCCTTCTGGGAGTTTCCAATCTGGGAACTCTCTAGAATCGCTATTTGCCTTAACAGTTGGTATCTCTTTTGGTTTTCCAGCGGGCTCACGCCAACCATGTAGACACCAAGCCCGATAAAACGGGGTATATACCCGATACGGGGTGTTATCACTTGGTTTTAATACTCGCCCTGGTGCTACTGCATAGGGTGAACCAGTTCTAATTAATTTAATACCACCCGCTTCGAGATTTTTATCCCGCTTGGATCCATATGGCTCATACTCAGCTGAAATATGCACCGTTTCTGCGTCATATTTTTTTTGTAAATCTCTTAGAACTTTCAGTTGATCGCCTGCAATTATCTGTAAGCAATTATTCAAAGAGTCATCTAATGATTTTAGGGATTGAGCAAGGTATGCCAATCTTTTGCTCCCACTAGATTTGATTAACTTTGGATCTAAAATAAAAACTGGAACAATCTCATCACTTTCAGCTATGGCTGATAAGAGCGCTGGGTGGTCTGAAACACGAAGATCTCTACGAAACCAGATAATCGATCTCTTGCCCATTGGCTTATCGTGCCAGTTAAATCAAATTTGTTTGAATTAGGAGTGAAGAGACTCCACAGTTTCATCCCAACCTTTAACATCCTTTGGCTTACGTGGGCCTGGGCCAACATATCTGGCGGATGGTCGAATGATTCTACCGGTGCGCTTTTGCTCCAAAATATGTGCTGACCATCCTGCAGTTCTAGCTGCAGTGAACATTGATGTGAATAGGTTTGCTGGTACTTGTGCAAAATCTAAAACAATTGCTGCCCAGAACTCAACATTAGTCTCCAGCACTCGATCTGGTTGGCGAGATTTCAATTCAGCTAGCGCAGCTTTTTCTA
>RHBS01000003.1 GCA_010030895.1 Actinomycetota bacterium | reverse complement strand
GAGGCATATCGCTATGTTGACTGGATTTTGACTGTACCTCTACTTCTAGTAGAAGTAGTTGCAGTACTTGCTCTTGCTAAAGCAGCGGCTTCTTCTTTAATTACCCGCTTAGTTCCAGCATCAGCAGCAATGATCGCACTTGGATATCCAGGTGAGATTTCAACTGACAACAACACCAAGGTTCTATGGGGTGTATTGTCAACAATACCTTTCCTATACATCCTGTATGTATTGTTCGTAGAGCTTTCAAAGTCTCTAGATCGTCAACCAGCTGGAGTAGCAGCGACCGTTGGTCGTCTACGCCTACTTCTAATCGCTACTTGGGGCGTTTATCCAATTGCATACTTGCTACCAATTCTTGGTCAAGATGCACTGGACCCAGCGGCGTTTGTTAATCGCCAGATCGGTTACACGATTGCTGACGTATTAGCTAAGTGCGTATTTGGTCTAACAATCCTAAAGATTGCAAAGATGAAATCCGTAGCTGAAGGAATGAAGGACGATCACTAATCGTCTAGATTAATTTAAGCGGGGTCAAGAAATTGACCCCGCTTTTTTTATTTCTATATATGGCTGATTAAGCCTTCTTGGATTCCACCTAGCCAAAAGTAAACTGCAAAAAGTGGTTTTTGCAAATCTGAATCTGGTAATAATTCATACTTCTCAAAACTATTTTGATCAATATTTAATCTTACTGCGAGCGCTAAACGTAAATCATTAATTGCGATTAGCCACTGAGTTGGGTCTGAAACTGCAATATCCGCTTTAGCTAACTCATGATCTACTGGAAAAACTAACTGCTCTCGAAGGTAAAACAGGTGATCTTGCTTTAACTTTCTAAGCGCTGGTTCTGTGTATTTACGAAACTCATCTGCACTTTCAACATCTGAGTATGCGTTTGGTAAAAGTCTTCGAAGTACCGGATCCTCTGGTTGTGAAATTGGAGAATCAAAGCCCCCCATACTTGCTGCCATTAGTTGCGCAAATGGATCATCAGATTGGTAATGGTGATTGAAATTTCTCTCACCAAGTAGCTCCAATAATTGCTCAACTAAGTTGATGAGAATATGCAATTCATCATTACTAAGTGATATTGAAAGATCTCCGGTACCTGCTGCGCCTTTAAATTCGCCCATGATCTTCTCTTTGTAATGTTGCCCAAAGACCGTGCTCATGCAAACTTTGAACAGCTCGTTCCATCTCTTCACGAGTTCCAGATGCAACAACAGCCTTACCTTCATTATGTACCTGCATCATAAGCTCATGAGCTTTTTCTTTTGAGAACCCAAATAATTTAATAAATACATAGGTAACATAATTCATTAAATTAACTGGATCATCCCAAACAATAGTCACCCATAAATGGTCAAAAAATTTACTTAAATCTAAGACCTCTTCAACTTGAGTATGAGTGCTCATACCCCAATTATCTAACCAAAATGGTAAAGAGTTCACTACTTGTAGCAGAGTTTTTTGGGCCGGCATCAATTTGAAACTGATAAGTATGAATGCCTGTTGTAGTAGGGGCGATGGTGAGGGTAAAGTTTCCATTTGCATCTGTGGTTAAACTTTCCTTCGGTTTACCATCCTGGAGCACATTAAGTTTTATGGATGCAACCCTCGGAAGCAGTTGCCCAGTAATTACGTAATTAGCCCCAGCTTTTACTGAGGTTGGTAGAGGCAAAATTACTTTTGGTATTACTGAGATGTTTTTTTCAGCAGTCCTGCCCTCCTCTCGCTCCCAACTTCCCTCCGAAATTAATCTAATTAAACTTTTCTCGCCAATCACTACTGGAACGGAGATTGTTCCGGCTGAATCTGTTATTCCGGCAGCAAAACTTCGCCAATTAGCATCACTACTATTTTTAATTTCAAATCTAACATTCAAAGCTGAAACGGGAGTCTTATCCGGTAATTTAAATGTTGCGGATAGATTTACTATAGATCCGTAGGAAATTTGCTCTAAATCGCTAGAAAGTGTTGCAACTACTTGATCAGGAGCAATTGATTTAGCGATCTCGCGAACTGCACTCATAGCAGCAACATTTTCCATACCAAAAGTCCAAACTGCAATTCCGCCTAACCGGTATTTTCCAACTAAGTTAGTTCGAATTGCATAACTTTTTTCATCTGGAAACCAAACTGTTCTACTTGCCGTGCAAAATATGGCTGAGTTTGTTGGATCCATATAGGTCTTTTTATAACTGAAGGTTGATTCGGCATGTTTTGCGTTGTATACAGGAACTGAATTATTAATAGTGGCAAGATTTAATGCCTCTCTCATTACAACTGCCGCCTTTGCTCCAACCACTACTGAGGAGGCAAAGGCGCTTGGACAAGTGCCTTCAACTTTTGTTACCCAATCACGCCCATATCCTGGAATGCCTAGGAATACTTTTGAAGCTGGCATCTGGGTAACTGCATATTTAACTGCATCCTCGGTCCATTCAATCGGTCCAATTGGGCCAGGTGATGTAGTTGAAAAGTCATAAGCCATAATTCTTAATCGATCAATGTATGGCCCAATTTCAGCCCATGAGTAAACGGAGTTTCCAGCTCGCTTAGTTTCCTTTGCAAAATCAGGTGGAGTAGTAACCGATAAGAGTTTGCCTTGTGCTCGTAATTCAGCCGAAAGTTGCTGAATAAACAAAATCCAATTTGGTTTTAATGCTGGCCAACTTGATCTACCATCTTTTGTATAAAAAGTTTCAAAATCGAGATCTATTCCATCGTAATTTTGTCTCAAAACTAACGATTTGAGCGATTGAACAATGTTATTTCTTGAACTTTCCTTTGCTAGCAGATTTGCTAGTACTAATTTGCCGTTATCATCGGTAATAGTTGGTAAAAGTAAAATATTATTTGATTTTAATCTTGCTATTACCTGCTCTTTTGGAGTTGTATATTTTCCTAAAGCGTACTTATCTTTAATTGAATTTTCACCAACTAAGCCATACCAAAAAGGAGATACATCTCGAATTAAATCCAGGTTACCTTCTACTGTGGGCAAATTTCTGCTAAGTGAATAATCTGGTAACCAGCCAGAAAGGATTCTCCTTGGTGGTTTGTCTGCATAACTTGGGATGCTAGTAGTAAAAATAAAAATTAATGCAATGATAGAAATGAATAATTTCCGCAATCCCATGAATTTTAGAGTATCGGTAAATTCTGAGAAATTACTTTAAGCGAGCGTGAATCTCTTTACATGTTGGACAAATTGGAAATTTCTGAGGGTCTCGATTTGGAATCCACTTCTTGCCACAAAGCGCTCGGACTGGCCTTCCGGTAACCGCAGATTCTGTGATCTTGTTTTTATCAACGTAATGTGAAAATCTCTCGTGATCGCCCTCATCATTAGGTACCAATTTTTCATCCTCGAGTACCCCTGATTTACTAGATTTACCGCGTAAATCATCTAAAAATCCCATAGCCAAATCCTAATCTAAAAATATCGCCTACCATTTACCAGTGAGCACGAAATTAAAGGATCTCTTACGCACTGCTGACTTATCTAAAGCAGATGTTGAGCTATTGCTAGATACAGCAGCCAAATTTGCAAACAATCCGCTGCGCTCAAAGAAGGCCTTAGCAAAAAGAACTGTTGCAATTTATATGACAAAATCTTCAACTCGCACTCGATTGGCTTCAGAGACTGCAGTTGCCCACTTGGGGGGCACACCAGTTTTTCTACGCGGTGATGAGTTGCAAATAGGAAGAGGAGAGAGTATCTCAGATACTGCGAAGATAATCTCTGGTTTTTGCAGTGCACTTATAGTTAGGACATTTGCGCAATCTGATGTTGATGAACTTGGAAAATTTGCTTCAATCCCAGTCATAAATGCTTTAACTGATGATGATCATCCAACTCAATTATTAGCGGACTGGTTGACTATCAGAGAAAAGTTTGGCAAAAATATAAAGGAGAGAAAATTTGTATATGTAGGTGATGGGAACAATGTCGCCAATGCTTGGTTAATTATGGGTGCAATAATGGGAGCCCACGTAGTTGTTGCTACACCAACTGGTAAATGGGCACCAAAGAGTTTAATTGTTGAGCAAGCCAGTGAAATTGCAAAAAAATCAGGGGCTAAAATTGAAGTAACAAATGATGTAAGGCTTGCGGCAACTGGTGCCAGTGTTATCTATACAGATGTTTGGATGTCGATGGGAGATTCTGAATCTGATCGAATCGAAAAATTTGCAGCTCTTAAACCATTTATGGTTACCCCAGAGTTAATGGCATTAACTGCAGCCGATTCCATTTTTATGCACTGTCTGCCAGCGCATAGGGGGGAAGAGGTATCTGCTGAGGTTATTGATGGTCCTAAGTCAGTAGTTTGGCGCCAAGCATTTCATCGTAGGACTACGATTCAAGCACTTCTCTATCACCTAACTAGAGGTGATTTAGTCGGCAATAATTTAAGTAAAGTTTAGATAAGGTTGGCGAATGCGCATCGCAGTTCCAAAAGAAATTAAAGCTGGCGAAAAACGGGTGGCTTTAGTCCCGGATATCATTTCTAAATTAACCAAATCTGGTCACCAAGTAGTTATTGAGTCTGGAGCTGGGGTAGCTGCGCAATACTCCGATAAACAATTTATCGATGCGGGTGCAGAAGTAAAATCTGCAGAGGTTCTATCAAATAGTGATGTAGTTTTGTCGGTCCAGCCATTAACACCTACCCAAATAAAAACTTTAAAAAAGGGTGCATTAACCATATCTTTCCTATCACCTACAACTGCAGGTGATTCAATCGAGGCCGCAGTAACCAACTCAATTACAGCACTCTCGCTTGAATTTGTGCCTAGAATATCTAGAGCTCAATCAATGGATGCACTAACCTCACAAGCACTTTGTGCAGGATATAAAGCTGCACTAATCGCTGCGGAGCTCTCCCCTAAATTTTTTCCATTACTAATGACAGCAGCTGGCACGGTAACTCCAGCAAAAGTAATTGTGTTAGGTGCAGGTGTTGCAGGTTTGCAGGCTATTGCCACTGCAAAACGTTTAGGAGCGGTAGTTTCAGCATACGATGTCCGACCATCTTCGGCAGATGAAGTTAAATCTATGGGTGCAAAATTTATTTCATTGGAGTTAGAAGCACTCGAAGGAGCAGGTGGTTACGCAAGAGAGATGACCGAAGAACGTGCTGCCAAACAGAGAGATTTATTAACTCCATATGTCGCAGCAGCTGATGTTTTAATCACAACAGCATCTGTGCCTGGCAGAACTGCTCCGAGATTGGTTACTTCAAATATGGTTTCTCAAATGGCTCCTGGTTCAGTAGTTGTTGATCTAGCCGCAGAAAGTGGCGGTAATGTTGAAGGATCAGTTGCTGGAGAGATCATCACAACAAATAATGGTGTGAAAATTTGGGGAGGTAAAGATGTACCCAGCCAATTGGCTTACCATGCCTCGATGTTGTTCTCTCGGAATGTTGTAAATCTACTTTTACTAATGAATAAGAGCGTTGATGGAAAAGCAACTGGTGAAATAGCTCCAGATTTTTCAGATGAAATTATTGATTCAGCTACCTTGACTCATAACGGCATTAGAAGAGAGAAGGGCAAATGATGAGTAGTGAATTAATGAGTAATGAAATCGCTCTTCTTGCCATATTTTTGCTCTCAGTATTTGTTGGCTTTGAGGTAGTTTCCAAAGTTTCTACTACATTACACACCCCTCTTATGAGTGGTGCTAATGCAATTCATGGAGTTATATTGGTAGGAGCAATTGTAGTTGCAGATCATGCCAAAACTACCCTTGAAATTACGCTTGCGATTGCTGCGGTAATTCTCGCCACCATAAACATGGTTGGAGGATTTGTAGTTACAGATCGAATGTTGCAAATGTTTAAGGGCAAGTCAAAGCCAAAAAAAGATTTTGGTGATAGCAAATGAGTCGCAATATCTATGATTTAATTGGCTTAGCGGCCGGTATTTGCTTCATCCTGGCTCTGAAAGGTTTATCTTCACCCAAATCTGCCCGGAGAGGAAATCTCATCGGAGCATTGGGTGCAACGGTGGCCTCAGTAATTGTTTTCTTTTACGCAAATGAAGGTAGGGCCTTAAACAATCAAACACTGATTTTATCTGCGATTGGATTTGGAGTTTTAGTTGGTGTACCAGCTGCCAGAAAAGTCCAAATGACTCAGATGCCGCAATTGGTCGCATTGTTTAACGGTGTCGGTGGCGGGGCAGCTGCCTTAGTTGCAATTGTTGAATACCTGAAGTTAGGAAGTGATGCCACTACCGCGGTAGTTATTGCAACCGTCTTTACCGTAATTGTTGGCTGTGTTTCATTTTCAGGTTCAATTGTTACATTCCTAAAACTCCAGGAGCTTATGACAACACGTCCTGTAATTTTCCCATTTGGTAGGCAAATAATTGGCTTAACTCTAATTGGGGTATTACTTAGTGGTGGTTGGGTTATTGCAAGTGGTGGAACTACGCCGCTTTTGATTAATGGTTTGCTTTCGTTAATTTTCGGAATTTTGTTTGTATTACCCGTAGGTGGAGCAGATGTTCCAATTGTAATCTCATTACTAAATGCATTTACTGGATTAACTGTTGCGGCTTCTGGTTATGTTTTGCAAACTACACTTCTAATAATTGCCGGAACATTAGTTGGTGCTTCGGGCACAATTCTTACAAAATTAATGGCTGAGGCTATGGGTAGATCGCTGTTTGGAACCTTGTTCGGTGCATTTACTGCAACTGCTCAGCAAAGCGCTGGGAGTGCAGAGACACGACCAGTTAAGTCAGGATCTGCTGAGGATGTTGCAATACTTCTTAATTACGCCCAACGTGTAGTGATAGTGCCTGGATTTGGTTTAGCAGTTGCCCAAGCTCAACACACAGTTCGAGAGTTGGCAGATCTACTAAGCGCAAAAGGTGTAGAGGTTGCATATGGAATTCATCCAGTTGCCGGACGTATGCCAGGTCATATGAATGTTTTACTTGCTGAGGCAAATGTTCCATATGAACAATTAGTTGAGATGGAAGAGATTAATCCAACCTTTCCACAAACAGATGTCGTATTAGTAGTTGGAGCTAACGATGTAGTAAATCCAGCGGCAAAAACCACCCCAGGATGTCCAATCTATGGCATGCCTATTTTGGATGTATCCCTTGCTGGAAATGTGATCTTTTTGAAGAGATCAATGCGCCCAGGTTTTGCTGGAATCGAAAATGAGCTACTTTATGATTCAAAAACGACTTTACTTTTCGGAGATGCAAAAGATTCGCTAACTAAGGTAGTTAGCTCCTTAAAATCATTGTAAGGAATATTTAAACAGATTTAGCAGTTATATAATTTAGTTGACAAAGCATTGGAGAGATTGTGCCAGCAGTAACTGTTAAAGATATAACAATTTTGCCTAGAGTACTTTCCAATCCCTCCGCTAGAGCTCGTAAAGTTAAAAGCATTACAACCGCGCCTCAAGGTCATGAAGGAGAAGGTTTTCCAGTAAGGCGAGCATTTGCAGGTGTAGATCTAGCTGACCTAGATCCATTTATCCACCTTGATCAAATGGGTGAAGTTGAGTACGCACCTGGTGAGCCAAAAGGAACCCCATGGCATCCGCATCGTGGATTTGAGACTGTTACATACATTATTGATGGAATATTTGATCATTATGATAACCATGGCGGTGGTGGAACTATCTCTAACGGAGATACTCAATGGATGACTGCCGGTAGTGGAATTTTGCACATTGAAACTCCACCAGAACATTTGGTGGTAAGTGGCGGTCTATTCCATGGATTTCAACTTTGGGTAAATTTACCTGCGGCAAAAAAATGGTCACCTCCGGCTTATCAACACCTAGTTGCATCAGATGTTGCACTTTTATCATCAGCGGATGGTGGCGCACTTCTACGAGTTATTGCTGGTGAGATTGATGGATTTAAAGGACCTGGATCAACTCAAACTCCAATTACATTAGTTCATGCCACCTTACAACCAGGAGCCGAATTAAGATTGCCATGGAATAAGAGTTATAACGCTCTTGCTTATGTACTAAATGGTAATGGGAGTGTCGGAGATGAAAAACATACGGTCACCACAGGCCAATTGATTACCTATCGTGATGGAGATTTAATTGTCATTTCCGCAAATAAGACTCAAGATTCAAAATCGCCAGAGCTTGATGTATTAATTCTTGGCGGGCAACCAATAAAAGAGCCTGTAGCTTGGATGGGTCCATTTGTAATGAACACAAAGTCTGAGGTTCTAAAAGCATTTGATGATTTTCAAAAAGGCGTGCTTGGTGTTGTACCGCCAAATTGGGACAAATCAAAACGCCCCCTTCAAAGAGATGGGATTGGCTATAAATTAGGTGCAGATTTAACGGGAGTTCATGGGACACCAGAGGAATTACAGGAAAGTTAAACTTTCAGTAAGTTTTTCTCTAAAGGCCACTCACTAAATTTTTAGAGATTTTTATATTCAATAGCTAGGTTTAGAGCTGCTACTGCAGCTTCAAATCCTTTATTCTCTTCGCCTTCTGATAACCCTGATCGTTCATATGCCTGATTTAAACTCTCGCACATCAAAATTCCAAAACCAATTGGCTTATTTCTCGTAAGTGATACTTGCATAATCCCACTTGTTACTCCTTGACAGACATAGTCAAAATGTGGTGTATCACCCTTCAATATTAATCCAACCGCCACTACTAAATCAGAGCCTGCATCAAGTAATTTTTGTGAGGCTAGTGGAATTTCAAAAGAACCAGATACTTTATGAACTAAGACTTTTTTGCACCCTGCCTGGGTTAACGCTCTTTTTGCACCAGTTATTAATGCCTCACATACATCTGAATGCCAACTAGATGTAACTATTGAAGCATTAAGGCTTGATCCATCTAAAACCTTAATCTTCGGGGATGATCCAGTCATTATATTTCCTTCATAATATGATTTAGTTTACTTCTTTTTGTATTCAAATATTTCTTGTTTGTGGAATTTTCAGGAATCACTAATGGTACCTGGGTGACCTCTATGGATTCACCGGCAAGTGCTGCTATCTTTGCGGGATTATTTGTTAATAAATTAATCTGTGAAATATTAAGATTTCTCAAAATCAATGCTGCATCTTCCCAGGAGCGCATATCTGCGCCATGGCCAAGTGCCAAATTAGCTTCTACTGTATCTAACCCTTCATCTTGTAATTTGTAAGCTTTTATTTTTTCAGAAAGTCCAATTCCTCGTCCTTCATGACCTCTTAAATAAATAATTAATCCACTTCCAGCTCGCTCTATTTCTTCCATAGCCTTACTCAATTGCTCACCGCAATCACATCGGGTAGAGCCAAATATTTCACCAGTTAAACATTCAGAATGTACTCTAACTAACATTCCTTTTGAGTGGATCTTTCCGTATGACAAAATTGCATGCGTTTGACCATTTGAGCCAAAATCTGTTGCAATCTTCCAAGTATTATTTTTTCTCGGTAAATCACTCCATTCATACTTAACAACATCTTGCTCTAAAACTGGATTAGCTTCAATGAAATACTTTGTTAGCTCTGCAATGCTGATTATTTGCAACTTATTAGCCGCAGCAAACTCAGAAACACTATTACCAGTCATCATGGTGCCATCATCATTTACTAATTCAGATAAAACTCCAACAGGTGGTTGGCCTGCCAATATGCTAAGTGCAACTGCAGCTTCAGTATGTCCAGATCTGCCCTTAAGTAAAGCTCTGTCTGCTACCAGTGGGAAAATATGTCCTGGTCTGACAAAATCATTTGCTTTAGTTTTATTGTTAGCAATTGCCAAGATGGTATTTGCTCGCTCTTTTGCGCTAATTCCTGTGGTTAATTCAGACTTATAATCAACGGAAACTGTAAAAGCTGTACGTTTGAGATCTTGATTATTTGAAATCATTTGAGGCAAATCAAGAGTTCTTGCTCTTTCAGATGTTATTGCCACACAGATAACACCTGAGGTGTGGCGAATCATGAATGCTAGTTTTTCTTGAGTAGCGAATTGAGCAGAAAAAACAAGGTCTGCTTCATTTTCCCGATTTTCATCATCGGTAACAATGATCATTCGACCAGAGCGATAGTCATCTAAAGCTAATCTTGAATTATTAGTCATTGCTTCGACCACCATTTGACTGTCTTTCTACATACTTAGCTAATAGGTCTACTTCGACATTTACTAGATCTCCCACTTTTTTACTAGATAAGTTAGTTTTTTCTAATGTTTTAGGAATTAGCCAAACTGTTATCAAATTTGTTTCAATTTCACCGATAGTTAGTGAAACACCATCCAAACAGATTGAACCTTGAGCGACAACATACTTAAGTAGATGCCCTGGAAGAACTATCTGTAATTTTGTCCATTCTTTAGATGGGGCAATGCTTACAATTTTAGCTGCCGTATCTACATGTCCTTGAACTAAATGTCCACCTATACGATCACTGAATTTCATAGCCAATTCCAGGTTTAATGAATCACCAATCTTTAATTGCCCTAAAGCAGTTAACTCCAAAGTTTTAGTCATAACATCTGCTGTGAAGCCAAAATCTGTGACCTCAGTTGCCGTTAAGCATGCACCATTTACAGCGATTGAATCACCAACTTTTAATTCATCTTTAGAAGAGCTGCAATTTATCTCAATTTTGGCAGAGTCTTTTTGAGTAATAATGTTTTTAACAACCCCGACCTCTTGTATTAATCCTGTAAACATTATTGATCCTTAACTAAGATTATTTTTAGATCTGTATCAACTATCTCGGAGCTGTAAATTTTGAAGTTAATTCTATTTTCCAATGAATTTATGCCTAAGTCACCAATAAAACTTTGTCCAGTGCCTAATAAAGATGGATTCAAATAGATATGAATCTCATCTACTACATCAGATTTAACCAAAAACGTGCCCAATGTTGCACCAGATTCGACTAAAACTTGGTTTACCTCAAGTTTTTCAAGTAAATCCAAGAGGTCAGATATTTCATGACTCTGCAAGAAGAAAGTTGGGGCAGTTCCATCATTTAGGTTATGAGTATTAGGTATGACTCGATTGCCCATAACTAATCTCTTTGGCTGATTGGCATTTTCTTCCTTTGAATTCAATGAAGGATTATCGGCTAATGCTGTACCTGTCCCAATTAAAATTAAGTCAGATTGCCCTCTTAATTTAGAAACTTGCATTCGAGAGGCTTCACTTGTTATCCACTTAGAACTTCCATCTTGGGCTGAAATTTTTCCATCGAGAGTCATTCCAATCTTCCAAATAAAGTATGGGCGATGATTGACTATTTTATTTAACCAAAACCTATTTGAATGACTCACTCTTTCTTTTAGTACGCCACCAACAACCTCGATGCCGGCACTTTTCAAGCGGTCTGCGCCACCTTTTGCAACTAAATTTTGATCTGAAACTGAGTAGACAACTTTTCTAATTCCTGAATCAATTATTAATTCTGAGCATGGCGGTGTCTTTCCATGGTGATTACAAGGTTCTAATGTTGTAATTAATGTTGCACCCTTTGGAATTTTGCCAACTTTTTTTATTACTTTAGCTTCGGCGTGCAAGCCACCATCGTGAAAATCTTGTGCTATTACGTAGCCTGATTCATCAACAATTAGTGCACCAACAATTGGATTTGGAGATGTTTTTCCTAAACCAAGCAGGGATAACTCATCGGCTTGTGCCATTAAAGCTGAGTAATCCATAAAGCGCCCCCAGAATAGAAATCGGGGTACGCAAAAGAAAATGACGCAATGACAGCACGCCACTTACATACATCTTCTCTCATCCGGACTTTAACCGTCGGTCTTGGAGTTTCACCAAGTCCACCGCTAACTGGATGTAAGCGGGTCGCAGACTTTAACTGCCGGTTCGGAATTACACCGACCCCGAAAATGTAGCTTTAGTCTACCAAGAGATTATTGCCTTACAAATTGTTAAATAAGCGCAGTTTTATCGGGCGCCTAGTCTATTTCCTTAATCAGTTTAAATTCAGATGAAGAAAGCTGACCCTGTGAGGCATAAAGATCTAACTTAGTTCTCGTATCTTCAATATCTAGATTTCTCATAGTTAATTGACCAATTCGATCCTCTGGTCCAAAGGCAGCATCCGAAGTTTTTTCCATAGATAACTTCTCTGGAGAGTATGAAAGATTAGCGCCCGTAGTATTGATAATTGAGTAATCATCACCCCTACGCAATCTAATTGTCACAGATCCGGTGATAGTGGACGCAACCCAAGAGGTTGATGATTGGCGAAGCATCAGCGCTTGTGGGTCAAACCAACGCCCCTCATATAGAAATCTTCCTAATTTCCTACCCTGCTCATGGTAGGTCGCAATTGTGTCCTCATTATGAATAGCACTAACCAATCTTTCATAAGCTATAAATAGCAACGCCATTCCTGGAGCTTCATAAATGCCACGGCTTTTTGCTTCAATAATTCTATTTTCTATCTGATCACTCATACCCAGGCCATGACGACCACCTATAGCATTAACTTCCTTAATCAGAGAAACTGGGTCCTTGATTGATTTGCCATTTACTGAGACGGGACGACCTTGCAAAAATTCAATTGTTACATCTTCAGTTTCTATCTTTGTTGATTGATCCCAAAACTTAACTCCCATGATTGGGTCCACGATTTCAATATGTGAGTCTAAATTTTCAAGTAATTTAGCCTCATGGGTTGCACCAAGGATATTGGCATCGGTGCTATATGCCTTCTCAGTTGAATCTCGATATGGCAATTTATGATCAGCTAACCACTTTGACATCTCTTTGCGGCCACCTAACTCACCAACAAAATCTTTATCAAGCCATGGTTTGTAAATTTTAAGTTTTGGATTGGCTAACAATCCGTAACGATAAAAACGTTCAATATCATTACCTTTGTATGTTGATCCATCACCCCAAATTAAAACATTGTCAGCAAGCATCGCTCTAACTAGTAATGTGCCAGTTACTGCCCTACCAAGTGGTGTGGTATTAAAATAAACTTTTCCAGCAGTTGAAATATGGAAAGCACCGCATGCAAGTGCAGCTAATCCCTCTTCAACTAGTGCATTCTTACAATCTATCAATCTCGCAATTTCTGCACCATACTCTTTAGCACGGTTTGGAATAGAATCGATATTCGGTTCATCATATTGACCAAGATCAGCTGTGTAGGTGCAAGGCTTGGCTCCCTTACTTTTCATCCAAGCAACCGCTACTGAAGTATCGAGACCACCACTAAAAGCAATACCCACCTTTTGACCTACTGGAAGTGATGATAGAACTTTAGACATGGGGACAGTCTAACCTTTTAGATTAAAACCCCGCTTGGTTTAAGCCATATAGTGAGGGCCAGATTGCAAAACTAATCGAAACTGGCAGAATCAAAAAGACTACTGGGATTAGCAAGGCTATTTCACTCTTGCCAGAGCGCTTCATTAAATTGAAATTTATCTGTTTGTTTAAAGCTATTACCTGATTGTTTAGCACATCAAGTATCGGAGTCCCCCGATGAATTGCAATCTGAATTGAATTAGTCAATCTGCGAACCTGAGCTGAACCCGTGGCGGTTGCAAGAAAATCTAAAGTTTGTGTGATGTTATTGCCATCTGCATACTTAGTAATACTCTGCCTAATCAAATTTGGCAGAATTCCATCAGATCTCTGAGAGACATACCTCATTGCAGACATTGGGCTTTCACCTGAAGAAATCATAATGGATAACATCTGTAAAATACTTACTAACTCTTCATTTATTTCACTTTGCTTTACTTCACTTCCTGAAATTTTTCGTAGCATCAAATTTAACCAATTTAGTTGTTTGGCATAATCAGATACTGCAAGTAAATTCGCTATTTCTTCCAAGATTATTCTTAATGAAAATATTACCGCTGGCGCAATAAGTAATAAGATATAGAGGTTGATTTTACTCATTACTTACTATTTCTAAGGTGAATAGTCGTTTTGGAGAAGGCAGCTTTGCAATTTTTTGCATCCAAAGATATGCAATAAAAGTGGTGATTACACCAGAGATGATTATAAGTTGTCCGACTGGTTGATCATATGCAATTTTGGCATTTTCTTGGCTTCTTAAAATTAAGAAGAGAAGCCATGGAGCTAATGCAGCCAAATTTGCTGAATTTCTAATCCAGCCAAATCTAATCTGTATCTCACCTCGTAATGCCAAATCAGAGGATACATACTCCGATAACTCCCTCAATATCTTAATCGTATTTTTACTGCCAAATGCGGAGGCAAAATACAGTGATTCAAAAAGTTGATCTGCAATTGGGTCAGAGAACTTAGACTTTAAAAAATCTAATGCCGAATCAAATCTTTCACCACTGGAGAGTTTTTGAGAGAATTCTTGGAATTGATTACGTACCGAGATTGGACCAACTTTTCCAACCATTGATAAACTCTCTGAAATTGATGCTCCTGACTGAAGAGTTGAAACTATTAAGTCAATAACTTCCGGCCATGAATTTGCTTGTTGACTACTAGTTTTTTTAGATTTTAAGGATTTGTAAGTCAGGATTAGCCCAGCAATTAAAATAACATTAAT
Organism: Actinomycetota bacterium; assembly: GCA_010030895.1. Taxonomy (GTDB): domain Bacteria; phylum Actinomycetota; class Actinomycetes; order Nanopelagicales; family Nanopelagicaceae; genus Nanopelagicus. The sequence continues at coordinate 32,466 of RHBS01000003.1, read as the reverse complement.
GATGATTAAAGTTATAAAACTCATTTAATTGATTCGGTCTCGCTTTAGTTTCAAAGTATCTATTGTTCCTAAGCCCTTGATTTGATTTGAGCCATTCCATTTGAAGACTGATTCAAGTTCAATGATTGAATCCTCACATCTACCTGTAACTGCTGAAATTTCTACTACTCGGCGTTTTCCACAATTATCAATTGAGCATTGAATAACTAAATCGATGCTGCTTGCAATTGTTGGAGTAATAAATTTTTGTGCAATATTCTCGCCAGCTAGTAATGGTAGTAGTTGTAATTTGTTTATTGCACCACGAACTGAGTTGGAATGTAGTGTTGCCATTCCAGGAAGTCCTGCGTTTAATGCAACAAGTAAATCCAAGGCCTCTGCCTCTCTTACCTCACCAACGACTATCCGACTCGGCCTCATTCTTAATGACTCTTTAATCAAACGTCGTAATGAAATTTCACCCTCACCCTCCAAATTTGCAGTTCTTGTTTGTAATGCAATCCAATCAGGTAGATTTGGCTTTAATTCAAATACCTCCTCGATAGTTATCACTCGTTCTAGTGGTGAAACTTGATTTAGGAGTGCATTTAAGAAGGTAGTTTTCCCAGCCTGCGTGCCACCACTGATTAAAAAATTAAATCCTAATTCGATAGCCTGCTTAATAAATTCAGCAGCCTCTTCACTAATGGATCCAAGATTTACCAATTCATCAAGGTTGCTCGCTTTACCTAAGTGTTTTCGAATGTTGATTGCCCATTCCGATGCAGTTACTTCAGGGATTGCAACATGTAGGCGACTACCATCAGGCAACCTTGCATCAACAAATGGTGTACTTACATCTAATCTTCTGCCACCCCAGATCAAAAGTCGCTCAATTAGATCCTGCACAATCTCTCTTGTCAGAATCAAATTTGTAAGCTCACTTTGGCCGTGCCGTGCAACAAATACCTGGCTGGGCGAGTTAATCCAAATCTCCTCTACCTCATGATCATCAATTAAATCTTGGAGTGGGCCAAAGGTTTTGTTTCGGACAGATTGATTTATCATGATCCAATTATTTACAACAAGGTTCCTGCTAAAAATATATTGTGAATTAAATCTAGCGTTTTGAATCTAGGAAAATACCATTAGTTACTTTTTAAAGTGCAGTTCATCAATCTGGCCATACCAATCTAATTGGCTCTGACCATTTATGCGATGTGAGATGTCTATAGCAAAGAAATCTGGTAGAAGAGCAGTTACTCGCGCTAAGAGCTCCCTACTGTCAGCATCATTTATGCCGCTTACCAATACCCAAAATCCCAGTTGCGAGATTCTACAAATGCAATCTGAATCTCGAAATACTTGCTTAAGTTTAAAAAATGCCTCAATTAAAGCCTGTTCGATTGCCTTATCTAAATCCTCACTTATTTGTGGTGGTATAAATTTACGCAGATCGATATTTATGCAAATAATGCTAACTCTTGATTTGCTGCGGTCAGATAATTGCAAATCCCGTCTTACGATTTGATTGAATAAATTTGGTGAGATTGATCCAGTTAGCAGGTCAATCTCGCCATTATTCTTAAAAAATGGATCTGGCATTAATTTTTTGTTATTTCCAATATCTTGAGTAAGGGTAGTATTCGCAAGTGAATATTAATAGGTTTTTTTCACTAGAAGCTAGCCGAAAGCGGGCAATTTACCTTCTTAAGTTCGAGTCTATATTAATACTCGGAGTGGTAATTTATTTATTAGTGGCACCACTCATTTCCTCAGTAAGTGAAGTTGATGCTCTATCTGCCGAAATTGTATTTGGCTTACTTGCTGCAATTGGATTATGGGTAAGTGCAATCGGCTTTGAAAAACAACGATCATTTGGCAGAGCTCCAGCCGTTCTAGCTAATCTGATAGCACTTGGAGTTTCCTACTACATGATCAGCGGTAATTTTTTATTGGTTGGAATTCCTTTAATGTTGCTTTCAATCATTACTATTTTCTCTTCAACTCTGGGATATAAAGAGTAATTACCAATCTACTACTTGATTATCTTCCCAAAGTAATCCTGTTTTATCCTTTGTGGGATCAAAATCTCGAGTGGCCAGCCAAATAGCAGTTGCAGCTCCTTCTTGCGCACTTCTTGGTGCATCTGGACCACCCATATCGGTTCGGCAATGCCCTGGGCAAATTGCATCCACTAAAAATCCCCTTGCACCTAATCCAGTTTCATAAGAAAGATTTTTTACAAATGCATTCACGCCAGCTTTACTAATTCGATACGGGGCTAAGCCGCCATGAGTACCTGGCCCGGACATTCTTCCTAAGCAGGCTGAATACACAATTACTCTTCCATTTCGTGCTTCTGCCATGGCTGGTGCTAATTCATTAACAGCGGTAAAAACTGCATCTAAATTTATTGATAAAGTCCTACGCCATTCATCATCACTAGTACGTAATGTCTTAGACATCTTTTCACTCATAACTCCATGTGATAAAACCAAAACATCTAATGAGCCAAGTCCAGAATTTTGGGCTTCTTCTACAATCTCACTTAAAACTTGCCGAAACTTTTTACTATCAGAAACATCCACTGCTCGATACTTGCAACCTAATACTTTGGCGCTATTTTTAGCACGTTCTGCATCTTTTCCAATTATGTAAACAACAAATCCAGAGGCAATTAAACCTTTGGCGGTTTCATAACCAAGCCCTCGTGATCCACCAGTGACGATCGCCCACTTTGCCGTCTGATTCATTGGGCTATCTTTGCGGCTATTTAAGGGGCAGTACTAGCCCTTTAACTGTGCTGATGACCACTTTCACTTGATCTATATGCTCCAAGCGGGCTTTGGCAGCGTAAATGGAGAGTTAAGATTGACCTGTTGCACAAACTCAAAATAGCTAAGCAGGGAGTTGGATTGGTGAGCCAAGCAGGAGCGAATACGCCCGCTAACCACTTTGGTGGTTCATTTGGCCCTAACGAATGGTTAGTGCAGGAGATGTATGAAAAGTATCAAAGCGACCCAAGTTCTGTTGATAAAGCATGGTGGGACTTCTTTGCAGATTTTCAAGGCACTGCCTCATTAAATAGCTTAACAAATTCAAGTTCAGTAAAACCATCAGGTCCACCAATCCCTAAGTCTCAATTAGCAAAAGCAAGCTCTGAACAAAAGGTTGCTCAACCAATTGTTACAAATTCAATTCCTTCAGCCCCGTCAATAAGGGAAGAACCGCCCGCTACTGTTTCAGAAACTCTGGTCAAACCAGCAGATCCAATAGTTAGGCCAATACCAACTTTAATTACACCAAGTGCTTCAACTGTTGAACCACTGCGAGGAGTTGCAGCAAGGGTTGTTCAATCAATGGAAGGTTCATTAACTGTTCCTACCGCCACAAGTGTGCGCGTTGTACCGGCAAAACTTTTGATTGATAATCGAACTGTTATAAACAATCACTTAAAACGTGGTAGAGGTGGAAAAGTTTCATTCACCCACTTAATTGGTTATGCGATGATCAAGGCAATTAGAGCGATGCCAGAGATGAACTCTTATTTCACTGAGCTTGATGGTAAGCCGGCTATAGGACATCCAGAACATATCAATTTAGGAATTGCCATCGATTTAGCAAAACCAGATGGCACTCGGCAATTACTAGTTCCATCAATAAAAGGGTGTGAGGATTTAGATTTTGCACAATTTTGGTCGGCATATGAAGAGATGGTGCGAAAAGCAAGAGCTGGTTTGCTAACAGTTGAGGATTTTGCAGGTACTACCCTCTCATTAACTAATCCGGGCACAATTGGAACAGTTCACTCAGTACCGCGATTGGTGCAAGGCCAAGGCTTAATTCTTGGTGTGGGTGCCTTGGATTATCCAGCAGAGTTCCAGGGTGCTAATGAGCAAACACTTGCCGAGTTAGCTATAAGTAAAGTTGTGACCATCACTAGCACTTACGACCATCGAATAATTCAAGGTGCTCAATCTGGTGATTTCCTACGAAGAATCCATGAGATTTTGCTTGGTGCAGAGAATTTCTACGATGAGATTTTTGAAGCGTTGAGAATTCCATATGTCCCAATTCGTTGGGTAGTTGATATGCAATTTGAAAAAGATGATGATGTCAGTAAGACAGCTCGAGTCCAAAAATTAATTGATGCATACAGATCTACCGGCCATCTTATGGCTGATGTTGAGCCATTAGCATATGTACAAAGGTCACATCCAGATCTAGATGTGGTTAATCACGGATTATCACTTTGGGATTTAGATAGAGAGTTTGCAACCGGTGGTTTTGGTGGAAAATCATTTATGAAGTTGCGAAGAATTTTAGGAATTCTTAGAGATTCTTACTGCCGCACAATTGGAATTGAATATATGTATATCGCAAATCCGGAAGAGCGCAGATGGATTCAGGAAAAAATGGAGGTTGGGGCTCCTAGAACTGCCAGGGAAGAGCAACTTAGAATTCTTAAGAAATTAAATAGTGCAGAAGCATTTGAAACCTTTTTACAAACTAAATTTGTTGGTCAAAAGAGATTTTCGCTGGAGGGTGGAGAATCAGTTATTCCAATATTAGACGCCGTTATCTCTCTAGCTGCTGAGACTGGATTAGATGAGGTTTGTATTGGTATGCCACATCGTGGGCGACTAAATGTTCTAGCAAATATCGCTGGCAAATCCTATGGTCAAATCTTTCAGGAGTTTGAGGGTAATTATCATGATAATGAGGTCCACGGTTCAGGAGATGTTAAGTACCACCTTGGAACCAAGGGAACCTTTACTGCAGAATCTGGAGCCACCACCAAGATTTATTTAGCTGCAAATCCCTCACATCTAGAGGCTGTAAATCCGGTGCTTGAAGGAATAGTTCGTGCTAAGCAAGATAAGTTGCGATCTAAAGCTGGTGATACAACAGTTGATGAACAGAGTGATTACCCGGTCTTACCAATCTTGCTTCATGGTGATGCCGCATTCGCCGGACAGGGAGTTGTCTCTGAAACCCTCTCACTTTCACTATTAAAGGGTTATCGCACGGGCGGAACCATTCATATCATTGTTAATAACCAGGTTGGTTTTACAACCTCACCACATGCAGCAAGATCATCTACCTACTCAACCGATATCGCAAAAATGATTCAATCACCAGTTTTTCATGTTAATGGCGATGATCCAGAAGCTTGTGTCCGAGTAGCAAGAGTGGCATTTGAGTATCGCCAAAAGTTTAATAAGGATGTTGTAATCGACATGATCTGTTACCGTCGTAGAGGACATAATGAGGGTGATGAGCCAAGCTTTACTCAGCCACTTATGTACAAACTCATAGATGCAAAGCGTTCAACACGAAAACTTTATACTGAAGCTTTAATTGGTAGAGGCGATATAACTGTTGAAGAGGCTGAAGAAGTTTTGCGAGATTACCAACAACAATTAGAAGGTGTATTTACAGCCGTTCACAATACTGAACCAGAAAGTGATCCAAATTGGAAAGCCCCTGTTGTTCCAGCACCGGAGAGTGTTGAAACCGCAGTTGATGAAGCAACTTTAAGAAAAATTGCCGCTACTCAAGCAGCAATCCCTTCGGACTTCACGGTCCATCCAAAATTACTGCCGCAGCTGATTAAGCGCACTGAGATGCTTGATGACTCTACAGTTGACTGGGCTGCAGGTGAGATGTTTGCCTTTGGCTCACTACTACTTGAAGGTTATCCAATCCGGATGAGTGGTCAGGATGTAAGAAGAGGAACATTTAGTAATCGTCATGCAGTAATTGTAAATCGAGATACCGGTGCCGATTATTTTCCACTTAGGTCATTAGTAGCAGATCCAAATCAATTTCATATTTACGATTCATTACTTTCTGAGTATGCAGTCATGGGATTTGAGTATGGCTACTCTGTTGAACGAGATAACGCTCTAGTAATTTGGGAAGCACAGTTTGGAGATTTTGCTAATGGCGCTCAGACTGTGATCGATGAATTTATCTCTTCTGCACTTCAAAAGTGGGGCGAGCGATCATCAGTTGTCCTACTCCTTCCTCATGGCTATGAAGGTCAAGGACCAGATCATTCATCTGGCAGAATTGAAAGATTTTTAACCTTATGTGCTGAACAGAATATGACAGTGGCTCAACCATCAACTCCCGCATCTTATTTTCATTTATTACGCTGGCATATGAAAAATCCAGCACGAAGGCCTTTAATTGTCTTTGAGCCAAAATCAATGCTTCGGTTAAAGGCAGCAGCAAGTGGATTAAAAGATTTTACTTCTGGAAACTTTAAGCCGTTTATAGCCGATGAGAAAGTTACAACTGCAACTAGGTTAATCTTTACGTCAGGTAAAGTTTATTATGATTTGCTATCTGAAAGAGATAAGTTAGGTGAACACTCAACTGCCATTGCAAGGGTAGAGCAGTTATATCCACTGCCAATTGAAGCGATAATTGCTGAAGCTAAGAAACATCCAAAGGCATCTTTACTTTGGGTGCAAGATGAACCTGCAAATCAAGGGCCTTGGCCATTTGTTTCAGCAACAGTGGCTGAGGCTTTTGTTGCCCATGAAGAGTTAAATGGCAGAACTCTTAGAAGAGTCTCTCGCCGAGCCACGGCAAGTCCGGCAACAGGTAATCATCATCTGCATGAAGAGGAAGAGAAAGCTTTAATGACTGAGGCTTTTACTCGTTAATTTGCCCTTCGATATCTAAATAAAACCTTTGCAATAAACCTATCTTTTTCTACCCAACCCCATTGCCTAGAGTCAGCACTCTGTAAATTATCTCCTTCGACCCAATAACTAATATTGCCATGCTCCATCCGAGTTTCTTTAAGCCGCTTTAATAATTTAATTCCAGGACGAATTGGATCCTCAATTAGGTAAACACCGCCGATCGCTAAGGTGTGCTCTCTACCACTTAGGTATCGAATAACTAACCAATCACCAGCGCTGTAGGTTGGAGCCATAGAGCTTCCTGAAACCTCGGCCGTGCTAAATCCGAACATGAAGAGTATTCTGCCACTATAGGTTCGGAATTAAATCAATCAAGGAGAAAAATGAAAAAATCAATCATAAATCTAATCAAGCCAAAGCAAACTGTTTTTGCTCATTGTGATCTACCTTGTGGAGTTTATGATCCTGCACAAGCAAAAATAGAAGCGCAATCAGTAAAGGCATGTATGGAAAAATATGCTGCAAGTAGCGACGCAGATTTTAAAGCACGTGCAGTTGCAATCAAGGAAGAAAGATCTGAGTTAGTAAAGCATCATCTTTGGGTGTTATGGACTGATTACTTTAAGCCAAACCACTTTGAAGCATACCCTCAACTTCATTCACTATTTAATGAGGCAACTAAGTTAGCCGGCGCTGGCGGAAGTAAAGGTACTAACGATGTTGCGGTAGCAAATAAATTAATTGGTAAAATTGATGAAATTGCGGAGATTTTTTGGGCAACTAAAAAATAATTTAAATATCGCTAGTGGCTTAGAAATTTAAGCTGCTAGCGATTTTCTTTTCAGTAATTAAGTTTGCTTTTTCGGCAACCATAGTTTCAGCTGTAACTTTAGCCATGAATGAAACTCTTTCTACAAACTTACGTGTAATAGTGCCAGTAGCAATCAACCGCGCACTTTGATGGACCTCGACTTCAAATTCCAAAATTCCATCTTTAATTCCTAAACACTTTGCCGTGGCATGCACTTCATGGTTTATTCCTACCGCGCTTAATACCTCTATTTCAAGTCGACTTGTAACTGTAGTTTCACCAAAATCTAGAAATTCGATAATTGCAGTGCTACATGCGCTCTCCATGAGAGAAGCAATTTGATTTGAACCAATCACCGGTAAATCATTTACCCCATGTGCTACTGAAGTATCCCCTGGACGAATTGTCATATTAGCCATGCCAATCGCCCCGATTACTTGCTCTGCTTTCATAATCGCAAGATTAGTGATTATTCAATTACTCTAGCGGGAACTCCCTACGTATTTCGCTAGTTATTTCTATTTGTGTCGCACCATCGGGGGTAAATTCCGTGTAGGTAGTTTGAGTATAGGTGAATTCCGTAATAGTTTGAGGCTGGTTTGATTGCAGCATTTGATTATATAAATCCTCAATTTGCAAAGTTATTTTAGCTGTTAAATCCTCAGGTGCTGATTCACTTAGTGCATTGCATAATAGCTGACGTACCTTGTTTAGATTTCTGGTTTCTTGTTCCATAACTTGCTTACAACCTAGGCACTCTGTAAAGTGATTTTCAAGTGCACGCAATTCATCATTTTCAAATATTTCATGATCTATATAAAGGATTATGCTGGGCAACATCTGATCACAACAGGTTAAATTATTGTCTTCAAAGTTCATCTTTGGTCACCATCTTTATCTTTACCATAACCACGATCTTTAGCGTAAGTTGCAAGTGATGCTCTTAATAATTTTCTACCTCTATGTAGTCTTGACATAACAGTTCCGGTTGGCACACCAGTTATTTCAGCAATTTCTTTGTAAGTGAAACCTTCTACATCTGAAAGATAGACAGCCATTCTAAATTCTTCGGGCATTGCACTAAGGGCATCTTTAATATCTTTATCAGCAATATTTTCAAGTACCTCATCCTCTGCTGATTTTCCTAAATCACTTGTGTGAGATGAAGCATCGGCTATTTGCCAATCCTCTACTTCGCCTGCTGATATTTGTGGACGTCTTTGATCTTTACGATAATTGTTAATAAATGTTGTAGTAAGAATCCGGTAAAGCCAAGCTTTTAAATTAGTTCCGGGTTCAAACTGATGAAAACTAGTAAAAGCTTTTGCATATGTATCTTGTACTAAATCCTGAGCATCGTGAGAGTTTTTTGTATATCTTAAAGCTGCCCCATATAACTGTGATGTAAAAACTAAAGCATCCTTCTCAAACCTTGCTTTTCTTTGTACCAAGGTTTCTTTTTCACGGTCTACCACAGCTGGTAGTAAATCTTCATTACTCATTTGGCCTAAGGCTACCTCGAATAGGGACTTTGGATTGGTAGTAAAAATTTTATTGGCAGTAATAACCGGCCGCAGAGCATTCATATTGAATCAACCTCGAATAGTTGGTAAATATTCCCGCTCATAACCCAACTACAGTGCCTAATAATCTAGATTCTCAACTTCGCACTCGAAGGTAGACTTGGTGGCATATGGCCAACTGGGAAGCACCTTATAGGGCTGGTTTGACCCCTGCCAGTAAGCCTATAACTGCTCAGATAAAAATACCGGGATCAAAATCTGCAACAAATCGGGCGTTAATTTTGGCAGCAATTGCAAAGACGCCATCGGTCTTGCGTAAACCACTCTCATCCAGAGATACAGATCTGATGGTAAAAGGTTTAATAAACCTTGGAGTAGGAATTAAAAAAGTAACAACAAATGCTGGCTTTGATTATTTGATAGATCCAAATAAATTATCTGGACCGACTCAAATTGATGTTGGTAATGCTGGAACTGTTATGCGTTTTCTTCCTCCGATTGCAGCTTTAGCAAATGGACTAATTCATTTTGATGGTGATGCTAGATCTCACGAACGGCCACTCTCGCCAGTGATTAAAGCGCTAGAGCAACTCGGGGTTACTATTGAACACAGTAATCAGTACCGACTTCCACTAACAATTAATGGATCTGGCAAGGTTAAAGGTGGGTTAGTTGAAATTGATGCAAGCTCATCAAGTCAGTTTGTTTCTGCACTTCTTCTACTAGCACCTGCAACTGAAACAGGAATTACAGTGAAGCATACTGGCGCTACATTGCCCTCAATTCCCCATATTCAAATGACTATCCAGATGTTACAGCTCTTTGGTGCCAAGGTTGAAGTTGGAGAAAATACTTGGAAAGTTGAGCCGGCAGATTTAATCGGTCAGGATTTGATTATCGAACCAGATCTTTCAAATGCAGCACCATTTATGGCAGCAGCCATGATTTGTGGCGGAAGTGTAGAAATTATGGATTGGCCCAGAACAACCTCGCAACCGGGAGATCAGCTGAGAAAAATTTTCAGCAACATGGGAGCAAAAATAGAGTTTACAGATAAAGGTCTTAAAATAACCGGTCAGGGTAAAATTAGTGGAATTGATTTAGATCTTCATGATGTTGGTGAGTTAACCCCTTCTATTGCCGCAGTTTCAGCCTTGGCATCAAGTGAATCAACACTTCGTGGAATTGCACACTTAAGATTGCATGAGACAGACCGGATTTCAGCTCTTGCTAAGGAGATCAACAATCTGGGCGGAGATGTCACAGAAGGCCCTGGAGAATTGTTTATCAAACCTCGACCACTCAAATCAACTCAAGTCTTTAAAAGCTACGAAGACCATAGAATGGCAACTGCCGGTGCGATTATTGGATTAGCAGTTGATGGTGTGGTTGTTGAAAATATTGAAACTACAAGGAAAACATTGCCAGATTTTCCGGGCTTATGGGCGGAAATGCTTAATGGCTAGATCAAGTAAAAATTGGGATGAAGATGATGTAAGAATTAATAAATCTAGAGAATTTGGAGCAACAAATAAAGCAAAACCACGTACTAAAGATCGTCCAGATTATTCCAAAGCAAAAACTGCAACCATAATTGAAGTAGATCGAGGAAGAGTGCAGTGTCTGATAACAGAAGATAAAAATTCTGCAGTAATTACTGCAATGAAAGCTAGAGAGCTAGGTAAAAAATCTGTTGTTGTCGGAGATCTAGTATCAATAGTTGGAGATACATCGGGCAGTGAAGGAACTTTAGCCAGAGTTGTAACCGTATTGCCAAGAAAAAATTCCCTTACCAGAACCATTGATGATCATGTTAATGATGAGCGAGTAATCGTTGCAAATGTTGATCAAATGGCAATTGTGATTGCAACAACCAATCCAGAGCCTAGAGAGGGTTTTGTTGATCGCGCCTTGGTAGTTGCATATGACCAAGGGATAAAACCAATTATTATTATGACCAAGCAAGATTTAGGAAGTGGCGATAAATTCTTGGAAACTTACAAAGATCTAGAAATACCAGTATTTAAGATAGATAAAAACTCAAATTTATCCGACTTAAGAAGTATGCTCTCAAAAAAAATAACTGTTCTCTTAGGACATTCAGGTGTTGGAAAATCAACTCTAGTAAATAATCTCTTAATTAATTCTAAAAATAAACCTGCTGGACATAATGATGAGAGTACATATCGTGAAACTGGGGATGTTAATGAAGTCACTGGCAGAGGTAGACACACATCATCTAGTGCCATTGCATTACCACTTTCATCAACTTTTGCTGGTGAAAATTTTGGTTGGATTATCGATACGCCAGGTGTGCGATCCTTTGGAGTTGCACATATTCAACCTTCTAGAGTTATTGCGGCGTTTCCCGAGTTTGCAGAACCTGTTTCTATGTGCCCAAAAAATTGTTCACATAACGAGGAAAGTTGTGTGTTAAATTCTTGGGATAAATTTAATGACAAAAATCATGCCCGATTAGCAAGTTTGCGGAGAGTTTTGTCTACCAAGTAATTCAAATAAGAGTAATCTTTTCAGTATGGGCACAATTTCTAGTCAACCGAATCTAAAAACCAGACAGATTGACCTTCAGATTTCAGGTATGACCTGTTCATCCTGTGTAAATACCATTGAGACATCCTTAAATAAATTACCTGGAGTGCGAGCTGTTGTAAATCTAGCCATGGAATCAGCTCATGTTATTGCGCCTGAAGGCATTTCGGAGGAACAGTTAATTCGTGAGATAAAAGCCTCAGGTTACCAAGCCAGTGCTTTTAAAGGTGAACGCGAATCATTTGAAAAATCCAGTAAGTTAGGCGTACGCCTGCTATTAACTTTTATTTTAACTGCACCAATTATCGCAATCTCTATGTTTGATCAGGCGCAGATTAGCATTGATCAGCAATTGATAAGTTTTATTGATCAGATTAATAAAATATTAACTGAAAACAATCAAAGTTTAGTTTTAAATTATCCTAATGCACCCATAAGTAGTTGGTTACTAATTCTGTTATCTATTCCAATTGTTTTTATCTTCGCCTGGCCAATTCATAGAGCAGCCTTTAAAAATTTGTTTAACCCAACGATGGATACTTTAGTCTCGCTTGGTTCAATAATTTCATTTTCCTGGAGTGCTTATTCGGCCTTTGTATTTGATCCAATCTCTGAAATTATGCCTACAATTTATGCTGAGGTCTCTGCTTCGGTAATTTTATTTGTTATTTTTGGTCGTTACTTAGAGCATCGGGCCAAGCGCAAAGCTGGCTCAGCCTTGGCAGAGTTGTTTAAATTATCTGCCTCTGAAGTTGAGGTACAAAAAGATGGCGTAACTAAAATTATTCCGATAAGTGAATTGGAAATCGGCGATATATTTGTAGTCAAGCCCGGCGATCGAATTGCTACTGATGGCAAAGTTATCTCTGGTTTTAGCACAATAAATAACTCATTTTTAACTGGAGAATTCACACCGGTAGAGGTTTCAGAAAATACTTTAGTTTTTGCCGGTTCTATAAATAATAATGGCAATCTAGTTGTAAGTGCCACAAGGGTTGGCTCTGATACTGAGTTAGCTAGAGTTACCAAAATGGTCCTTGCAGCCCAATCCGAAAAGGCACCGGCGCAACAATTAGCAGATCGAATCAGTAGAGTATTTGTTCCAATAGTTTTATTACTTTCATTAGCCACTTACATCACTTGGTTCATATCAGGCGCAACTATCTCAAAATCAATTGCAACTGCAGTTTCAGTGTTGGTAATCGCCTGCCCCTGTGCTCTTGGACTTGCCACACCAATTGCGCTAATGGTGGCATCTGGAAAGGCAGCAAAAAAGGGAATAATAATTAGATCACCTAGATCAATTGAAAAGGCTGTTGGAATAACAGATGCAGTTTTTGATAAAACTGGAACGATCACAACCGGAAAAATGGAAGTAATTGAAATGGTCTTAATAGATAACCCATTAGACAGGCCTAGTACTGAAATATCTGCTGCAATGTTGATGAGTTATGCGCTAAGTGTTGAAAGCATGGATTCACACCCAATTGCAATCGCAATTACACAGGCACTGCTAAAGCAGGGCATAAGCAAACTCACTGTTACCGAGTTTGAACATACTCCAGGAGTTGGTGTTGCTGCTCGAGTTAAACCAACTAGTACCGATGTAGGCAAGGCGGTACTAATCGGTTCACCACTTTCAATTTCAAGAAGTACAACTGAATTCTCACCAAAATTAAGTGCAGCCATTGAAAACGCTCAAAACCGAGCGAATTCAGTAGCAGTTTTGGCAATTGATGGTTTGGCCTATGGGGTATTTGAAGTTGGTGATCAAATTAAGTCTGACAGTAAATCAGCAATCCGAAACCTTGAAGGCGCAGGAGTTAAAACTTGGCTATTGACCGGCGACTCAGAAAATGCCGCAATAGCTATTGGTTCAAAGGTAGGAATTGATATCGAGCATATCTATGCCACTGCAACTCCAGAGGATAAGTTGAATTTTATTTCCTCTCTTCAGAGCCATGGCAAGGTTATGATGATTGGAGATGGAATTAATGATGCAGCAGCTATCGCAAAGGCTGATTTTAGTATCGCTATGGGCTCTGGAACAGATACTGCAATGGCAGCTGCAGATGTGACTCTTATAAGACCTTCACTCCTTGCAGCTTTGGAAGCAATTAAAATTTCAAAAAAGAGTGTAAAAATTATTAAATCTAATTTGGGTTGGGCATTTTTCTACAATGTAGCTGCTATCCCATTTGCTGCCTCTGGAAATTTGTCCCCTATGTATGCCGCAGCGGCAATGTCACTATCTTCATTATTTGTAGTGTTAAATAGTTTACGAATTAAATAATTGGTAGCGGGGGCAGGATTTGAACCTACGACCTCTGGGTTATGAGCCCAGCGAGCTACCGAGCTGCTCCACCCCGCGTCGGATATTTAATCTTAGAGCAGGTTTGGCCCTAAGCCCAATTAGATGAATTAATTATCTATTTTGTGCGGAAACTAAAGCAGATATTGCAGCCTTAACTCTTGCTCGAGCGCGATCCTCTGCTGCGCCATCTAATCGCTTCTGTGCAGCTTCAAGATCTGCATATGCAGATTGTAATGAAGCAATAGCTGCTTTTATTGCCTGGCTACTTCCGGCACCACCATTAATTGGTGAGTTTGGTTGATTATTTGAAGCGTCAGTTCCAGAATCACCACCAAATACTTGATCCAATGCTCCTTGAAGAGTTTCACTAAATCCAATTTGATCACCAAATGAGACTAATACTTTTTGAAGGAGTGGATAAGCTGCTGTGTTACCAGTTGCTCTAACATAAACTGGTTGTACGTAAAGTAATCCCTTTCCAACTGGCAAAGTAAGTAGATTTCCTAGAACTACATCTGATCCACCTTGGCGAAGTAAAGAAAGTGAGGTTGCAACCTCAGGTTTTGCTTCAAAATTAGATGCCACCTGAGAAGGTCCAGCAATATTTGTTGAACGAGGAAGTTGCAACACCGTAATTTTTCCATAATTATCACCAGCATCAGCATTTACTACCGCCACAGCAGTTAAATTCTCACGTCCACCGCGAGGAACGAAAGGAGTGTAAAGAGAGAAGGTTGGCTTACTTTGTCCTGGAATCTGCATCGTTAAATAATAAGGAGGTTGTACGCCAGAGTTTGCGCCAAAGCTAGAAGGATCAAGTGGAACGCGCCAGAAATCTTGGCCGCCATAAAATGCCTCAGCTGTAGTTACATGATAGGCGCTCAAAATATCTCTTTGAACTCGGAACATATCCTCTGGATACCTAATATGTGAAAGTAATTCAGCAGAGATCTCACTCTTTGGCTTTACACTGCCCGGAAATGCCTTACTCCAAGTGGCAAGAACTGGGTCTTTCTCATCCCATTGGTAAAGTGAAACCGTACCATCGTAGGCATCAACTGTTGCTTTCACTGAATTTCGAATGTAATTAACATTTCGATCATCTAAGGTAGCAACTGCATTTGCGCGACTAGTAAGTGCATCACCGGTGTTAGCTAAATTCACAATTCTAGAGTTTGGATATCCTGCACTTGTTGTGTAACCATCAATAATCCAAAGAATTTTGCCATCAATAATCGCTGGGTATGGATCACCATCTAGAGTTAACCAAGGAGCTACCTTGGCCACGCGCTCGCGAGGATTTCGCTCAAATAAGATTTTAGAGTCAGAGTTGATTAAATTAGATAACAAAATTCTTTGTTCTTGATATTTAATTGCAAACAACAGGCGAGTAAATAGTGAGCCCATTGGTACTCCACCTTTACCAGTGTAGGTGTAGTTTTTCTGGCCATTTGGAGATTTATCATCTGGATAATCAAGCTCAACTGGATTTCCTGATGCTGGCCCACCAATGATTGAATAATCTGGAACATTCTCGCCAAAGTAAACCCGAGGTTGAAATTCACCTAAGCCTTTAGTTGGAGGAATATCACCAATCACAAATGTTGGTTTACCATCTGCATCAACCGTATTTCCAAATGCACCGACCAAACCAAATCCATGGGTATATACCAAGTGATCATTAATCCAATTTCTAGATGGATTTCCTTCGATGTTTAACTCACGAACTGCAACTACTA
The DNA here is from genome assembly GCA_010030895.1 of Actinomycetota bacterium. Taxonomy (GTDB): domain Bacteria; phylum Actinomycetota; class Actinomycetes; order Nanopelagicales; family Nanopelagicaceae; genus Nanopelagicus. The sequence continues at coordinate 16,888 of RHBS01000003.1, read as the reverse complement.
CATCTCGTTCTTTTCCATCAATTGTGTATCTATCTATATCTAAAGAGTCAGCAAAAGCATAATAAGGTTTAATCTGCTGTAACTGTCTAAAAGTTGAAGATAAAACATTTGGATCCATTAATCGAATATTTGCAATAGTAGCCGCATCATTTGCTAACTGACCTGCTGAAGTTGAAACTGTTGCTTGATAATCTTTAACCTCAACTGAATCTAATCCATAAGCAGCTCTAGTGGCATTAATATTGTTTTGAATAAAAGGCGCTTCTTTAGTTGACTCTGATGGCTTAACTTGGAACTGCTGAATTGCAGCTGGATAGATACCGGCAATTAATACAGAAGCAATTACCATTAATGCCACGCCCGCTGTTGGAAGTAGCCAAGATTTGCGAACAATATTTGCAAAAAATAAAAGTGAGCATACTAAGGCGATTGCAGCCAAAATAGATTTAGCCGGAAGTAGAGCATTCACATCGGTGTAAGTAAGTCCAGTGATTAACCTTCCTTCTTTCAAGGTTAAGGCGTACCGATCAAACCAATAAGCAACAGCTTTGAGTAGTACTAATAAACCAAGTAGCACTGAAAGTTGCACGCGAGCGGAAACAGTTGTTCTCTCCTCTTTAACAGCTGGTCTAATTCCACCATATATATAATGAACCGCAGCTGCAGCGATTAAAGATAAAATTATGGTTGATATTCCCCAGCCAATTAATGCTTGCCACATCGGCAATCTAAATGCAAAAAATGAAATATCTAATCCAAATTGGGGATCTACTACACCAAAATCAGTTGAGTTTCTAAAGAGTAACCATGGTTGCCAAAATCTAGAGCCCGCTGTGCCAGCAAAGTAAAAAATAGCTAGAAATATTGCGATCGATACCAATTTCTTAATTGGCTCAATCTGTGAGCGATACCGCTCTAAATTATCGGCTTCCACCGCAACTGGCACGTAAACCGGACGCTTCCGATATGCAATATAAATATTTGCGGTTATAAATACTGCAGTAACAAAGCCAAAACCTAAAAACAAAAATACTTTGGTAAATAACGAGGTTTGCCAAACATTTACATAATCAACTGATCTAAACCAAAGTAGGTCTGCATAAAAACTACTAAGTGAAACTAAGATACTTGCCAAAATAAATAGGATGATAAAAGTAATAGTTAATGGGCTAACTCTTCTTCGGCCACCGCCTCTATTTGTGAATGGGTTGGGAAAGTTACCACCAAATCCGCTACCGCCAAATGGATTGTTATTGCGATTAAAACCGCCGCCACCAAAACCAGAGTTGCTCATGCGCAGATCTTATCTACTCCTAGGCGATGCTTTTGCAACTTGGAAACTGAGAATTATTCGGCTTATTTAGTATCGAGACTGCCTCAGATAGTGTGGCGACGGGCACAATTTTCATGCCTGATGGGCCCTGGTTTTTAAGAATTTGATCGACATTTACTAAATCTGAACAATTTTCAACAGGAGTAAAAAATATTTGCACTCCTGCTTTTTCAGCTCCAATAATCTTCTCAGCAATTCCCCCAATTGGCCCTACCTGTCCATCAGTTGAAATAGTTCCAGTGCCAGCGATATTTCGCGAGCGCACCAGATCCTGCACCGTTAATTTATCAATTATTCCCAAGGCAAAGATCAACCCACCACTTGGACCAGCTGTTTCTTTTAATTTAATCTCAACTTCAAATGGAAAATCAAATTCAGTTCTAATTCCGATACCGATAAATGCAGAACCATCATCTCTAGCAGAAAGCTTTATTTGCTTTTCAATGATTTGGGAGTTTGATCTCATTACCTTAACACTTACGTATTGACCAGGTTTTTTCTTATCTAAAGCATTGGCGATCTCAGCTTGAGAGGCATACTTAACATTGTCCACCGTTAAGACCTCATCTCCCACCCTTAATATCTGGTAGGCATTAGTTTGCTTATTGACTTGGCCAATAATTAACTTTGAAGTTAACTCATAACCTAAATATTTTAATGCTGCAGCTGTGGCATTTACTTGAGAATCTGCCATCTCTTGCGCACCAATTCGCATCGACTCTTCAGTACTTTCACCTTCTGGATAAATATCAACCCGAGGTAAAACTGCTTGTTCTCTAGATAACCAGGCATACAAAACATCAAATCCAGTCATGTAGGAATCTGGGTCAGTTACCATCACCGAGGTAACAGATAACTTTCCGGTAGTTGGATAAATATTGGTTCCAGAGATTTTGATTGCTGAACTTAAAATATTTTGTGGATCTCCAGGAGCGAGAATTACATATGGTGATTTAATAAAAAATGCAGCAAAAATCAAGATCGCTAGAAGTAATTTTGTGGGGCCAGGTATCTGTGACCTGACGGGAAGTAATGATCTCATCTATTACTTATTTTTTGGATGAAATGATTTTTGGAAATTCTTAAACTTATTAACAGATCTACTGGTTTGGTTATCAAATTTAGACTTGTACTTACTTAGCCACACCCCATATAAAATTGCACAGAAAACCGCACCAATAGGGATTACCCACCAGATCAATGCTGAGAGTGGGGCTGAATTCATAGGAATATCATATTGAACGGGGAAGAAATCGGCGGGCAGAATTGTTATAGATAATCAGATATCTTTAACACTTAGGGAATATGAAGGAATAAGGGAGTGACCGATGAGTTTTGGTTTTTTGCCAGGTGATGGTCAACCTGACTTTGAGGCGCTGCTAAAACAATTCTCAGAGATGGGAATTGATTCTCAAACTTTAGCTGGAGCTAAATCATTTATTGAGAATATGCACTCTTCCACCCCTAATCAAAATTTAATTAATCAGTCGATGCTACGACAAATCGCAAAGAAGATAATTGCTACAAAAAGTGACCTACCAATAGGAGTTAGCGATCAAGATCAGCTATCTCAATCAATTGCGATTGCCAACACCTGGCTTGATACTGAAATTTTATTTCCGGCATCTACTCTGCCCTCAGATAGCGCCTGGTCAAAAGGCACCTGGTTGGATGAATCATTAGCGGGCTGGCAATCACTAATTGAGCCACTTGCAACTGGAATGGCTGATGCACTCGCCCAGGTGGTTTCTAACCCCGCCACCGCCCTTCCGATTGAACTAGCCGGCCAGCTAGATCAGTCTCCAGAGCAGCAAGAGGCGATGAAACAGATGGTGGCTAAGTTGCTAAGAAGTTTTATGGGAACTTTGATTGCAAATCAATTAGGGCAGGGAATTGGATTACTCGCCAACTCAATAACTAGTGCTAATGATGTGGCAATCCCGTTGTTAAAGCCAGATAGTGGCCCACATTTAATTCCACAAAATATCTTAGAGTGGTCAGATGGCCTGGGAATAGAAAAGTCTGAGGTTAATTTATATTTAGCACTTCGCGAGGTGGCAGCAAGCCGATTATTTGCAAAAAATACCTGGTTACACACCTACCTTCGTGATGCAATAACCACTTATGGTAAGGGAATTACGATTGATGTTGATTCCATTACTCGCCAAGCCGAAGAGGCAATCTCTGCTGGTCAAATTGATATCAACAATCCGCAAGCGATAAATATCGCTTTAAACTCAGGATTATTTACCCCACAACAAACTCCAGCTCAAGAGTTAGCATTAACTAAATTAGAGATGACTCTAGCTTTAATTGAAGGTTGGATTGATCATGTAGTTTCTCAAGTTGCAGGTGATCGCATTCCAAGTTTTAGCGCTTTAATTGAAAACTCACGACGTCGGCGAGCTACTAGCTCTCCAATGCAACAATTATTTGCAAGCTTGTTGGGATTAGAGGTGTCGCCAAGAAAAATGAGAGAGGCCTCCGCCTTTTGGAGTGAGGTAAAAAATTTACGGGGTGCAGATGGCCGGGATAAGTGCTGGGAAGATCCAGCATTTTTGCCAATGCCAAAAGATTTAGCTGATGCAAAAGCATTTTTAGATAGCGTTACTGTCCCTGATGATCTTTCTGGTCTGCTCTAAATCTTAAGATAAAAAAGCGAAGTCCCCGGCCGCACATTTCCTATCTGCCTTCCCCTTGCAGATATGAAACGGTTATCCGGGGACTTCGTAGCGCTAACTTAGGTTAATAAATGATGAGAATCAACTTGATATGACCATTTGTGATGTATTTTTTCAAAATATTTTTTGAGATTTTGCGCTTACTAAACCATAAAAATTTTCTGTACTTAATCTATCGGTATGCCTAAACCAATTACGGGTAGTAGGAGCCGTAAAATTTATGCGGCTCTGTGGATTAACCTGTGGAGATATGGCTAATTATGGTGGATAAAAAGAGGTAATAGTGGATAACTTTGAGCAACAAACTCTCTTTACTGATCTGCTGCCACCTGTTGCTCAAATATCAAAGCGAAGAAAACGATATGAAGCTGCGCTGCCTACAGGGCTGCCTGAGTTTAAGGTAGTGAGAAACCAGAGACGGCGACGCAGTATGAGCGCTTATCGAAATGCTGGGGTGATTGAGATTCACATTCCAGCCAAGATGAGTAAACGTCAGGAGTTAGAGGCTATCCCCGAGATGATCGCTATGGTTTTGCGGCGAGAGGCTAAAGAGCGAAAAAGTGATCAGCAATTGTTAGATATTGGGCTGACTCTACTGAAAAAGTATCTTCCAGATTTTTCTACTACTCCAGCCAGCATAAATTGGCGCGCAATGAATGAACGGTGGGGCTCATGCACCACTGTTGATCGGAGTATCAGAATCTCTGACCGATTAATTGGCGCACCAGCATTTGTTTTGAATTACATTATTTTTCATGAATTAATTCACCTTCAGGTGCCAGGCCATGATGATCAATTTAAATACTATTTAAATCGGTATGAGGATCAAGCTAGAGCCGAGGCATTTTTAGAGGGATTTGAGATTGGTTGCCAATTTGGTGGATCTGGCGTGATGTCGGCGATAAATATCTAGTTTTACCCCTTTTTTCCACCTTCCTGATTAATATTTAGGTTTTTACGCGTGGAAAACCCATGTTGAGCGTGGTGTGAGGGGTATGGTGTTGCCATTCGTACTCTCACGCAGGAACTCCCCTGTGTGCTCCCAAGGGTGCGGCGGATGGAGGAAGAAAATGGCAGAAGAGTACAAAGGTGAGGCTTACTGCGTTAAGTGCAAAGAGAAGCGCTCCTTTGAAGGACATGTAAAGGTCTCTGATTCTGGTCGTCGTATGGCACAAGGAATCTGCCCAGTGTGTGGCACAAAGGTAAATCGTATTCTTGGTAAGGCTTAATACATCAGTAAACCAAAATGTAAAGCCGGGATTGGTAAGTTACCAATCCCGGCTTTTTTGTTAACCCTTTCTAGTTAACAGTTTGGTTTTTAAATTAACTTGCAACCGCTACCTTTGCTGGTCTACCCGGTAGTCGTTTGCTTTGAATTACTTGACCTTCATCAAATAACTCTCCACCCCAGACCCCGCAAGGCTCTGCTCGAGATAACGCCCCCTCTAAGCACCTTGCCCTCATCGGGCAACTGCCGCATAGCGCCTTAGCTTGAGCAATTACCTGAGCACTCTCACTGAAGAAGAGCTCGGGATCGGCCGAGTGGCAGGGTAGGGAGAGTGGCTTCATACTTTGTTTAATCTCAGGTAGAAAAGGATTATCAGCGCGCTTGTACTCACCCTTAACCTTTGAGCTCGTTGCATATGTTGAATTTGCAGTTGAGTTTGTGGTGTAGTCGGTATAGGAGATCACTGGAGCTTCGTCATAAGCCCAGGTGATATCTCCTAATCCAATTTTTGCAGTTGGGCCCTCTGCCCAACCTGGGATTAGTAGTTCGCTGAAGAGAACGGTCATCGTTCTCACCTTTCCTTTCGTTATCTTGCATTGATTTATTTCTTCGCCGGTTGGCTTTTTAATTTTGGAGAAAAGAAAAAGGGCCCCGAATCATTAGATTCGCGGGCCCCTTGGCTTCTATTTCGGTTTTATCCGATATAGCTCCTTGGGGTGCGATCTGATGTAAAGGTATAAAAACCCTTATTAGAGCGCTTATTGGTCCAGTCTGAGCGATATGTTGATTTCGCCGTAACTGAATTTATGGCAGGGGAATCAGCAGCAACTGCGAATGCAGTTACTGTCCAAGTATCAATTAACTTTGCCATGTGACAAAGGGTAGAGCATCTAGCGCCCAAGGCGCAACTTAATTAAATTGCTCTAAAAATACGCTGGGTTTACCGGCGTAGGTTATTTGAATCCGCTGTTTTGCCCGAGTCACGCCAACATAAAATAATCGTCGCTCTTCATTTAGATCATTACCCATTGGTAATACGCCATCAGAAACCCCAATCAAATATAGGTGATCCCATTCCAAACCCTTTGCTGCATGTAAAGTTGCAAGAGTTACCCCAGGCAGAGTTGGTGGATTATTTTGTTCAGCTCGATCCTCTATTTCTCGCAAAAAAGCCCGCATATTTTCACCACCATTATCTTTAATACTTTTTGCCAAGCGTAAAAAAGCGGTCACATAATCGGCATCACCAAATGGCTGTAAAACCGCTACTAGATCGGCATACCAATCACCACCCTCAGATGGCAGAACCGATGCCCCTCGGATTAGGCGCATCGCATCTCTAACATCTACTCTCTCAAAAAATCGCTCACCTGATCTAATTTGGTTGACAACCTTTAGATTATTAAGCGCTGATTTAACCTGGTCTAACTGGGCATTTGTTCTAGCCAAAACTGCAATATCAGAGGAATCAACTCCGGCTTTTATTTGCTGTAATACCTCATTAGCCACATATGAAATCTCATCAGCTGCTGAGGTAAAACCATTTACAGCTGGCTTTTCACCGTGGTTATTTACAGATTGTAGCTCTAGCACTTGATCTGAGATTAAATTTGAACTTCGTAGGATTAAATTAGCCGTGTTAATAATCTCAGGTGTTGATCTATACCCAGTCGTTAATCTAAAGATTTGAGCATTTGGAAATCTATTTTTAAAGTTTAGTAGAAAGTTTGAGGTTGCACCGGCAAATGAGTAAATTGTTTGAGCAGCATCCCCAACTACACAGATCTCTTCTCTATTACCTAACCATAAATTAAGTAGCCGCTGTTGTAATGGTGATACATCTTGGTACTCATCTACTGTGAAGTAACGGTACTGATCTCGGACTCGCTCGCGCACCCCACGTTCCTCCTCTAACATGCCCACTGTAAGTAGAAGGACATCCTCAAAATCTAAGCTTCTTTCCTCTCGCTTTAATGCTTCATAAGCCTCATATACTTTTGCAATCATAGAAAAATTTTCATTATTACTTTTGTTATTTGGAAGTTTTACCAATCGATCGCTCTCAAGGGCTCGTTGGCAGTACTCATCTGGTGAAATTTCTAAAACCTTTGCCCACTCAATTTCACTTGCTATCTCTCGCAATGAGCTTACTTGTGCCGGAATTGCAACCTCAGCTCTTTCTATTGCCTGGCTAATAAACCCAGATTTACTGGTTAACAATGAAGGAAATTGCCCACCAAAGGCATATGGCCAAAAATAAAGTAGTTGCTTTAATGCGGCAGAGTGAAAGGTTCTAGCCGCCACATTTGGCACACCTAATGCTCGAAGTCGAGCCCGCATCTCTCCAGCTGCTCGAGCTGTAAAGGTTAAAGCTAATACCTTGGTTGGATCGGTAACTGAAGAATTAATTGCATATGCAATCCGATTAGTTATGACTCTAGTTTTTCCAGTTCCTGCACCGGCAATAACACATACTGGGCCTCTAATTGCAGTAACTACAGCAAGCTGTTCTTGATCTAAGCCACTTAATATTTGCTGGTTATCTACCGCCATGACTCATTACCTTTTAAATCAATCTCTGCACCAGCACCATACCAAGCCTTAATCATTTGCCTAGCCACACTAATCTCTAGCGGCAAAATCAAAGAGTTATCAAGAATTGCAGCTTTCATATCTGCTCTTGAAAACCATCTAATCTCCTCAATCTCCTCACCGTCGGCTTTTGCACTCTCTGGAGTGTTTGTAATTGCCTCAAATGCAATCATTAATGAAGCTGGAAATGGCCAAGGCTGAGAGCCTAAATAATTAATATCAGTTACCTCAACTCCTGCCTCTTCCAAAACCTCTCTAACGACACAATGCTCAAAAGATTCACCTGGCTCAACAAAGCCAGCAAATGTTGAAAATCTATTTTTAGGCCACACCTTTTGCCGGCCCAATAAAATTCGATCCCTATCATCCTTAACTAGAACGATTATGGCACCATCAGTTCTTGGATAATGTTCACTGTTATCAGCTAAACATTTTCTAATTGAACCCCCAGCAGTTGCCACAGTCTTGCCACCACACTGGGAGCACATTGGATGTTTTTGGTGCCAATTAGCTAATCCTTGAGCATGCACTGCTAAACCAATATCTCTTGATGGTAAGAAGGCTCCTACTTCACGTAAAGTTTTTAACTCAAAATTTGTTACGGTATTAATTGATAAGTGACGAACAAAAAAAGTTTTATTATCTTTTATGCCCAAAAAATAATCAGTTTCAGATTGATATGAACCTAACTCACTACCTTTTTGAAAAAGTAGCTGATCATTAGTTGTTGAAAATCTTTCATTAATAAAAACTAAAACCTCTGCAGTTGGCCAAGCCTTGATTAGGTACTTTTCATCACTTCGCAGATGCGCTGACCTATCTACCTCAGCAGCCGCTAGTGGAAGTTTTAGTGGTTTCTTGGGCGCAATCACCTGCCGACCCTACTAGCCTGTCGTCATGGTTGTCGCCCCCGTTCAAAGCCTGCGGGTAATCTCATGGAATCTTTTGCATGGACAAGCAATTCCACCTCGACCAGACCAAAACTGGGAAGAAAGCCTAACCTCTGCTACTAATGAGATAGTTGCAAATTTCCAACCAGATTTTATATCAATTCAAGAAGTTGATTATTTACAACCTCGATCCAATTTTATAAATCAGACAAAAATTATCGCTGAGAATTCAGGGCTCAAATACTGGGCATTTTTGCCAGCAATCTTTGGCACTCCAGGAGAAAAATGGAAAAGTGTTGAGAATTTAGAGGAAGCAATCTTAACTAATGAAAAAAATAATTCTGATGTAAAAAGTTATGGAATAGGAATTGCTACAAATCAAAAAATAATAAAGTTAAGCGTTAAAAGATTGGGCAGATCTTTAATTGGATTACCTCTGCTTATTCCACGAGAGGATGGTAAAGGTGCTAAGTTTATTTATGTAAAAGATGAACCCAGGGTGGCTCTGGTTGCTCAACTTGCAAATGGATTAACAATTGCTACAACGCATCTTTCGTTTGTACCTGGAGTCAATATCTTCCAATTAAATCGCCTAAGTTCATTTATTAAAAAACTTCCTGGTGAGAAGATTTTAACTGGTGACTTAAATCTTCCAGGTAATACTCCATCTAAATTAAGTGGTTTTAAATCCCTTGCTAACACCCCAACATATCCAAGTTGGAAAGTGAAGATTCAATTTGACTATATTATGGCCAGAAGCAGCTCATTAAAATCTGGTCAAATATCCGCTAAGCTAATTGAAAACAAGATTAAAACTAGAATTTCTGACCATATTCCCATTGGCGTTGAAATCAAATTTCAATAGGTATCGCTGAAATTAAAGCCTTCAAGTCTGCTTCTTCTAAAATATCAACTGGTCTTACTGTTTCATTACTGGAGACGTAGTGAAAGGCCGCACTAACATTTGCTACTGGAACAGATTTTAATTTTGAATATGCCAATCTATACATTGCAAGTTGAATAGCTGCATTTTCTAAATCAGATCCATCCTTCACCTTTCCAGTCTTCCAATCAACAACCTCATATTGATTTACTCCAATCTGATAAACAGCATCGATTCGACCACGTACCAAGGTTTTATCTATCATGGTTTCAAATCCCACTTCAACATCAACTGGATTTTTCGATGCCCAATCACTTGCCAACCATGCGCTTTGTAACTTATCTAATGGTTCATCCTGCTCTTTTTCAGTTTTACTTAAAGATTGATTAAAAATCTCATCCATTGAAATCAATGCTGGATGTTTAAAGTAGGACTCTAACCATTGGTGAAACTCAGTTCCACGTCGAGCATACTTATCAATATGGTTTGGCATAGGACGACGGATTTTTACTGCTAACTCTTGTGGATCTTTAGCTAAATAAAGCAATGTTGAAACTGATAATCTATTTGGAAGAGTAACTGTCAGGTAATCTTTTCTATTCTTTAACTCATTAATTATTGATTGCATATCTTGCAAAATAGAGATCATTTCTTTACTTTTTACTCTCGCCAATTCAGTTTCAATATCTAACTCCTCGGCTTTAGCTGTTAAATCTGCAATTTGACGAATTTTTTCTACTTGTGAACTTTGCTTTGGCCACTTTCCAGTTATTGGGTTTTCTTTTAGAGGATTTTTCCCAACCGGGGCTGTAACATCATTTAAAATAATGCCACCTGAAATTTCCTTTATAGATTTAGTGAAAATTTCAAATAACACACTAGGTGCAACAGGTTTATCACCACTTCTAAAGTGTGAGGTTGTACAAATTAATCCCTGTTTTGCCCGCGTGATTGCTACATAGGCCAATCTCATCTCCTCTAAATTCTTTCTTACTTTCCATTGTTCGGAAAATTTATCTAATCCTGCCTTTAGGCTTTTATTATTTGAAAAATTCTCAAAGGTAATACTTGGAAGTTGATCAAAATCTCCACGCATACTTACAGGAATTGATCCAGCATTTGTTATCCAGTTGTCAGATTTTTTACCAATGCTTGGAAAACTTTTTGTTGCAAGGCCTGGTATCGCTACATAGTCCCACTCAGCTCCCTTTGCGCCATGGATTGTTAAGATTTGAACCGCATCACTTCTGACATCTACCTCAACCGGTTTTAATCCACCTTCAGCCTCTTCGGCAATTTTTAGCCATTGCAAAAAACCGTTTAAGCTACCACCGTTTTTCTGAAACTTTGCAGCCTCATCCAAAAATCTATCCAAATTTCTTCTACCATTTTGCCATCCATCTCTAACTAACACCTCACTATCAAGATTTAAAAATTGCTCTGCTTCAATGATTGCATCAGTAATTGATCCGGTTAGACCTCTTCTAAGTGATCTTAAAGAAATAGCAAACTTTTTTAATCGCTCTATTCCTTCTTGAGTAAAAGTTGGAATAAAGTGAAAATTTTCAAATTCATTTCTATCTAGTAAAAGTAACTGATCCAATGATTCAATTATTGAGCCAGTCGCAAACTCATCAGCAGTTGCCACAACCTCAATATTTTCTTCCAACGCCTGCTTTAATTGATTTGTTCGGGAATGATCATTTGCTTTAGCAATGGATTTTGTAAATGCACCTAGGGCCATTAAATCTCTGGCTCCTAAGGCTAAGTGGGGACCGGTAAGTAAACGCATTAGAGAAGTACCAGAATCTGGCATGGTAAGTGTACGAAGTAATGCAATTATGTCCGCAACCTCTGCAGTATGAATTAATCCGCCTACTCCAGGCACATCAGTTGGAATATCTAAATCTGCAAATGCACTTTGAATTAAATCGATCTGAGATCTATTTCTAACTAAAACAGCAAATGTACTCTTTTCAGCATCTGATTTGGATATGCGATTTGCATCAAACCAGTACTTTGCAAAATACTCAGCAATCGCTTTGCCCTCTTGTTCTGCCGTTTCATAGATTCCACAGAGTATTTCACCAGTTTTAGCTTTTGGCCTTACAGCTAATTTTTCAGAGCTGCTATTTTTTGAAATATTATCAATCATTACATTTGCTAAGTTCAGTATTGATTCATCATTACGCCAAGTAGTTAGTAATGTATATCTAGTGGCTTTACTATTAAATGATTTAGAGAATGTATCTAAAGTTTCAGAACTTGCACTTCGCCAACCATAAATTGCTTGATTTGGATCACCTACGGCGGTTACAGGATGGTTATGTCCAAATAAATTAGATAAAAATTTAATCTGGTTATAAGAAGTATCCTGATACTCATCAAGTAAGACAACTTTAAATTTATTTCGCTCTAAAATTGCAATATCATCATTATGATTTTCTTTACTTTCTTGAACTAAATGAGCTGCAATTGACATATGATCATTGAAGGTAAGCAGACCATGTTGTTTTCGACGTTCATCAAAGGCAGCCACAATTGGCAAGATGGCAAGTCTTTGAGTGAGCACCTCCTTAAAATCTAAGACAGCTACTGTTTGACGATCTCCAAAAGTAGATAGATGATTAAGTAAATTGTTGGTGTAAGCGATAATCTCTTGCGCACTCTTATTATTCTCTGCCAATTGAGTAGATAGGTCCATTACCTGAGCTACTACTGATTTTGGCGAGCCATTGATAGGCAGATCACCATCAGCAAATCTACTTACCTCTTCAAACGCAATTTGCCAGGCCGCTGCCTCACCAATCGGATCTGTATCTGCATCGATGCCAATCCTTATTGCATGATCTGATAAAACTCTGCCAGCGTATGAGTGATAAGTTGAAACCGTTAATTCAGATTCATCTAGATTTTCCGGTAATAACTTGGCACTTTTGAGTTGTTTTAATCTGTGCTTAATTCGCTTTGATAGCTCACCTGCTGACTTTCTAGTAAAGGTTAGGCCGAGTAATTGATTAGGTGTGATAACTGAGTTTGCCACCAAATATAGAACTCGCTGACTCATAGTCTCAGTTTTTCCAGAACCCGCCCCGGCTATTACAACCGCTGGTGCAAGTGGCGCTTCAATAATGGCTATTTGTTCCTTTGTTGGAACTTTAAAGGTTGGATCAACTGCCTTTATACGATTGGCAATTTCAGTTGCTGAGAAGTTGATGCTCATTTTCCAATCACCACCTGACCCTGTGGTTGAATCGGGCAACTCGTCTTTACGCCACAACTACGGCAACGATCATTTATTTTTGCGACAAAAGTTTTATCACTCATTTCTTTTGCCACATTTATAAGTTCTTGGGTAACAACTTCACTCTCTACTTTTTCCTGCGGCCGAATGGCTGCTTCTTTAGCCTCAAGATCACCGATAAATACTAAAGAGGCTCCTGAAACATCTTGATGCTCTAACTTATTTTTAAATGCATCTTTTACAACTGCTAATTGATAGGTTTGAAGTTGCTTGTTTTTGATTGCTTTCTCTTTACTAATTGCAGTTGCCCCAGTCTTTAAATCTACAATGTAGTATTGATTTTCACTAGTTAATTCAATTCGATCAATAGAACCAGAAATAATGGCATTGCCAAGCTTAAACTCAAATTTTGCCTCTACTGCAACTAAAGTATTTTGATTTTTACTATTCCAACCATAAAATTTTTGTAGCATTTGCGCGGCTCTTCGATATTCATAATCTTTAATCCAGCCCTTATTCATATCAATTAAACTCCAAGCACCTTTTAATTTAACCTCTAATTGATCGAGGGTTAAATCTGGTTGTTCACTCAATTGAGCTGCGATTACATGTATTGCAGTTCCTAACACCTGTGCAGTTGAATCTGCATCTTTACCACCACTTTGTTCCAGCATCCACTTAAGGCCACACTCACTAAATGTCTCAAGTGAACTAGGTGAAATTCGTAATTGTTCCTGTTCAGAAATTACTGCAAGCTCTGTTGAGATTGGCAGATTGCCAACCCAATTTCTAGGCTCAGCTGCTCTAACGCCATTGCTAGCTAAGGTCTTAAGTGCCGAGGTAGCAAAAGCAATCTCGATTTCAGAATTACTCCGCATAGCAATTCGCCGTAACTCTGCGACTAATGCTGGTTGAGTTATGGCACGATCATTTTGTGTTAATTGATAATCATCACCAGCAAATCTTTCAAAATACTTTGATGGCTGATTATCCTCTTCAACAACTGCGGTAACAATTAATTGTTTAGTAGCTCGTGTAGTTGCCACATTAAGTAATCTCATCTCATCCTCTGCCAAGCCCGAGGCTGAAATTGCATCTAATTGATCCGGATTACTGATCCCATGTCTGAAAATTTCAACTAATCTCTCACTACCTAGCAAGGATCCGCGCTGTTTTAGATTAGGCCAGCTACCTTCTTGCATGCCAGCAAGTGCTACATACTCCCACTCTAAGCCTTTTGCCGAGTGAACCGTTAATACCTTTACAACCTCATTTCGTTGCGCAGTAGCAGTGATGCTATCTGAAAGAATTTTTTCACCTAAAAGTTGATCGATAAATAATCCAGGTTGTGCTCCGGGCAATCGCTCGCTAAATCTTCGAGCCACTTCAAATAGTGAAATCACAGCATCCAAATTTTGATCGGCAATAGCACCTTTATTACCGCCCACTAATGCTTGGTTTTGCCAAGAATTAGAGATGCTTTCACCTTCATAATTTTTTGCATTGCTCCAAATACTCCAAAGCAAATCTGAAATATCTTTAGATTTTGCTAATGTTTTTTTAGCTTCACTTATCAGATCATTTACTCGCTTTAATGGCGTTAATTGCTCCCATGGCAAATCCACTACTTGAGCAGTAAGTGCATCTAAAATTAACTCTGTTGAATTTTTTTGGTTCTCACCTTTTTGTCCTTTAGTTAGTAGAATTCGCATTTGCCGAATTGAAATCGCATCAGCACCAGCAAATTCACTATATAAAAGTTGTTCAATTAGATCCCAATTACTTGAAACTAATTTAATTTCTCCTAACGCAATTTGAGCAACTGTAATTATTGGCTTAATTGCCGGATTATCAGCTAATGAATTAGCAGCAGCATCAATTTCAACAGGTATTTGATTAATCGCAAATGCTCGACTTAAGGCTGAAACCTGGGAACCTGGTGAGCGCAAAATAACTGCCATTTGTGACCATGGCACACCAGCTCTTAAGTGTGCTGATCTAAATTGTTGGGCAATAAAATTTGCTTCTTCACTTGCACTACTAACGGCCGCAACTTTTGGAGTTAAAGTACCTCGAAAACTTTTGCCTAAAATTACCCTATTGCTTACTCCAAATTGCTCTAGATCATTTAATAAATTATCAGGATCTGCCCCTCTAAATCGCCCCACTGCACTATCTGGATCTGCAAAAATTACTAACTCTGACCCGCTTAGCAATTTTAGAAGTTTTCGTTGAGCCCTGTCTGATTCTTGGAACTCATCGACATAAATAACTTGAAAAATATTTCGGTACTTTTCAAGTAATTTATGATTACTTTCTAATTTTTCAATTGCAGCAATAATAATCTCACTTGGATCGATACGATTTAATTTGTTTGTAGTTGTGCCATCACGTAGGGCTAAGGTTTTTCGATACTCATCCCAAAAATTACAAATTGCTGGCCAATACTTTTGCCCATACTTTTGGGCATATTTTTTTAGCTCCTGCGGAGATGATCCCCGCTCTGTCGCTCGACCGATAAAATCTCGGAGTTCCTTTGCAAAGCCTCGGGTAGTAAGTGCTGGAATCAACTCCTTAGGCCAGATATCTAAATTTGGATTTTGTGCCAATTTTTGTGAATCAATAGCAAGAAGTTGAGTTATTACTGCATCTTGTTCGGCACCAGATAGAAGTACATATTTACTATTTTCTTCATTTACCAGTTGGTCATTTAATATCAAAAATGCAATTGAGTGAAAGGTTCTTGCGATTGGCTCATTTACGGTGTGAAGCTGGGGATTTGCTGACGCAATCTGATCTCTTAACCTACTTGCACTTTGACGCCCATAGGTAATTACTAAAATATTATTAGCATCAAAACCTTGGGCAATTCGATTAGCAACTGCTTTAACTAAAGTTGTAGTTTTGCCAGAGCCAGCAGCACCTAAAACAAGTAATGGTGATGATCGATGATCTATAACCTGTTTTTGTTCACTACTTAACTCCTCATCGGTAATTAGCTCACTTTGAATCGGAGATCTAACAAGCTTTAGTTTCACCTTAGAATTTGCGGCCACGGCTTAATTTAACGCCACAGCTACGACATTAAGGGGATGGCCAAAGTTAAAGCTTAAGAGTTCTCGTTGACTCGCTTAGCTTTAGAGGTTATGCGAGCGCGAGTTGAGCCATCCAAAATAACCTTACGAATTCTCACAACTGCCGGGGTGACCTCAACACACTCATCTTCACGGCAAAATTCCAGGGCGCCCTCCATATTTAATTTCTTTGCTGGAATTAATCGCTCTGATTCATCGGTTCCTGAAGCTCGCATATTGGTTAATTTCTTTTCTCGCACACAATTGACATCCATATCCTCACTGCGAGAGTTTTCACCAATCACCATTCCTTCATAAACCTCATCCCCTGGTTCGACAAAGATTGATCCACGATCTTGTGTGCCATAAAGCGCGTAACTGGTTACTACACCTAATCGATCAGAAACAAGTGAGCCAGTTGATCTAGTTCTTAATTCACCATGCCATGCTTCATAACCATCAAAAACATGGTGTAAAAGTCCAGTACCTCTAGTTTCAGTTAAGAACTCAGTTCTAAATCCAATTAATCCTCTAGATGGCACTCGGTAATCAAGGCGAATCCAACTAGTGCCATGGTTAACCATCTGCTCCATCCGACCTTTTCGTAGCGCCATCAACTGGGTAATAACTCCTAAGTACTCCTCGGGGGCATCAATTGATAATCGCTCCATCGGCTCATGTAATTTGCCATCAATCATCTTGGTTACAACTTGTGGTTTACCAACTGTTAATTCAAAACCCTCGCGCTTCATGATCTCAACCAATACTGCAAGCTGTAGCTCACCACGACCCTGAACCTCCCAGGTATCTGGTCGATCAGTATTTAAAACTCGAAGTGAAACATTTCCCACTAGCTCTGCATCTAATCTATTTTTAACTTGGCGAGCAGTTAACTTAGTACCACTTTTGCCAGCAAGTGGAGAGGTATTAATTCCAATTGTCATGGAGATACTTGGCTCATCA